>CAMQHT010000040.1 GCA_947001705.1 uncultured Collinsella sp.
AAGGATTTAGATGCTTTTCTAAACAACAGCCTACGAAAGGCAAAAGGTAGCTATCATCATTCGGGAATTAGACACTCGGTTCAGTCTGTTATAGCTAACGAAGGCTTTGAGGAAGCATTTAAAAAGCTTGTGCTACTTGAAGAAGATGAGATCGATCTAAATAAGTTGCTTGAATATCTGAGGGCGCTCATCACGGACGATCGCAAGATAATCCACGGTAATAGCGAGCTGAAACGGCTTATTAGAATGTATGATTTCCTTAAGTACAAGAAGGCCTTCGACATATCGGCTACTAGTGAGTAATCCCACCTAGCGTCTATGAAGAAGGCCATCTTTGTAAACTATGGCATCTGAGCGTATAGTGCGAACACCACGTGCAAATGCATACTTAATATAACGCTTTCTGCTTGAAATCACAATGGTGTCTGTTTCGACCCGCCAATCAAGGGAAGATAGTGTAGAGTATCTTCCTGCAATACAAAAGCTCTTTGGGAGCTTTAAGGGTGACGCTTTCAAATTGAGAGTGTTGCCCTTTTTTCATGTATGCAATGTGTGACGTACTAGCCAAGCACCATCCCGGCAATGGAATGATCGAGCATGGGCGGCTTCTACTGGTTGACGTGATCGTGGTCAAACAAGTGATATCGATTAGAATTAAATCAATTGCGCTGGAAGCCTTCGGGCGACACCTGAAGAGGGTTGATGCGTCGGTCCTCTTTTTTTGTTTGGATGTAAGATTCGGCCAGGCAAAACAAGGATCTCATTTGGGGAGAACAAATATCCGGCGGTTTTCCGCTTCGGGACGCGCGGTTTAAGGGTGCTTTTCGGAAGTGCGGGGAAAAATCGGAAACCTCCGAGCATAAACCGAATTTCGGCAACAAAACCGCAGGTCGCGGAAGGCTAAAACAGGGGTCTGGTCTGTCGATCTCGGTTTTTCACCGCACTTCCGGAAACGCCCGACGGAAGCATGCGGCAAATTTTGGAACCCTCGAGCACATCGTCCTTTTCATGAAAAGAACCCGCAGGTAGAAGCGTTGCCACTATCCAGTGTGGTTGACGTGTCTAGAATATGCCGCACACTTCCGGATTTTGCATAAGCTCGACTGGTTTGTTTATCGATTGGGGCAGAGGAATCTTGTCTGGACCTCGTTATATGTATTTAAATGGATGAACTTAACCTATAAGTTAAGTTCATCTAGAAATGGGAGGTGCCCTTTGGCAGAAGGATATGATCTTGTCGAATATAGAGACCTCAAGGGTCGACCGTTTTGGGAATTGACGGCTTCTCCCGACAACTCTCAATTCCAGAAAATGTTGTCAGACCCTAAGCGGAAATTAACCGCTCGAACAATGATCGGCCAGAATAGCACGTCAACTTCTGGAATCTGAGCCTTGACTTTTATACTTGGCTTTCGAAACGGAGAACACAATGAATAAAGTAGATTTATCTGATTTTTACGCCGATACAGAAACCAGCGAAACACGCGCTTATGAACACGCACTAGATATCGAGTTTATTGTTCATCGCGAGATGAAGCGTCTGGGTTTAAGCAAAAGCGATTTGGCAAAGCGTATGGGCGTGAGCCTTCAGTCGCTTTCGAAGCTGTTGAATTCTCAGCCCAATATGACGCTGAAGACGATCGCTAGGTTCGAGCTTGCTTTGGGTATCAAAATCGTTCCGCAGGTTATCGCCAGCCATTCCAAAGAGTTGCCGTTTCTTTCATCTGATGATTCTGTGCGAGAGCAATGTGCATCGCCTGCCATTCTTCCTGCAGAGCTGTCAGTAGATTGCGATGTGCCTTTTCAGGGTGAATAGCATTTCCTCGATGAATCTAAGTCGAATGAGTTGCCACTCTCACATCCTCTAAAAAGTTCTTAAAACAGCCTTAAAGGCGCCTTGGCTCGCTTTTACAGCGTACAATACGCATGTTTGACTATGGCAAAAGTAGATTTTTGGGGAGGGGGAACGCCGTGGAAGTGCTGGTTGTTGGCAACACCACATATGTTGACGATGACTTTTGCGCCAAGGCGTTCCCCGGCGACCATGTGCAGGTCGTAGCCGCGCAGGACGCGCGCCGCGATGAGTCGTCGCTCCATGCTTCGTGGAAAGAGCTCCTCCAGCACCTGGACCAGGCCTAGGAGTTTGAGCGCGTGGTCTACCTTTCTTCCTACCTCACCCCGCATACCGAGACTTTTGGCGACATTGGGCTGCTGCGCTCGGTGTTTCGTGCCTGTATGGGACGCAATGTGCAGCTGCTGTTTATTGCGGGGCCCGCGGGTGCAGAGGGCACCACTGGCGGATGTGACGACGACGCCACGGCCGCCAGTGGCGCCCAGACGGGCAAGGGCATTATCGCCCGCGCTGCCAACGACCTGTGCCGTTACTATGCATCGCGCGACGGCATCCAAGCCAAAGTCCTGCGCGTGCCGTATCTGTATACCGCATCGCCGGCATTAACCGACCCATTTTTGGTGCCGTTGTTCGAGGCATGCTCGGGCGGGTCGGTCGCGCTTCAGGGTGCGGCAGATGCGCCGTTTCCCCTGCTGTGTGCCGAGGAACTCGCGGTGTTGGTGCATCGTATCTTTGACAGCTGAGATGCCAACTTTGAGATGCTCGACGTTGCAGACGCTTTTGGCCACCCGAGGCCTATGGCGTGACCGTTGACGCTCCGGGTGCGAGCGTGACCTATCACACGCTCAGCATCTAGGCGCTTCGTCGCCGATCGGCGCTATACTGCAGCCGTTGCCCACGATGCGGGAAACACCCGCATCGTGGGTTTTTGCTTATGAAGGGACGGTGCCGTGTGGATGTACAGCAGCTAGAAGAGGCCTGGGCTGCAAGGGCCGGAGCGCGTGAGGCGCGTCTTGCTGCAGCGCCGCATGTGCCGGCGGCGCTGTCTCTGTTGGGGATTGTACGTCCCGGCGATCGCCTGGTTGCGTTTGCCGATGACTTTGCCGATTCGTTTGCGCGCAGCTTTGATGGATGCGGCGTGGCTATGGTGGGGGAGCCGTCGGTTGCGGCGTTTAATGCCGCGTCCGAGGGCTTTGATGCTTCGTTTGATGCCGAGGGACCGCACCTGTGGTGGTTCGTCAACTCTATTGGCGGGTTTGGATTGCGCGTGCCCGATCTGCGCGCGCTAGGACGCGCCGCGCGTGAGGCTCATGCGCTGCTCGTGGTGGATAACACCGTGGCTGGTGTCTTTGGGTGCGATCCGTTGCGCTTGGGTGCCGTGCTGTCGCTCGAGGCACTTGATCGCGTATGCGCGGGCGATGCTCCGCACAAGTTGGTTGCCGTATCGGTCGCGCGCTCGCAGCTCAAGCGCCATCGCGTGGATGCCGCTGCCGAGTGCGCGCATGCTCTGCTTAAGGGCTGTGGCTTGGTCAAACTTGATTTGCCTGCTGATGAGGCCGGTGTGCTGGAGTGCGGGCTGTCTTCGCTCGACGCTCGCATGCAGGCCCACTTCGATCGCGCCCGTGCGCTGGCCGAGTATCTGGCCGCCAACGAGATGGTACGCAACGTGCGCTATCCCGGGCTGACCTCGCATCCCGACCATGCGGTTGCAACGGGAATCCTCGAGCACGGCTTTGGCCCGGCAGTTGAGTTTGACCTTATCGAGCGAAGTGCTGGTGAGCTGTTCGACACATTGCCGGGGGAGTTCCGCACGTCGCCCGCCGGCGGCTCAGCAACGCGCCTTTCGGCCCCGCGCGGTAAGCAGGGGGGCGCCATCCGCCTCTTCGCCGGCACCGACGACCCCCTAACCGTAGCTGCCGCCCTAGACAACGCCCTCCGCAACTAGCTATTTTGGGGCTTGTCTCGGGGTAGTCTTTTTGGGAATGGGCCGTGGGGGACTGCGCCACGAAAACGGCCTATCTACTACGTTTAACCCTTAGGGGTCGACCACACCCGCCTATTTTGAAAATTACCAAGCTGTTTACCAGCGGTTTTAATTTCATAATGTCCGGTATGGTCGTGGGTATTCAACTAAACGTAGTAGATGGGCCCGTTTTGTGGCGCGAGCCTCAACCCGAGGGCGCTGTGGGCTAAAAACCGCCTAAAAGGACTACTCCGCGTTGATGCTGGCGATGAGGACGTCGGCTTTGGCGGCTATGGCCTGGTTGATGTCAGCCTGCAGCTCCTCGTACACCGCTATGGCTCGCTCGCCGGCGGGGGTGAGGGTGGATCCGCGGGCGCCGTCGCGCTCGATGAGCTTGCAGCCCAGCTGCCCTTCAGCCTCGTTTACGATGCGCCATGCCTTGGAATACGCCATGCTCATGCTCTTGGCGGCACGGTTGAGCGAGTGCTCCCGGGCAATACCCTGCAGCAGCAAGACGCAGCCATGACCAAACACGCCCGGCAGGTCTTTGTCGCACGCTTGAATGACCAACTTTGCCGTCGTCTTGTACTCCATGTGCTCCGCATCTCCCCGCTAAAGTGTTTGCTGGGTAAACGCAAAGCCTGCGTCAAACCCTCGTGTGCTCTTCTTAAATCATGCATTGTAGCAGTCAAAGTGCGTTAAGATACTTCCCCAGTATTGGGCGCCCAAGGTTGGGCTGGGTCCTATGAGGCCTGCAGCCGACCGGTCGCATGGAAAAAGGAGAAACATGGCTACGTTCTTTCCCGGTGAGTCCCACACGTTTTCGGAGTATCTGCTGGTTCCTGGCTATTCGTCCTCGCAGTGCATCCCCAACAACGTCTCTCTTAAGACGCCGCTAACACGCTTTAAGCGCGGTGAGAAGCCGGCAATCACCCTGAACATCCCCATGGTTTCCGCCATCATGCAGTCCGTCTCGGGCGTCGACATGGGTGTCGCGCTCGCTACCGAGGGTGGCCTGTCCTTCATCTACGGTTCTCAGACCCCCGAGTCCGAGGCCGCCATGGTCAAGGCCGTCAAGGATCACAAGGCCGGCTTTGTTCAGTCCGATTCCACGCTGACCCCCGACATGACCATGGAACAGGTCATCGAGCTCAAGGAGAAGACCGGTCACTCCACCATGCCGGTCACCGACGATGGCACCCCCAAGGGCAAGCTCCTGGGCATCGTCACCAGCCGTGACTATCGCCCCAGCCGCGATGACCACCAGAAGAAGGTCTCCGAGTTCATGACCCCGCGTGAGCAGCTTATCGTGGGCGACAAGAACATCAGCCTCAAGGTTGCCAACGACGTCATCTGGGACAACAAGCTCAACGCTCTGCCCATCGTTGACGACAACGATCACCTCATGGGCATCGTCTTCCGCAAGGACTACGACAGCCACAAGACCAACCCCAACGAGCTGCTCGATAACGACAAGCGCTACATGGTCGGTGCCGGTATCAACACCCGCGACTATGCCGAGCGCGTGCCGCTGCTCATCGAGGCCGGTGCCGATGTCCTGTGCATCGACTCCTCCGAGGGCTTCAGCGAGTGGCAGAAGCGCACCATCGAGTGGATCCGCGCCAACTACGGCGAGGACGTCAAGGTCGGTGCCGGTAACGTCGTCGACGCCGAGGGCTTCCGCTTCTTGGCCGACTGCGGTGCCGACTTCATCAAGGTCGGTATCGGCGGCGGTTCCATCTGCATTACCCGCGAGACCAAGGGCATTGGCCGTGGCCAGGCCACCGCGCTGATCGACGTCTGCCGCGCTCGCGACGAGTACTACGAGGAGACCGGCGTCTACGTGCCCGTGTGCTCCGACGGCGGCATCGTCTACGACTACCACATGACGCTCGCCCTTGCCATGGGTGCCGACTTTATGATGCTGGGTCGCTACTTCGCCCGCTTCGACGAGAGCCCGACCGAGCGCGTCAACGTGAACGGTCAGTACATGAAGGAGTACTGGGGCGAGGGTTCTGCACGTGCCCGCAACTGGCAGCGCTACGACCTGGGCGGCGCCGCGAAGCTCAGCTTCGTCGAGGGCGTCGACTCCTACGTTCCCTACGCCGGTTCCCTCAAGGACGGCGTGGGCGGCACGCTCTACAAGGTCAAGTCCACGATGTGCAACTGCGGTGCCCTCTCGATCCCCGAGCTCCAGGAAAAGGCACGCCTGACACTGGTAAGCTCGACCTCGATCGTCGAAGGCGGCGCCCACGACGTTGTCGTCAAGGACTCCCAGCAGTCTGTGTCTTATCGATAAGCGGCTTTCCCAGGCACCGCATCTTGCCGTTCAAACCGTCGCTTGCGTACCAAAGTACGCCTCGCTCCTCTTTCACGGCAATCTGCGGCACTTGGAAAACCCGTTCGTTCTAGAACGGGTTGCACATAAAGGTTGAGTATCAACCACGTTATTTAGATAAAGCGAGATGCCTGCAAGTCGCAGACATCTCGCTTGTTGTATTTGCTATCATCAGTCAAGTTAACCTTAGGGTCGGGCGGCTTAGCTTTGTTCGCTACAAGTTCCGCACGCAAAGAAGAGCACTTAATGTGCTCTTCGTCTTGCGCAGGACTGTCCGCAGTAGCGAATAAAGCTAAGCCGACCGACCCCATTAAAGATTAAAGGAGCTGATATGTGCGATTGCACAGATCATAAGGATGAGATCCCTGCCTACGACGCGCAGGCCATTGAGTCCAAGTGGATGAAGGCCTGGGAGGACTCCAACCTTTTTGCCGTCGACACCGACGCCAGCAAGCCCAAGAAGTACGTGCTCGAGATGTTCCCGTATCCGTCGGGCGATCTGCACATGGGCCACGCGCGCAACTATACCATCGGCGATGCCATGGCCCGTCAGGCCCGCATGCGCGGCTACGATGTTCTGCACCCCATCGGCTTTGACGCCTTTGGCCTGCCTGCCGAGAACGCCGCCATCAAGCACAACACGCAGGCTGCCGCCTGGACGTATAAGAACATGGACCAGGCGCTCGCCACGATGAAGCGCATGGGCTTCTCCTACGATCTGGATCGCATGGTCAAGACCTGCAGCCCCGATTATTACCGTTGGGGTCAGTGGATCTTTGAGAAGTTGTGGGAAAAGGGCCTGGTCTACCGTAAGAAGAACCCGGTCAACTGGTGCCCCACCTGCAAGACCGTTCTGGCCAACGAGCAGGTCACCGAGGGCAAGTGCTGGCGCTGCGGCACCGAGCCCGAGAAGCGCGACCTTGAGCAGTGGTACTTCAAGATCACTGAGTACTCCCAGGAGCTGCTCGATGATCTGGAGAAGCTCCCCGGCTGGCCCGAGCGCGTCAAGCAGATGCAGGCCAACTGGATCGGTCGCTCCGAGGGCGCCGAGGTCGACTTTACCCTGTGCGACAAGGATGGCGAGCCCATCGAGGGCGACGAGGGCAAGATCACCGTCTTCACCACGCGTGCCGATACGCTCTTCGGTGTCTCCTTCTTTGTCCTGGCCCCCGAGTACGCTCGTCTGCACGAGCTCGTCGAGGGTACGGAGTACGAGGAGGCCGTGACCAAGATCGTCGAGGACTCCAAGCATATCTCCGCCGTCGAGCGTGCCCAGGGCACCCTCGAGAAGCACGGTGCCTTTACCGGCCGCTACGTGGTGAACCCGGTCAACGGCGAGAAGGTCCCCGTGTGGGTTGCCGACTACGTCGTTGCCGACTACGGCACCGGCGCCGTCATGGCCGTTCCCTGCGGCGACCAGCGCGACTTTGAGTTCGCCCGCAAGTATGATCTGCCGATCGTGCCGATTATCCTGGACGACGATGATCGCGCTGCCGTCGAGGCCAGCGGCGAGACCATCGATACCTTCCATGCCGAGACCGTCGACTGGGATTGCGCCCACGCTGCCGAGGGCACGCTGGTCCAGTCCGGCAAGTACACCGGCATGCGCGGCGGTAAGCACTCCGAGGGCGAGGCTGCCATCGTGGCCGACCTCGAGGCCATGGGCTGCGGCCGTCGCAAGGTCGAGTTCCGCCTGCGCGACTGGCTCATCAGCCGCCAGCGCTATTGGGGCAACCCCATCCCGGCCATCCACTGCGAGCACTGCGGCATTGTGCCCGTGCCCGAGGATCAACTGCCGGTGACGCTGCCCGAGAACCTGGACCTGGGCGCTGGCGAGACCCTCGCCGAGTGCAAGGACTTCTACGAGACCACCTGCCCGGTCTGCGGTCGCCCGGCTAAGCGCGAGACCGATACCATGGATACCTTCACCTGCTCCAGCTGGTATTACCTGCGTTACACCGACCCGCACAATACCGAGTTGCCCTTCTCCCGCGAGGCGGCCGACCGTTGGATGCCCGTCGATAACTACATCGGCGGCATTGAGCACGCCATTCTGCATCTGCTCTACAGCCGCTTCTTTACCAAGGCACTGCGCGACCTGGGCCTGCTGAGCGTGGACGAGCCCTTTACCAACCTGCTGTGCCAGGGCATGGTCAAGGACGAGAACGGCGATACCATGTCCAAGTCCAAGGGCAACGTCGTGCCTCCGAGTTCGGTTATCGAGCCCTACGGCGCCGACACCATGCGTCTGGCGATCCTGTTTATCGCCCCGCCCGAGAAGGACTTCGACTGGGATCCCAAGGCCGTCGAGGGCGCCAACCGCTTTATCAAGCGCGCCTGGCGTATCGTGTGGCAGCTCGTCCGGTCGGGTGACGCCAACGTGGCCTTCGATAAGTCCGTGCTCGACGAGGTTGCGATGAAGCTCTACCGCGAGCGTCACCGCACCATCGCCAAGTGCACCGAGGACTTCGATCGCGGCCAGTTCAACACCGCGATCTCTGCCGTCATGGAGCTCGTCAACGCGGCGAGCGCCTACCTCAACGCCACCGAGGGTGCTGACCGCGACAAGGCCCTGTGCTACGGCGTGGCCAAGGACATCGTGAGCGTCCTGGCGCCCATCTGCCCGTTCTGGGCCGACGAGCTGTGGCACGAGGCGCTCGGCTGCGAGGGCAACGCTTACACCGCCGCCTGGCCCGAGTTCGACCTGGCCGAGTCCATCGAGGACACGGTGCAGATCGTCGTCCAGGTACTCGGCAAGGTCCGTGGCCGCATCGACGTGGCCCGCGATGCCTCCAACGAGGAAATGCAGGCTGCCGCCGAGGCTGCTGTCGCCAAGTGGACCGAGGGCAAGACGGTCGTCAAGGCCATCTGCGTGCCCGGCAAGCTGGTCAACCTGGTGGTCAAGTAAACGCCACGCGCATAGTTGACGTGTTAAAGACGAGGGGCGATCCGATGGGGTCGTCCCTCGTTTTGCGTTATATGCCCTGCTTGGCTTGTGCCTAGCGCCACCCGCTACGGAATGTGCACCAGGTCCCTAAAGTAGACGTTGCCCGTTTGCTCCTCAAACATCCAGATGTTGAGGTAGATGTCGTTGAGGTCGTTGTTCACGTCAAAGTCCGGATCGTCGAAGGTGCCTACAAAGGTGAGCATCGCGGTCGTTTCTTCGCCTGCGGCGACGCGCTGGCGCATGCGCACGTCGCGGACGACACCGTTGACGTAGGCATAAGCATCGACATCGCCAAACATCATGTCGACATCGGTGCTGTTTGCCACCGTAAAGACCAATACGGCGTCGCCGTAGCCATCCGTGTCCTTGCCCACGCAGGTAACATGGACGTTCTCGTCTGCCTCAAGGTCGATAGGGAACTGTTCTTGAGGGTCGGGACCTAAGCCCTGGGGGTCGACTGTATCTTCGTCTATTTTGTCGAAGCGCTCCGAAGGTGTCGTTTTCTCGATTGCTTTGGAGCTGCCGAGATCCGGCTCGCATGGTCCGGTTTTACCATCGACGTTGCTGCAGCCCGTCAGAGCGAACGAGCAGGCCGCAATGGCGAGCGCGGTCGTGCAGAGGGTGCCTAGGCGTTTCATGGTGTCTCCTTGCCGTAGGGGATCCGGAAGGTTGTGCGGTCAATGCGCGCGGCAGGCTTTCTCGCTACAGAAAGCCTCTCAGCTCTAGTCTGGCCGATGTGCGCCCAGGGATGGAATGCCCATAGGGCCCGATTCGGTCGGCGCGCTGGGACGCATGGCCCGTTTTGGGGCTTTTGGGGAGCACCGCACAGGAGTCCTCGCCTAATTGTCCTATTCTTGTGGAGAAGCTGTGGGCGCGCTGACCTGCGAATTTCCATTGCGCTTGCACGTTTTCGCAGGTATTGGTATAGTTTGCTTGCAAATGAAGTTGTAATTGAAAGAAGTGGGGTTTCGGCCCCGCTTCTTTTTTGTATGGATGGAGGTGCCGCAATGGTCAAGACCAAGACCGAGCAGGCGATCATCGACGCGCTCGAGGCCGTCGCTCCCCAGCACGATGTCGATATTGTCGACGTTGAGCTCGTGGGCGCCACCAAGGCCCCCTGCGTGCGTGTGCGTATCGAGGGTGCCGAGGGTCAGAGCCTGTCGCTCAACGACGTCACGGCCAATACCAAGTGGGTCGGCGACGTGATCGAGGAGCTCGACCCCATTTCTTCGAGCTACACGCTCGAGGTGTCGAGCCCGGGTATGGCGCGCCCGCTGCGCCGTCCGCGCGACTTTGCCCGCTTTGTGGGCGAGAACTGCGAGCTCACCTCCACCGCCATCGAGGGCCGTCGCAAGTACTCCGGCAAGATTGCCGCTGCGACCGAGACGAACGTGACCCTCGAGCTCGAGGACGGCGAGTCCGTCACCCTCGATTTCTCTGATGTTAAAAAGTGCAAGTTGAAGCCCACCTACGACTTCAAGCCCGCGAAGGAAGGAAAGTAAGATGGCAGCATCCGACATGATGTCCGCCCTGATGGAGCTTTGCCAGGAGAGGCACATCGACCAGCTCTACCTGATCGACCGCCTGGAGCAGTCGCTCGCCAAGAGCTATGCCGAGATCCTGCATCTTGAGTGGGGCGCCAAGGTGACCATCGACCGCACCACCGGCAAGATCTACGTCTACCGTCTGGAGCCGATTGACGATTCCATGGACGAGGAGGGCAACTTCACCGAGTTCGAGGAGATCGACGTCACCCCCAAGAACACGAGCCGCATCGCCGCCCAGCACGCCAAGGCCGAGATCAACGCCATCGTGCGCAACTCCGCCCGCGAGCAGATCTACGAGGAGTTCTCCGGACGTATCGGTGACCTCATCAGCGGTACCGTGTTGCAGTCCACGCCCGACTTCACGATCGTCAAGATCCGCGATGGCGTCGAGGCCGAGCTGCCGCATTTTGACCAGCGCCGTTACGAGAACGAGCGCAACGAGCGTCCGATGGGCGAGCGCTATCTGCACAACCAGCACATCAAGGCCGTGATCATCGACGTCCGCGATCCCAACTCCAACCTGCAGCCGGTTCGCGGCGAGCACAGCCGTCCGCCGATCGTCATCTCCCGCACCCACCCCGAGCTCATGCGTCGTCTGTTTGAGCAGGAGGTGCCCGAGATCTATGAGGGCACCGTCCAGATCAAGTCGATCGCCCGCGAGCCCGGCCAGCGCTCCAAGGTCGCCGTCCACTCGCTCGACGATCGTCTGGATCCCGTAGGCGCCTGCGTCGGCCCCAAGGGCAGCCGCGTTCGCGCCGTCGTGGGCGAGCTCCGCGGCGAGCGCGTCGACGTCATCCTGTGGGATGCCGATCCGGCCGTCTACGTCGCCAACGCCCTGTCGCCCGCCAAGGTCACCCGCGTCCTCATCGACGAGGAGAAGGCCTATGCCGGCGTCATCGTGCCCGACGACCAGCTTTCGCTCGCCATCGGCAAGGAGGGCCAGAACGCCCGCCTCGCCGCTCGCCTGACCGGCTGGCACATCGACATCAAGTCTGAGACCCTTGCTGCCGACATTCTCAAGAACGTCCCCGTTCACGAGGAGCCCGCCGCCGACTTGATCGGTGACGAGGAGGACGACGACGTCCGTCGCTGCGAGTACGTGTCCGAGGACGGCATCCAGTGCCGCAACCAGGCCCGTCCCGGCTCCCGTTTCTGCGGTGTCCACGACACCGACGCCTTCGATGATGCGGAGGACCTGATCTAGCGCGCGGTCGCGCCGGGCGGGTCCCGGCGCATCTCCCACGCTCGTTCAGTCTCTAGGCACCCAAGGTGCCAGAAAGGGTAGGTGAAGTCATATGGCAAAAGTCCGTGTGTCCACCCTGGCCAAAGAGTTCGGCATGACCTCCAAGGAACTGATGGGTCATCTCGCCGAAATGAAGATTCCCGCTAAGTCCGCTTCCTCCGCTCTGGAGGACGCTTACGTCGCCATGGTCCGCAAGCAGCTCGCCTCGGTGATCGAGGCCCGCGCCAAGGAAGTCGAGGCCGCCAAGCAGGCCGAGGAGGAGGCAGCCGCCGCCGAGGAGGCAGCGCGTGCTGCCGAGGCCGAGCGCGAGCGCATCGCCGCCGAGAAGGCTCGCGAGGAGGAGCGCCGCCAGTTCGCCGCCGCCCAGGCTGCCGAGGAGGCCGCTCGCGCCGAGGCCGAGGCCAAGAAGAAGGCCGAGCAGGAGCGCCTTGCCCGCGAGAAGGAGGAGGCTGCCCGCGAGGCCCAGCGCCGCGCCGTCCCCGCTTCCGACTCCGGCTCGCGCTTCCGTTCGCTGCTTGACCAGATCGCCGCACAGGAGACCGTGCTCAAGGAGAAGAAGGACGCCGAGGAGAAGGCCAAGGCCGAGCGCGCCTCCGAGCGCGGTAACCGTCGTGGCGGCAACAACGACCGTCGCGGTGGCCGTCGTAACGATCGCAACGCCTCCGACAACAACTCCGATCGCCACGCCTCCGAGAGCCGTCCGCACAGTCATCGCACCAACGCCAGCAACAACGTCGCTGCCGGCATGGACTTCCCCAACCCCGATAAGCAGGGCAAGGGCAAGAAGCGCAAGGGCGGTCACGGCAACGATGAGGACCACTACAGCCGCATGGCGCGTGAGGCCGAGGAGTACAGCCGCGAGAAGGTGCTCGAGGAGGCCCGCGCCGCCGTCGAGGAGGCCTCTCGCGAGTCCACCGGTCGCCGCAAGAAGCGCAAGGAGAAGCGCGAGCGCGAGGCTGCCAAGGCTCAGGAGGAGCGCAAGATAGAGGAGGCGTTGGCCCAGGGCGTGAACCCCGAGGAGCTCGACGCCATCAAGGTCTCCCAGGGCGTTACCGTCCAGGAGCTCGCCGAGGCGCTCGACGTTCCGGCCAACGACATCATCAAGCGCCTGTTCCTGCTGGGCACGCCGCTCACCATGACGCAGTCCATGTCCGACGACCTCGTCGAGCTCGTTGCCGACGACCTGGGCCGTCAGATCAAGATCATCACCCCCGAGGAGGAGAACACCTTCTCGTTCTACGACGATCCCGCCGACCTTAAGCCGCGCGCCCCGGTCGTCACCGTCATGGGCCACGTCGACCACGGCAAGACGAGCCTCCTCGACGCTATCCGTCACACCGGCGTCGCTGCCGGCGAGGCGGGCGGCATCACGCAGGCCATCGGCGCTTCGCAGGTCATGATCAACGACCGCAAGATCACCTTCATCGATACCCCGGGTCACGCCACCTTTACGGCTATGCGTGCCCGTGGCGCCAAGGTGACCGACATCGTCATCCTGATCGTCGCCGCCGACGACGGCGTCATGCCCCAGACGGTCGAGTCGATCAACCACGCCAAGGCTGCCGGCGTACCCATCGTCGTCGCCGTCAACAAGATCGATAAGCCGGGTGCCAACCCCGACCGCGTGCGCCAGGAGCTCACCGAGTACGGTGTCATCCCCGAGGAGTGGGGCGGACAGAACATGTTCGTCAACATCTCGGCGAAGCAGAAGATCGGTATCGACGATCTTCTCGAGACCGTGCTGCTCCAGGCCGATGTACTCGAGCTCAAGGCCAACCCGGACACCTTTGCCTCCGGCAACGTCCTCGAGGCCAAGCTCGACAAGGGCCGCGGCTCGGTTGCTACCGTGCTCGTGACCCGCGGTACCCTGCACGTGGGCGATACGCTGGTCGCCGGCCTCACCTACGGCCGCGTCCGCGCCATGCTCGACCCCAAGGGCCGCGCCGTCACCGAGGCCGGTCCCTCCGACGCCGTCGAGATCCTGGGCCTGCAGTCTGTGCCCAACGCCGGTGACGAGTTCCGCGTGTTCGAGGACGAGCGCGAGGCTCGCGCCCTTGCCGACGAGCGTTCGCTCAAGGCCCGTATCGAGGAGCAGAGCCGCGTCAAGCACGTCACGCTCGAGAACCTCTTCGAGACCATTGCAGACGCCGAGGTCAAGGAGCTCAACCTGATCATCAAGGCCGACGTCCAGGGTTCCATCGAGGCCCTTCAGGACTCGCTCGACAAGATGGATCAGTCCGAGGTTCGTATCAACACGATCCACTCCGCCGTTGGTGCCATCAACGAGACCGACGTCGTCCTGGCCGACGCCTCCAACGCCATCATCATCGGCTTTGGCGTCCGTCCCGACGGTAAGGCCCGCTCCGCCGCCGAGCGTGAGGGCGTCGAGATCCGTTGCTACGACGTCATCTACAAGTGCCTCGAGGAACTCGACGCTGCCCGTATCGGCATGCTTAAGCCCACCGAGGTCGAGGTCTCCACGGGTACCGCGACCGTCCTGGACACCTTCAAGGTGCCCAAAGTCGGTATCGCCGCCGGTGTCCGCGTCGAAGAGGGCGAGATCGCCGCGACCGATTCCGTGCGTCTGGTGCGCGACGGCATCGTGGTCTTCAACGGCAAGATCGCCTCGATGCGCCACTACAAGGACGAGGCCAAGAGCCTCAAGAGCGGTTCCGAGGGCGGCATTGGCCTGGAGAACTTCCAGGACATCAAGCCCGGCGACCAGATCGAGGGTTACCGCATCGACCAGGTTGCCCGTACCGAGTAGGGGGTAGCGCTATGAAGCAAACGCAGGCAACCCGCCGTCTGGGCGAGCAGCTTCGCGAGAAGCTCGGTTATATCCTGCTCTTTGAGGTTTCCGATCCGCGTCTCGACCTGGTTACTTTGACCGCGGTCGAGGTCGCGGTGGACCGTTCGTTCGCGCGTGTGTTCGTGTCGTGCGATGCGAGCCGCTACGACGAGGTCATGGAGGCGCTCGCAAGCGCCAAGGGCCGTATTCGCAGCCTGTTGGCTCGCTCGCTCGATTGGCGTGTCACGCCCGAGCTCGATTTTCGCATCGATCGCTCGACCGATGAGGCCGAGCGTATCACGCGTGCGCTGGAAAACGTTCCCGCCACGCTTGCGATCGAAAAGGACGAGGACGGCTATCCGATAGCGGATGCCGCCCAGGAGGCAGCTTTAGATGACTAATTCCGCCGACCTCGCCTCGTGCGAGTCTGCAGATATTCAGCGACGCATCCTCGAGCTTATCGAGGGTGCGTCCTCCATTGCGATTTCGGGACACACTTCTCCCGATGGCGACGCCCTGGGCTCCGTGCTGGGTTTGGGCCTCTCGCTTATGAAGTTTTTCCCTAATAAGGACATTGCCCTGCTGCTGGCAGATGATGATCCGGTTCCGCGCATCTACCGCTTTATGGAAGGCTCCGATCGCCTGGTACCGGCATCTGCGTATACCGGCAATCCGGACCTGTTCATCTCGGTGGACGTGCCGGTCGTCGAGCGTCTCAATAATTCCGCCGAGGTGCTTTCTCGCTCCAATCATGTGGTGTGCTTCGATCACCATCCGGCGCGCGAGGAGTTTGCCGAGCTCAGCCTGAGGCGCGTCGAAGCTGCAGCCTGCGCCATGATCATCGACCGCTTCTTGGACAATTGCGGCATTGTCGCACGTGATGGCGTTGCGACCTGCCTGCTGTGTGGCTTGGTTACCGATACCGGCCGTTTTCAGTACCAAAACGCCGACGCCGCCGCGTTCCATGCAGCCTCGCGTCTGGTTGCCCACGGTGCCGATCCAGCGCGTGTGGCACTCGAGGTCTACCAGAGCATGCGCGTTGAGTTTTTGCACCTCAAGTCCATCGTTATGGGCCGCATCAAGACGGTGGCCCACGGGCGCGTCGCGTATAGTTACGCGTACCAGAGTGACCTTGAGGCTTGCGGTGTCACCTCGGATGAGTGCGACGGCCTAGTTGACGTGGTGCGCTCGGTGATGGGCGTCGAGGTCTGCCTGTTCCTGAAGGGCATTGAGGGCGATACCAAGGTGCGCGGCAACCTGCGCTCCAAGGGTGACCTCAACGTGTCCGAGATCGCTGCTGCCTTTGGCGGAGGCGGACATCCTGCTGCCGCCGGTTTCTCCAACAACGGAACGATTCTCGAGACGCTCACCGTGGCACTTCCCATGCTGGCCGAACTGGTAGGGGAGGATCCCGCTTCGGTGACCGTCGAGCTTTAACTTTTTGGATGGTACATGGCTCGTCGTACGCCTTCTCAACTGAATATGCTGCTCGCCGTCGATAAGCCGGTGGGCCGCACGTCCCACGATGTGGTTTCGCAATGCCGGCGCGCCCTCCATGAGCGGCGCGTCGGCCATGCCGGCACGCTCGACCCCATGGCATCGGGTGTCATGGTGGTGGGTGTGGGCCAGGCCACCCGTCTGCTGGGCATGCTCACGCTCGATACCAAAAGCTATGTCGCCGACATCTCGTTTGGCGCCGAGACCAATACCGATGATGCGGAGGGCGAGGCGGTCCGCACGGTGGCTGTTGCCAACGAGCTCCGCGATCCTGCCTATGCCCGTGAGCGCCTGGCCGCCATGCTGGGTCCGCAGATGCAGGTGCCGCCGGCGTTTTCGGCTATCTCGGTCAATGGCGTTCGCGCCTACAAGTCTGCTCGCGAGGGCAATGCGGTGGACCTACCTCCGCGTCCCGTCGAGGTCTATGCCGCCGACCTGATCGCCGTGGGCGGCGAAGGTGATACGTGTGTGTGGACCGTGGCGTTCTCGGTGAGTAAGGGCACCTATATCCGTGCGCTCGCTCGCGACTTGGGCCGCGCCTGCGAGAGCGCCGCGCACATTTCCGCGCTGCGCCGCACGGCCTCCGGTGTTGTTTCCATTGGCGCTTGTCATGCGGTCGAGGAGCTTTCTCCCGAGTCCGCGGCTGGCTTTGCCCTGGATCCCATTGCAGCCCTGGGCGCCACGCGTGTTGACTTGCCTGGCAATCTTGCCGACGATCTGCTCTGCGGCCGACGCATTCCCGTTGAGCGTGCGCTTGCCGATTTCGATACCTCGAAGTCGCCTTTTGCGTTGGTGCTCGATGAGGGACTCAAGGCGCTTGCCCGCATTGAGAGTGGCCGCTTTGTCATGGAGCACGTGTTTCCGCAGGCAATCGGCGGTGTTCGATGATGTTGTCCGCTCGCGAGCTCGCGCGTATCTTTTTCGCGGGCGAGTCGGACGAGGCTCGCATCGTCACTGCTGATGCGTTTGATGAGTGCGAGCACTTGGGTGCCGCATCGATTGCCATCGGCGTGTTCGATGGTGTGCACCGTGGACATCAGGAGCTCATTGCGGCGCTTGTCCGTGATGCCCGTGCCCATGGCTGCAAGGCGGTCGTGGTCACTTTCGATCCCGACCCGGACGTTGTGGTGAGCCCTTCGCCCGCTCAAAAATTGATGACGACGGCCGACCGTCTACATGCCTTGGCTCAGACCGGGGTCGATGCGGTCGTGGCCGTTCCCTTTACGCCCGCGGTGGCGGCACTTGACCACGTAGGCTTTCTTAAGTTGCTTTCGCGCGTCGTCGATATCCGCTCGATTCGTGTGGGTAGCGACTTTAGGCTGGGTCGCGGCGGCGCATCGGGCGTTGCCGAGATGCAGGCATGGGGTGCCGAGCGCGGCGTTGACGTCTATGGCCACGAGCTGCTGTGCGTCGATGGACAGACAATCTGCGCCACCCGGATTCGCCAGGAGCTGTGCCAGGGTCATGTTGAGCTTGCCGCCGAGCTGCTCGGCCGCCCGTACATGCTGCGCGGTATTGTTGCCGGCGGTCGTCACCAGGGCTCCGACATGGGTTTTCCCACGGCAAACATCCAGGTGCCCGAGGGCATTCAGGTACCTGCCGATGGCGTCTACGAGGGCCTGGTGCTGGTCGATGATACCGTATGGCCCGCTGCCGTCAACGTGGGCCTGCCGCCGACGTATGCCGACGATTCCGCCTCGGCGCATCTCGAGGCCAACTTGATCGGGTATGCGGGTGACCTGTACGGCGCCTCGGTGTCGCTGGCGTTTACGCGTTGGCTGCGCCCATCGCGTGTGTTCGATTCGCTGGACGAGCTTATCGCGACCGTCGAGGGTAATATTGACGATATCCGTCATCATTTGGGTGAGCAGGGGGTGAGCATCCGTGATTAGCGATGAGGAAAAAGACCAGGTACGCGCTGCGTCCGACCTAGTTGCTATCGTGCAGGAAACGGTTGAGCTCAAGCCCCGCGGCCATGAGTTTTGGGGTTGCTGCCCCTTTCATGGCGAAAAGACGCCGTCCTTCCACATTATCCCTGCCACACAGGTGTGGCATTGCTTTGGCTGCGGCGAGGGTGGCGACGTCTTCACCTATATCATGAAGCGCGAGAACTTGAGCTTTCCCGAGTCAATCCGATATTTGGCCGATCGTGCGGGTATTGAGCTGCATGACACCGGAGATCGCCGCGAACGCGGTACCAAGCGTGCCCGCATCTACGATCTGTGCGCCGAGACCGCCCAGTTCTACCACACCATGCTTATGCGCGGTAAGGACGGCCGTCCACGCGAGTACTTTGCCAGCCGCGGCATGGGTGGCGACGTCTGCCGTCGCTACTGCCTGGGCTTTGCACCGGGCCGCAACGCGCTGGTGTCGCACCTGTCCCAGGCGGGTTTTACCCCGCAGGAGATGATCGACGCCAACGTTGCCGTGAGCCGCGGGCGCGGGCAGCTTGCCGACCGCTTCTACGACCGCGTGATGTTCCCCATCTTTGACGAGCAGGGTCACAACATTGCCTTTGGCGGGCGCATCATGGGTGACGGCCAACCCAAGTACCTCAATACCGCCGAGACGAGTGTGTTTCATAAAAAGCGAAACCTCTATGGCTTTAATTGGGCCAAGGAGTTTATCGTCGCGCAAGATACGGCCATCGTGGTGGAGGGCTATACCGATTGCATCGCCTGCTGGGAGGCGGGGATCAAAAACGTTGTCGCCACGCTGGGCACCGCGCTCACGGAGCATCACGTCAAGACGCTCACCCGCTTTGCCAAGCGTATCGTGTATATGTTCGATGGCGATGCCGCGGGCCAGAAGGCCGCCCGTCGCGCGATTCAATTTATCGAGCAGGATTCGATGGACCTGCGCTGCGTGGTGCTGCCCGACGGCAACGACCCTATGGAGTTCATCACGGCGCATGGTGGACAGGAGCTTCAGGCGCGCATCGACGCTTCCGAGCCGCTCATGGACTTTGTCTACCGTTCGCTGCAGGAGTCGAGTGACATCACCACGCCGGGCGGTCGTGCCAAGGCGCTGGAAGATGCGCTGACGCTTATCTATCCGCTGCGCGATAGCTATATGATCGACACATACTTTATCCAGATTGCCGATCTGCTGGGTTTGGATCTGGAGACGGTTCGCGCGAGTTCGGGTCGCGTGTTTCGCGATGTCGCCAAGCGCGAAGATGCGGAACGACGTCGTGAGCAGAACTATGAACGCCAGCGGGCGCAAGCCGAGCGCTCTGGTAGCGCGGGCGGTCGGACGTCTGGTTCGCAGGGGGCATCTCGCGGTGCTTGGGCATCGGGCGCGACGTCGCCGGTGTCCGCGCCGGTCGAGGAGGAGCCGTACGACTATGTCCCGCTCGATGCCTACGGCGCCGCGCCCGTGGAGGTCGTCGACGATCTGCCGCCGATCGACGTGCCTGATGGTATGGGCGCTGTTCCTGTGGCTGATGGTTCGGGCGCACCGGCTGCGGCGGCGCCGATGGTTCTTACCGATCTTGAGCGCAAGTCCTTGGCAGGGGAGCGCGAGCTGTTGACGATGCTTACTAGCTACCCCGACCTGTTCCGCACGTATGCCGACCGCATCTGCTCCATCGAGTGGGTTGACCCACGTCACGAGTCCATCGCATGGGCCGTGCTGGCAACGCCGCCGGGAACCGATCCTGCAGCCTGCATGGATGCGGCGCGCTCGGTGTGTCCCGAGGCGGCAACGCTTGTGAGCGCCGGGCGCATCTCGGCGACGAGCAAACACCCTACCGAGACGAACATCGTGTTCATGCTCGATACGCTCGAGCTCTACACCATCAAGCGCCGTATGCGTGCCGCGCAGGCCAAGCTGCGCCAAGACCGTTCGCTCGACGATGAGGCCCGTCGCGCGCTGACCGTGCAGGCCGCGCAGGATTCGCAGCGTCAACGCGAGCTGCAAAAGTCGATCGGCGGCGTGGCGGACCCGTTCCGTTTGATCGGCCTGGAGGCCGCGGGCACCGAGCAAGCCTAGATGTTGTGGTCAACCAGCGTATTCTCGCCTATATCCAGTCCTCTTTTTGGGTATAGACGCCTATGTGTGTGCTAAAGTATTGAGTCCTGTGGACTATGAAGGGAGAATCTGTGCCAAAAAAGACTGAGAGCACGGGTACTGGGCTGGAATCCTACGTTGCAAAGCTCATGGGCAACGGCTCAAACAGGACTTCGGTAACCGAGGACGAGATTCAGGTCGCCCTGAAGGATATCGATGTTTCTGACGAGCAGCTCACCGCGGTGTATTCCGCGCTGCGCAACAGCGGCATCCAGATTATCTCCGCGAGCGGTAACGACGACGCCCCCATGGACGTCGACGATGACGATAACGATACCGATACCGACGATTTTGATGACGACGACGAGCACGATTCCGGCTCGCTCGACGATCACGAGCTCAAGATGGCCCGTCAGGCCGATGCCGAGATGGGTTCTTCCAAGAGCAAGAAGAAGCGCACCGTGCGCACGTCCCGTTCACGCTCCCGCGTGCGTGGCATCGATGCCTCCACGGTGATGCTGACCGGCGATCCGGTTCGTATGTACCTCAAAGAGATCGGCAAGGTCGACCTGCTGACCGCCTCCGAAGAGGTCGATCTGGCCATGAAGATCGAGGCCGGTCTTGAGGCCACCGAGAAGCTCGAGGCCGCCGATGCCGGTGAGCTCGAGCTCACGCGTGCCGAGGTGCGTCGTCTTACGCGCATTGAGAACGTCGGCCTCGAAGCTAAGCAGGCACTCATCAGCGCAAACCTGCGTCTGGTCGTCTCCATCGCCAAGCGCTATGTCGGCCGCGGCATGCTGTTCCTTGACCTGATCCAGGAGGGTAACCTCGGTCTGATTCGCGCCGTCGAGAAGTTCGACTACCAGAAGGGCTTCAAGTTCTCCACGTACGCCACGTGGTGGATCCGTCAGGCCATTACGCGCGCTATCGCCGACCAGGCCCGTACCATCCGTATTCCCGTGCATATGGTCGAGACTATCAACAAGCTCGTCCGCGTGCAGCGCCAGCTCCTTCAGGACCTGGGTCGCGACCCGACCCCCGAGGAGATCGGTGCCGAGATGGACATGAGCGCCGACCGCGTCCGCGAGATCCAGAAGATCTCGCAGGAGCCCGTGTCGCTCGAGACCCCCATCGGCGAGGAAGAGGATTCCCAGCTGGGCGACTTTATCGAGGACTCCCAGGCTATCGTTCCGCCCGATGCCGCCAGCTTCTCCATGCTGCAGGAGCAGCTCACTCAGGTGCTCGACTCGCTTGCCGATCGTGAGCGCAAGGTTATCGAGCTGCGCTTTGGCCTTGTCGACGGGCATCCCCGCACGCTCGAGGAAGTCGGCCGCGAGTTTGGCGTCACGCGCGAGCGTATCCGCCAGATCGAGTCCAAGACCCTGGCCAAGCTCCGCCACCCCAGTCGTTCGAGCAAGCTGAAGGACTATATCGAAAGCTAGTCAAGCAAGAAGCGCCCTCAAGCACATCCGCTTGGGGGCGCTTTCATGTGGTCATTGGGGACGTCCCCAATGACTAGGTCGGAAAAAATCTCAAAAAAGTTCTTGCCCTGCGCTGATTCGTCCGTATAATAAACTTCGTTGCTTGAGAGCACGCACGTATTCCTCGGTAGCTCAATGGTAGAGCACGCGGCTGTTAACCGCGCTGTTGTAGGTTCGAGTCCTACCCGGGGAGCCAGAATTTCTCAGCCCATTCCGCTGGGCTTTTTAATTCCTCGGTAGCTCAATGGTAGAGCACGCGGCTGTTAACCGCGCTGTTGTAGGT
>CAMQHT010000041.1 GCA_947001705.1 uncultured Collinsella sp.
GGCCCGTGGGTTATACCCTAAGAGCAAACCACCCTTTTTAAGGGTGGTTCTGATTATCTGACGACCATGTTTTCGGCACGGTTCTCAACCTCTCAAACAAAATCTCGATCTGTAACGCGTAGACCCGATTTGGACGGCTAGATGTTACAGATCGAGATTTTCCGGCAGCCGGCCCCCGTTTGTCTAAATCTGTAACACGAGGGATGGATTTTGCCGAGTAGCTGTTACAGATTGAGATTTTGTTGTTGCTCTCCTTTATGAGTGAATCTTGACTCTTTTTATTATGTGAGGCGGACGGGCTATCGATAATCACGGGCTGGATGGATTGACTTGTCGATTGATAGATTCCAATTGGAAGGAGCTGCGACGACCCTTAACGATCCTTAACTAGAAACAGTGACGTCTTAAAAACAATAAAGGGGCCGCTATGTAGGGGCCGTCTATACGATGCCTTTGACTTACACTTCTTTATGGAGCCATGTAAGGAGGCGGCAATGCAGCAACCCATCGCGACAAACGATGTGATTCTATTTTCCACTCTCAGGGAGAATCAGTACTTCGATCGAAAGAGCGCCCGCAAGGATGACAAGGAGATTGCGAAGCATATTAGTGCATTCGCCAACTCGGCGGGAGGCAAGCTCGTTATCGGTATCGAGGATAATGGTGAGGTAACGGGCTTCAAGCGTAACGGTGCGCGCGACATTGAGAAATTCGAGCGCGCTGCGCTTACGACTTGCACGCCGACCCCTATTGTCCGCAAAGACCGAATCCCCGTGGTCAATTCTTCGGGCGAGGAGGACCTCGTTCTCGTTTTGGACATCGATGCCTCGACCAACCACTCTGTTGCTCGCATGAGCGACGGCGAGGTTTTCTTGCGGCAGGACGACAAGAGCGTGAGGCTCAGCCGCGAACAGGTATTTGCCCTCGAGTACGATAGGGGGCAGAGAATCTTCGAGGACGAGCTTGTTGAGGATTCCTCCCTAGATGACGTGGACCATGAAGTGCTTGATCGCTACAAAGGGATTCTTGGAACCGAAGTTTCCGACGAGCAGGTCCTTAGAAGTCGTCGTTTTATGCGTGACGGAAAGCTGACCGTTGCTGGAGCCCTGCTATTCGCGCTGGATCCGTCCGCGATGATGCCACAGGCGCGAGTCCGTGTCCTGCGCTACGACGGCGTCAAAATGGAGACGGGCGAGCGTCTCAACATCACGAAAGAACGAAGCTTCTGTGGGCCGCTGCCTAAGGTGATCCAAGACGCCTACGAACTCATCTCGAGCATGCTCCGCGAATTTCAGTTCCTGGGGCCCGACGGGAAATTCCAGACCGTGCCTGAGTATCCTGAGTTCGCCTGGTTCGAGGGCTTGGTCAACGCGGTGACACATCGCGACTACTCGTTCCGCGGCGACTACATCCGGGTCTCGATGTTCGACGACCGTTTGGAAATCATCAGTCCAGGCGCGCTTCCCAATATCGTGACGCTCGACAACATGAGGACCACTCGTTACTCGCGCAACCCACGCATCGCGCGCACGCTGGTTGAATTCGGTTGGGTTCGGGAACTAAACGAGGGCGTCAAGCGCATTTATACCGAGATGCAAAACTCTCTGCTCAATGATCCGGTCTACACGGAACCTGATGGGGCAAGGGTTCAGCTAACGCTTGAGAACAATATCGTTGCCAGAACCGTAAGGAGAAGCGAGGCTCTCGAGGACAAGGTATCACCGGAGGTGATCGCCTCATTGGGGGAGTATGAGCTCGCCGCCGTCAGGTTGGCCTTTGCGAACGGAAGGGTGACAGCAAGGGAGCTTGCAGCGCACATCGGGAGAAATCGCCGCACAGCAAGCCGGGTGCTTGGTAAGTTAATTGAGGAAGACGGGCTGCTCGAATGGCACGGCTCATCCCATAACGACCCAAAACAGTTCTACACGATAAGGTAAGGTGGTCGATCTATTTCGCACCTCTGTCGCAGTAATGTCGCACCTCTGTCGCAGTAATGTCGCACCTCTGTCGCAGTGGCTTCGATGACGCGTGGATATAGTCCCTCGGCAAATCTCAAACAAAATCTCAATCTGTAACGGGTAGGGGTCAAAAGCGGGCCTAGATGTTACGGATTGAGATTGTTGAGGATGGGCCGAGGGGAATGTCTCGATCTGTAACAGGTGGGGCCGTTTTTGGCCGATAGATGTTACAGAACGAGATTTTTCGGCAGCCGGCCCCGCCCCATCCACCTGCCGCTACCTGCTGTCTGCCGATTTCCGTTGCGCCCCTGTGGCCCCATGCCATATCCTCTAGACAACTACGCGGCATCATCGCCGCCGCGCCTACAAGAGAGGAATGTCCATGACCACACCTGCGTCCAAGCTGCTTCAGCCCATTACGGTTGGCCCCCTTGAGCTCAAGAACCGCATTATGTTCCCGCCGCTTACCACCGGCTACGAGGAGCGCGACGGTTCCATCGGCGAGCGCAGCCTGGCTTTTTACGAGCGCCTGGCCCGTGGCGGCGTGAGCTACATCGTCATCGGCGACGTCGCTCCCGTTATGACCGCAAGCCCCACGCCCAAGTTAGCGACCGACGCCCAGATCCCCACGTTTAAGGCGCTGGCCGACGCCGTCCACACGCACGGTGCCAAGGTCGCGCTGCAGCTGTTCCACCCCGAGTACGACGTGCCCGGCGTCGGCCGCATGGTCATGGGCTCCATGGCCGCCGCCAAGGCCGCGCAGGAGGCCAAGGCCGCCGGCGACGAGGAGACCTTCGCCGCCAAGATGGCCGAGTCCAACGAGATCCGCAAGCAGGCCTACGCCAAGCTGCACCACGACATGCAGCACTTTGTGAACGAGGCCACCGTGGAGCAGCTCACCCAGATCAAGGAGGCTATCGCCGCCTCGGCCGCCCGCGCGCAGCAGGCTGGCATCGACGCTATCGAGGTCCACGGCGACCGCTTGGTGGGTTCGCTGTGCTCGGCCATCCTCAACCAGCGCACCGACGAGTACGGCGGCTCGTTCGAGAACCGCGTCCGCTACGCGCTCGAGGTCGTCGCCGCCATTAAGGAGGCCGCGCCGCAGCTGATGGTGGAGTACAAGCTCCCCGTGATCATGGAGAACCCCGACGGCACGCCGCGCGGCAAGGGCGGCCTGCAGCCCGACGAGGCCTGCGAGTTCGCTAAGCTGCTCGAGGGCGCTGGCATCGACATGATCCAGGTCGCGCAGGCCAACCACACCGGCAACATGGGCGACACCATTCCGCCCATGGGCGCCATGCCCTACAACTGGACGCTGCCGGTGGCCGAGCGCGTCAAGGCCCTGGTCTCCGTGCCGGTGGCAACCGTCGGCCGTGTTGTCTCGGTCGAGGCCGGCGAGAAGATCCTGGAAGACGGCTCGGCCGACATCGTCGCGTACGGCCGCTCGCTCATGTGCGACCCCGATATTGCGCTCAAGGCCGCCACGGGCGAGCCCATCCGCGAGTGCCTCAACTGCAACAAGGGCTGCGTCGACGCGATTCAAAACCGCAAGTACATCTCGTGCGTGCTCAATGCCGAGAACGGTGACGAGGCGACCATCGCCATTAAACCGGGCGAGGGCGACAAGAAGATTGCCGTGGTGGGCGGCGGCATCGCCGGCCTGGAGGCCGCGCGCGTGGCGGCCAAGCGCGGCTACGACGTGACCGTCTACGAGGCGAGCGATCATCTGGGCGGTCAGATCGTGCTGGCGGCCGCGCCCCCGCGCAAGGACGAGATCATGCGCTCGGTCGAGTACTACGAGAAGATTCTGCCCGGCCTGGGCGTGAAGGTTGAGCTCAACCATGCCGCTAGCCCCGCGGACCTCAACGCCGCCGACGCTGCGATTGTGGCCGTGGGCGCGCACGACGTGGTCATCCCCGTTCCGGGTGCCGATTCGGACAAGGTCGTCTCGAGTTGGGACGTGCTGGCCGGCAAGGTGGAGCTTACGGGCCGCGTCGCCGTCATTGGCGGTGGCCTGGTGGGCACCGAGACTGCCGAGTACCTGCTGCAGCACGGCTGCGAGGTGGCGATCGTGGAGATGCTCGACAAGATTGCCGCGGGCGAGTCCGAGACCATTCTGCCACTGATCATGAGCGATTTTGCCGAGCACAACGTGGAGCAGCACGTGAAGACCCGCCTGACCGCCATTACCGACGAGGGCGTGGAGGCCATTCGCACCACCGAGGACGGCGCCGAGGAGCCGGTGAAGATCGCCTGCGATTACGTGGTGATGGCCGTGGGCTCCAAGGCCAACGCGTTTGACCTGGACGGCGTGACGGTGCCCGTGACCTGCGTGGGCGACTGCTCGGGCGAGCGTACCGCCGATATTGCGAGCGCCATTCGCACGGCGTATCACGCGGCCAACGAGCTCTAAGCAAGAAAGCTATCGCGTATTGAGTGGGCGGGGAGTGCCGTATCGGCGCTCCCCGCCTTTTTGCCAATAGAGTGTCCCTGATCAGCGGGTTCAGAAAATCCGAATCTTGAGCACCCGAAAATCCGAATCCTTAGAACATGAAAATCCGAACTATATGAACACGAAAATCCGAATCGCAACTACCCGAAAATCCGAATTTGCTACAGTGGAATAGAAGAATCAGAAAGCAGGACCTGGAAATCTGCGGGGGTGGCTCATGGCAGGTGAGAGGCTACATCGGGACGGATACATCCCACGTATCGTGGATGCGCAAATCGAGCGCTACCTTCACGTCTTTGGCGCGGTCGAGATTGCAGGCACCAAGTGGTGTGGCAAGACGTGGGCCGCGCTTGAGCATGGGGCGTCCGTCTCGTATGTCGACGAGAATCTCGACCTCGCGCGTGCCGACCCGGCGATGATGTTGCTGGGAGACCGTCCGCATATTATCGATGAGTGGCAGCGCGTTCCCCAAATTTGGGACTACGTTAGACACGAGGTTGACCGCACCCGGGGTACGCGCGGCGCCTATATCCTCACGGGTTCCTCCACGCCTGCGTTTGGCTCAAAGGCGGAGGCGCCCGCGCATAGTGGAGCCGGCCGCATCGGCCGCGTCCGCATGCACCCCATGACGCTTGCCGAGACAGGCGAGTCCAACGGCAAGGTGAGCCTGGCGGGCTTGTTTGAGCATCGTTTTGAGCCCTGTCGGTGCAATGGCGATACACCGGGGCTTGTCGAAGCCGCTTGCCGCGGCGGCTGGCCCGAGGCGATCGATATGGTTTCGGCTGACGCCCAGCTCATCGCCCGCGAATATCTCAACACCACGTTTTCGAGCAGCTTTCCGGCGGTCGGTCTCGACCCCGATATTGCTCGTCGAGTCTCTGCATCGATCGCGCGCAATCTGGGACAGGCAACCACGTATAAAACGATTCTTATGGATATGTTCGGTGCCGAGGAGGAGCCCGCAGCGTTTGCCGACGAGACCAAGGTGCGTAGGTACCTGGATGCCCTCAAAGGCATGTTCATTCTCGAGGAGGTCCCCGGTTGGGTTCCCGCCGCGCGCGACAAACGACGCTTTACCGTCAAGCCCAAGCGCTATCTGGCAGATCCGAGCCTTGCTTGCGCCTTGCTAGGTATGTCCTTGCAGGCGCTGCTTGCCGACTGGCAGACATTTGGTCTGGTGTTTGAGAATTTGGTCATACGCGACCTTTCGGTCTACGCACGTTCGCTCGACCTGCTGGATAGCACGCCCGTGCGCTATTATCGCGACGATTCGGGCCTTGAGTGCGATGCTATCGTGCAGCTAGCCGACGGACGGTGGGCCGCCTTTGAGATTAAGGTGAGTGAAGATAAAGCGAGCGCCGGCGTCGAGAGCCTCAAGCGCGTTCGCAAGAAGGTCTGTGGAAATCCTCGTTCACGCACACGCGAACCGGAGTTTATGGCCGTGATTGTGGGGGTGGGTGAGTACGCCCGCGAGGTCGAGGACGGTATCTACGTGATACCCGTGCGCGCGTTGGGGTGTTAAGGGGCGGCACGCCGTGTGCCCGCTGCCCGGTGCTGCGGATTGGTGCAAGTGGTCAGGTTTGTTTGCACCATGTCCTTGGCATATGGAAGAAGCTGCTATTCGTAATCTTTAAGACATCATTAAGGCTTGCGCTGTGGAGCAAACCGCAGGTCAATGCTATTCTTTTACCTTATCGTATGGTGTTGTATTCTGCCTGAATTCTATGCCTACGAGCAACGGATTGATCGCGACCAAGCGGAAAGGATGGCACGCCCGCTAGCAGGGCAAACGCAAGCGATGAGTGGCATGGACCGACATAGCGAGCTCCAGCAGCACAAGACGGCGGCCGAGTACCGCCAAGCTGCCGACGAGCACGCGCGGACCCTCAAGGATTTCTGGAAGGATTTCCTGGTGAGCGGTCTGTTTGTGCTGGCCGCCATCGTTGCCATCTTTGCATGCCTGGCCTGGTTTGCCGCGAATAACCGAGTGAGCGCCACGGGGAGCACGATCGGGGCGAAGGGTCCGCGGTTTGTGCTCTCGGGAACGCAGGGCGGCACGGCGGGCAAGTACGACGCCCAGGACAACTACGCGTCGGACAGTACAAGCCTTGCCGTGAACAATCTTTTCAACCTCAATAACATGAGTGCCGATGGCAGTCTCTCTCCGGGGTCGGCTGGTCAGCTCCAGCTCAACGTCAAGCCGCTCTGCAACGATCTGCACGATATCACGGTGGAGATGACCTGGGAGATTTCCGTCCAGACGAGTGCTGTCGGCATGGGCTCCGCTGCGGATGCATCGAAAAACGAAGAGATCATCAACTCGCTTAAAGATTTGGTGCGCGGTCATATCCTGGTTTTTCAGGGCAAAGACACCTCTGGCTTTTACTCCAATCCGCTGGTCCCCACGACAACCACGGTGACCCAGGACGGAGCCAGCGTTACCGTCATCACGCAGAGCTTTACCATTCCGGCGTCGGACTTTTGCCCTGCGGACTCAAATAGCACGACCAAAACCGTACCCAAAACCCTCTACTGGATTTGGCCGGAGCAGTTTAAGAGCTACGTTCGCACGGGCAACGCCGGCTACGGTGGCAACCTTTTTGCGAGCACGGACCCCGCCGCGGGATACGCAGCCCTCGTCGGCGACATCAACAATAACCACGCGCGCTATTTCCGCGCCGATAGCACGAGCGTGCCAGGTCAGGCGCCTAGCGCGGTTCCGCCTGTCGGAGCCGGCATGTCCTCTGCGGATGTGGAAACCTGCGCCAGCTACTACAACAACGCCGACGAGATTATCGGCAAGAACGTCAAGTACATTCGCGTGCGCTTCACCGCCAAGGAGGCGGATAAATAAATGGACGAGCAGCTTAATGCCCGCGAGCAGGGCGATATCAAACACAACGAAGGAGCGGCAAACCCCGGCGGCAACGGGTTCGGCTCGCACGGCGAAGCGCGTCCGGCTGGCCGCATCGAGCGCATCAAGGCTTGGGTGAGCGACCACCGTCGCGAATCCCTGGCCATCATGGGTCTGGTGGCCGTGCTTCTCGTGTTGCTGGGATTGACGCTCGGATGGTTTGTCGATGCCAATCGCGGCTCCACCGTCGGCAAGATCAAGGAGCCGGCAGAGCTCAAGGTGCTGGGCCCCAACGCTACGGCAACAGAGCAGATCGACCTGAGCTACAACCCCGAATACGGCGATACCAAGACTGGCAGCACGGTGACGCTCAAGCGCCCGTTTTGCGTGCAGACGGGCGGCGACGGGTTTGAGCTGCAGCTTGCGAATACGACCAACATTACGGGTCTCACTATCGAGCTGTATAAAGCTGAGGATACGGGCCCAGGTGATGCTCACGATGTGAGCGGCACTGCGGGCGGCAAGCCCTATAGCTGGAAAATGTATGAAACGGATCTGCTGAAGAGCTTCACGCCCATCGAAGACCCGGGCGAGGGCGCAAGCGACCCTACATTCAAGGACTATCAAAACGTCCAGCGCAACGCGCGCCCGCTCTACCGATACAAGAAATTCGGCAAAAGCGAACTCAACGCCAAGACGCTCGACGGCTCGACTGGCAATGACACGCTCAACTTTATCATCAAGCTTTCGTGGGACGAGAGCACCAAAGAGACCGACGTGATCTACCTGATCGCGCGCAACACGAGCGGTAAGTAGGAGAGGGGGCGCACATGGAGAAGCAAGAGAAGCAGCAGGATGCCGAGTGCGAGCAGCTGGTAAAAAGCAAAAGCCTCGTCAAGAATAAGCTGGTTGTGGCGGCAATCGCGCTTGTTTGTGCCGTGGCGCTCGTGGCGGGTGGCTACTTTACCTATTCCGCCTACATCGCCAACGGATTTCTTAAGTCCGTCGCCGCGACAGGCACCGCTCAGAGCCTGTTTGCGAGCGACCTGCTCACGGGCTACATGAGTACGCCTAGCAGCGACGAGCTCGACCGTGCCCAGCGCTCCGTTACGGTGTATCCCAGCAGCGGGCAGTGCAACTTTACCTTTAGCATCTACAACTACTTGCTGAGCAACAGCAACTTCTGCAACGACAAAAACGTGACGTACACCTTGACGGTCGAGGGGCATGGGCTCGATGGCGCCACGTGGAGCTATGAACCCCAGCCCGGTAGCAGCGTCACGCTTCCGGAGAATCAGCCCACCAAGAAGGACTACACCGTGACCTTCCCCGAGGGTAAGTTGGGACAAGCATACTTTGTGATTAAGGCCACGGTCGTATCGGAGCAGAGCCCCGGCACCGAGCTAGCCTGTCTGGCGGCGAAAGTCGTGCCGTCAAAGAAGGCCGAGGTCAAGACCGCTGCGGTTGAGGGCGCGCTTGTTGATGAGGCTGGCAAGTTTGCTGATTACGCTGCGTACAACTACCGCGTGACGGTTACGGGCGCACCGGCAAGCGTCACGCTCACGTGGGGGGAGAACGTGGAGATCGACCGGTTCTTCGAGATCAACCATGGAGCGACGGTGAATGTTGAAAAACGCACGGCTACGTTCACCATGGAGCCGGGTTCGATGGTCGTCAACTTTTACCGAGCGGACGGCAAAACGCCCGATGGCTGGAACAAACTGGGTATTAGGGTGAGCGGAACTACCCAAACAGACACGACGAAGACTCAATAACTCTGGAAGCAGAGTTTTTAGGATAAGAGGTACGGAATCGATGAGAACGGCAAAGCGCATACTCGCAGAGTTCATGACGGTGGTCATGGTGCTCCAGGCATGCTCGCCCACGGTGGCCGCCGTGGCGGCCGGCTGGCAGAACATCTCGAGCGAGATTGCCACCGCGGCTGCGGAGGCATCGGACACTGCCGAGAGCGGCGAGACCAACGGCGACGCCGCGAATGGGTCTGGGGCGAGTGATGCTGGTGCAGCAGGTGACGGTGCCCAGGATGGTGCCGCGAAGGACGACGCCGCAACGGGCGATACTTCCGATAGTGCCACGGGTTCCGATTCTACGGGCGATCAGACGGAGGGCGACGATGCGGCAGGGGATGCTGCCGCTGATGATGTCGAGCAAGATGCCGATGCCGCGGTTTCGGAAGACGCTGAGGCCCAGGCCGATGCGTCGATTACAAATCTCGATGAGCTTGTCGAGCTGCTCAAGGCGAACGGCGCGGAAAACATCGTACGCAAAGACGACAGGAGCGGAATCCGAAGCCTTGATGTCAAGTCGTCGGAGGCGTTCGCCGTCCTGTCTAACGCCGACGCTTCGCTTTACTATGATGCGCAGATCAAGGTTATCATCACGGGCGATGCGAAGCTCACCGAGTCGGCTAATAACGGCATGTCTTTCCAGGGTCTTGGCAGTGATGAATGTCCGTTTGAAGGCAGGATCTATAGGGACGTTGATAGTCCCGTCGAGCTTACGACTGATCGGACGGTTTTTAATAACCTCAAGCTGTCTGACCAAAACAAAACGGTCAGGATAAAGTGGGTAGGCGCGACTAGCTATAGCGCACCGATGATCGCTTCGAAGGTCAGCGGTGCGGAAAACGGCGAAGAGAGCAAGACACTCATCGCGTCGGTTGACATCGTGGAACCCGTGAACGTTGATGTGAAGGATGCGACTTCCGCCTTGACGGCACCCCTCCTGGGTGCGACGACGGGCGACCTTGCTGCGAACGTTACCTATAGCCTCACCGATTCTCGAAAGAATCTCAACGCGAATGCGACGGGCAACATTGGCTTGATTGCCAACACGGTCGAGAGCGGGAGCTTGACGGTTGGGTCCGTCACGTTCCCCAACGATCTGACCTCAGGCGGAGCCGTCAAAACGAGCTCTGGCAACGCTGGCCTGCTCGTAGGCGAAGTCAAGGACGGTGCGACCCTGAGCATTGGCACTCTGGCAAACGTTCCCACCGCCACCGTCCAGTCTACGAACGGCTCCGCCGGTGGCGTTGTAGGACTCGTTGGCTCGAGCACGGGTGCCATGGTCAACGTCGCGAAAGCTCTCGACCTACACGCGCTCACCGTCAAGGGCACAACTGCCAGCGGCGGTTTTATTGGTAAAGCGACCGTGCTCACACTGGGCGCGGATAATAAGCAGATTGGGTGTCCTCTAAATATTGGCGACGAGAACAGCGCTTGCTCTGGTGGCGTTATCGGCGACGTGAGCTTTGCGCAAGGATTTGCCGTTACGTCCAATATGTTCGACCTGGGCGACCTTGTGACTCTTGGTGCGTCGCAGCGCGCCGGCGCTCTTTTTGGCATGGCCGATATCTCTAATGGAGACATCGTGGTGCAAGGCGGGACGTATAAGAGCAAACTCGCCTTACCAGAAGATGTTAGTGTCAACGGCAGCTACGGCGGCCTTGTCGGCAAGGTGTTCGCGACGAAAACGGACGACGACGGCGCTTTGCGCGCCTTTGTTGTTGAAAAGGATGCAGATAATAAGAATACGTGCTCAATTGAGTTTGACCTTGCGAGCAAGTTGTCCGACGCAGGCGGTGTTGTTGGCTATGTTGGCGATAGCGCAAATCCTAACTCGCAGCCCGTTGCCGTTGTCTTCAACGGCGTGACGGTTGCGTGCAAGGGAGATGCTTCGGCGCGAACGGGTACCGGAAAGTTCGGTGGCGCCGTGGGCGTTGTCGATACGCGCAATGTCCTTGACGTGCGAGATTTCAAACTTACAAGCGACAATCCTATCGGTAAGGCGCAAAGCAACCGTGCCGCGGGAATTGCGGGATCCGCGTGGAATGCTGTAATCAAATTCAGCGGCATCACGGATCTGTCGGGCGCAAGTTTTGCCGAGAACGCCACGACGGGTCAGCTCGTATACGAGAACCACAACGCGCTGATCTTCGCTGCCGGCAATGGCTCTAATGGTGATCTGGGAGACAAGGGCGCTGCGGTCTGGACCTTCAAGCGTAGCAACTCAGCCTCAAAGACGGACGACATCGCGACCTACGGTGAAGTTGTTCGTCTGGGCGGCGACTTCATTAAGCTTGATGTGGACACTCATAAGTTGACCTTGCCGGATTCGCTGACGGCAGCTAACGGTGCCTACGCCCTAACCACAGCTGAGGATTTCGCCAAGCTTGCGATTACCTGGCAAACCAACGGCTACTACTCGATGGTTGACGGCGTTACCGAAAACAACCTTAACGGCTTGCAGTCCTCGACCATTACGGTGAACGGCACTATTGATCTCAAGGGCACGGGCCTGACGGGTTTCACGCAGGATCGTGCAGACGGCTCGCAAGTTTTCTCGGGAACGTTGAACGGTGGCGGCACAATCAATCTTGCCGTCGGCGAGGCGTACGGCAAGCGTGGTGAAGACGTGCTCGACGGCAATAACACGAGCAACGGCAACGGCAAAATCTACCGCCACGGCCGCTTGGGCTTGTTCGCGGCCGTCAACGGTGCAACCATCTCCAACGTCACAATCGCTGGCTCCATGAAGTTCGATAACGGTTCGGCTATCGATGCCGGGTCGCTTGCGTGTGCCATCGTCGGCAACCTGTCATTGTCTGGCGTAACGTGCAAAACGAATATCGCGTGCGATGATACGTTTGCCAATGACGTGAACATTGGCGGTATTGCGGGCAGCGTGCTGGCGGCTTCTACGGTTGCGTTTAAGGATAACAGCAAGGCTCAAGCGACCATCGCTGCAACTAAAACGCTTAACGGCAATAGTCGCATTGGCGGCGCCATTGGTTATGCGGGCGATTATGGCTCGTCATTCAATGTTGCGGGCCTCGAAGTCGCCGGATCAATCGAAACTGGCGATTGCGCCGGCGGCAAGATTGCCCAAGTCGGTGGTCTTATCGGCTGCATCGCACAGAGTACCTACAATGCAGGGACAATAGCCAACTCAGCTGATAAGTACGTGAACATTTCGGGCCTTTCGTTCAATTCATTCGAAATGAAAGTCGGCAGGAACGGCGATAAGCTCAATGGCACGGGTGGTTTCTTGGGTTATAGCTGGGGCAACGCGGTCGTAACTATCGGAGATGAGAGCATTAACAAGAATGAAAACTCTTATGCTCTGAAAACGACCAACGCTTCTATAACCGCGACTGCGGATGATTCCAAGGAACTCGGTGGTCTTGTATACGCCGCGAGCGGCCACTGGATTATCAACAACTATGCCATCGATCTCTCGGGCACAACCATTAATGCGGGCGCCGCTCAGACGCTCGGCGTTCTAGTTTGCCGCGGCTGCAAGGTGGATGATAAGACGACATATGGCGTCGAGAGCTACCTAGGCCTGTACTTGGAGGACAGGGCTTATTGGGATACCGCCTATAGGGTGCCCACCGGCGAGGGGGCCATCGTTGCGTCGGGCGTAACGTCCTTCGATGAATGGGTTGGCAGCGGTGTAAAACCAAACAACGGCAGCAAGCTCATGGACGCCGACTGGAACACGGTCGTTTCGCTACACACACAGAAAAACAAGCTGGACATGGACGGCGATTCCACAAAAGACAACAGCTACCATAATCGCTCGTCTTTCGGTCGAAGCCAGAATACGAACGGCAATACCCGCTACTTCTACAACCTCGACATAGTCTCTAAGAATTGTGAAGGCGGCTTTAGTGGCAGTCAAATCGATACAGCGGAAAAGCTGCTCTTATGGTCTGCTTACCGTTATGCTCCCGAAGGTATTCGTTCGACAATCGTTCCCAATGGCACGACAGGGCTCGATGATTCCATAACCATAACGGGTACAATCGATTTGGCCGGCTACAGCTATTATCCAACTCAGCCGAGCGGAGAGGTGACGGTTGAGAATGCGACCATTACCTTCTGTTACTCCAAGATCAAGGCCGAGCAGAATGGCAACAAGCTAAATTCCGATGCTACCCAGCACGAGAACATGCACTGCGGTCTTTTTCGAACGGTGGCAAACGGCGATCTCACAGTAAAAAACGTCACTTTGCGTGGTACTGTTGGGCCCGTTATTAATGACGGAAAGAGCTCTGAAGACACTGATGGAGCAAGCGGAAGCTCTTCGGGCGCGCTCGTGTGCCGCTACGTGTATGGGTCCAGCGACGGCAATGGCACCAAGATTAGAAAGATCTCAATTGATGGTCTTACGCTCAACAATCTGATTGTCGACGGCGCCAACAGCGCCACGGATGCTAACGCCTATATGCCTCTGCTCATCAACGAGATGCAGAAGTACGTGAGCCTGAACGCGAAGAATATCAAGACTACTGGGTACACGAGTGACACCAAGGCGGCTACGTCGCTGTTCGGAAAGCTTGGTGTAGGCAGTGAGGCCGATCAGGTGACGGCAAAGTTTGAGCAAATCAGCTTGCCCAGCCAAAAGAACAAAACGATCTTCACCCATGCGAGCCTGCTGGAGAGTTTTGGCTACGGAAGCACGAGCACGGGCTCTGCGGACTACACCTTTACTAAGGCCGATGCCGATGCCGATGCAGGCAAGGTGACATACGGATCTGAGATTGATGGGAGTACGGAGTACCCGGGCAAGCAGCTTTGGTATTACGACGAAGCGACGTATGGTGCCGTGAGCGGCTATGTGACGGTTGATGGTAAGAAGGACGGTGACGTCAGGCCTTGGTTTGGTGGCTATCTTCCTTATGTTTATAAGGGAAAGGCCACCGAGAGCGGCGTCCAATATCATGAAATTAAAGTCAACCAGCGCATTCCAAAGCTGGTAGAGGGATGCGGCACATATGGCGATCCGTATGCCGTTAAGGACGCGACTGAGATGAACGCCATCGCCAACTACATCAACAACCAAACTGCGCTCGACGGTTGGGAGGTCACCATTGCCGTCAACCAGAGTACGCTCTGTACTCGCCGCAGCGACAATAAAACCGACAATGAGGTTACGTACGTCTATAAGCAGGCGAAAGACACTGGGAAGAAGTGGGAAAAGAAGACCGGCGACACCACTGATCCTTCGGCCACACTTTCCGACGAGATGATGCACCGCTATATCCAAAGCGCGTACTACAGTATTGAACCTACCGGGGGTAATACGATCACCCTCGACGGCGCATCGTTTGGCGGTTTTGGCAACAAAGCCAACCCGTTCCGTGGCGTCATCGTTGGCAACCCTAAAGGTGATAAAAAGGCAACCATCAAGATAGAGAATAACGAGGGTTCGCTTCGCGGCCTTATTCCCTATAGTTACGGCAGCGTGGTGCGCGATCTGAATATTCGCTATGTGAACGCGTCGGCGACTATTACTTATTCTGCCAAGGATGCCGACGGTGTTCCGACGTCGTTCTTCGGTGGCGTTATCGGCTGCATCCTTGGCGGCGATAACATTATCGACGGTGTGGCCGTGAATGGGACAACGCCCGATAACTCCACAACCGGCTTTACGGTTGCTGGTGGCGGAACTAAGCCACATCTTGTTCCCATCGGCGGTTACGTTGGTGCCATTGCGGGCGGCGGTGTGATCTTCCGCAATATGTCAGGGACGTCTTGGCGCGCTGGAACCAGCGACAAGTCTCAGGGTCTTGGAACGGGCAACTTCCGGCAGTACGACAATCCCTACGTTGGTCGTATGATTGATGGCTATGCCTTTAGCGAGGGCTGCAAAGTCGAAAACGGTAACGCTAACTACAAGATCAACGAGCTCACAAACAAGGGAGCTGCCTGCGTCACTACCACGGGCACCGACAACAAGTATATCGGCACTGATGCCGAGGCACCCGTGACCACGGTGGAAAACGCCCAGGGCCTTTTGGTGCTCTCGGCCATCATTAGCTCGGGTGCGGGTGCTGGAGCGGCACATACTGACTACGCTAATTATGGCGTGTTCCGCGGCTCCAAGGCGTACTGGGGCAGCGATAAGCAGGACCCGGCGATAAACGGCTACCTGTTTGGCAACAAGGAATATGGTAAGGTGCGAAATGCCAGCTACGACTGCGTGGGCAAGCCTGCGAGCGCTTCCGGCGATTTCGAAACCGCCAAAAACGATGACCAGAAGGCCCCGGGCAAACAGGGGTGGCACGGCCCGCTCAACCATGATGACGATGTAAATTCGCCCTACCTGGTGGCGTCCTACGCTGCCGACTACCAAACGGGCTACGTGTGCGCGTCGAAATCGATCGGCATGAGCCTGGAGTTCAAGGAAAATGCCACCTATGATATGACTGGCTACGGCACGGGATACGTGGGTCTCAGCGGCCGTTACTATTCCAATGCTTGCAGCTCGAACGAGGCGTCCACCGATCGCGACCGCATCACGCCGCACGTGGCAACGATCGACGGCAACGGGGCCACCATCACGGTGGGCACCAAAGATGCCACTTACGGCGTCGTCGAATATGCCGATGACGACTATAAGGTCTCGGGCGTGGGCGGCCTATTCAGCACCGTGATGTTCACCTCAACCAATGTGGGGCAGAGCGTCACCGCGAATGACGGCGCTCAGGTCAAAGACCTCACCTTTAGTAACTGCAACGTATCGCTCACGTACAAAGACGCCAACGGTAGCATTGCCTCGGGACCGGCATCGAGCGACCTCATCGGCACCGGCCTTTTGGCGGGCGCAACGGCCAACTACGACGGCAACACGCGTGGCGTCTACCGCAACGTACAGATGAAGAACTGCACCGTGTTGGGCGCAAAGAGCGTAGGAGGGCTTCTTGGCAGCTCGGGCCGTACCAGCCGAAGGACGGATAACGACGTGACCTATATGGTCAATTTCGGCTCCGGCACGCAGGCGCCCGCGAATCTCTGTGACTGCTCATACACTGGCCTTAGCGTCACGGGCGAGAAGTACGTTGGCGGCTATGTGGGTGCGATCGCCTCGCCGTGCGGCGTGTGGACAACCGCGGCCACAGGGGTATACGAGAAGACTATTGGCAAAAACTCGACCATAACCGCCACGGGTACAACACCCTACGTGGGCGGCGTGTTCGGTTATACCTCCAGTAACGTATCGGTGAACACCAAAATTGGCATCACGGAAGCCGTCGCATCGAGCACGGCAGTCATCTCTGGGGTAAATGTACTCGCCACCGGGTCGAACACCGATAAGTACATGGGCGCCGGCGGTGTGGTCGGAAGCGCCTATAGAGGCGTTATTTCTATAAGCAACGTGCGCATTGATGCCGGAGGCGATGCCAAGAGCGCCATCATCGGCGATGCCACCGGAACGAACAATAGCATCCGTAATGCGGGCGGCTTGATTGGCGAGGTCACGAGCAGTGGCAGCCCCAACACGTACTGGTTTGAGGACTGTAGCGTCGAGAATATCAACATTGCCGGCACCGACCAATGCTCGGGCGGACTTATCGGCTACTACTTCAGCAATGTGAACATAGCCTGCAACAATATCGCGATTGAGAGCGCCACGATCAAGGGCAGGTGGAGCGGCGGTCTACTTGGCGCGATTAACAGCGGTGCCGACGTCATCAACGTCACCAACACAAAGGTATCTAACACAACGTTTGGCGGAACCTCCAACGGCGGCATTGCGGGCGACGGACGCGGCCAGTTCCATCTGGTAAACGTGCTCATGGACAGCAATACCTACAAATTGGGCTCTAAGCAGGGCGTGCTCTTAGGCGAGGTTGACACAAACGGCTATAGCCTCTCCGCAGCGGGCGTGAACGTAAAGCTCGGCAACGGCAAGACCACGCGTGATCTGCCGCCGATGGTTTACACGACCAATGCGGCCGCCGTAAACATGAAGTCGTATATCGCGTTTGGTGACTATAACGACACACTGGAAGCACCTGACAAGGGGATCACGCTCTACGGCGCGGACAATACCGCCACCACGGCAGCGAGCCCGTATGTGACCACGAGCCCCGTAAGCACGCTGGCGGCGCGTGCCTCCGACAACGACACCACCGATCGCTACCTGTTTGGCGACGGCGCCACCATCGACACCGCGGCGACCGTCCAGAGCGAGGCAGGCACCGGTGTTGCCGATCGCTACACCTACACGAATATCGGCGGCATTAATGACAACGGCGCCTATCAAAATAAGTCGAGCTACGATGCCTCATCCGTGGCCAGTAAGTTCAATTCGAATAATGATACAAGCAGCAACCAAGCCACAGCGGATTTCCCCGTTTTGGTGATCTCTGGCAACGACAACACGACGGTCAAGAGCTATCTAAACATCGTCACGAACGGCGGCTTCTCCGATGCCTGCAGATTGAATAACGAGAATGGCACCAATCCGCACGTGACGGCCAAAGCAGAGGTTTTCCAACTCAAGGACGGTGTGTTCGTTAAAGACGGTGACGCGTCGAACAATCCCACGCTTCGCGTAGTGAACAATGGCAAGAACAATATGTCGTTTAGCCCAAGCTCCGATTGGGACAACGGCAAAGGTCGCTTTACGCTCCTGACCGTTACCTTTACCGAGGCGGGTCAGAGCTACAACGTTCAGGTGCCGATCATCGTTAAGCGCAAGCTCGAGATCGATTTCACTGCAACGTATGATTACGGCACTCAATTTAAAGAAAAAGACTACGCTAACCTTGGAAAAGATGCACACGTGCTTACGAGCTTTGGCGAGCCGATGACGGGTCTGCTTACCTGGACATACAATTCTGCCAATGGGAAGGAAGTCGACTTTGGCTGGGACAGCTATATGGCTGCTGGCGGCTCGATGAAGGGGCTCGGCAAGAGTATCCTCTTCAATGGTGCCGACGGAAGGTTGCCCCAGGGCACCCAGCTTACGCTCATCGATGCGAACGTTGATGGCAAGGCCGGCGGCAGAGAGTATCACTATACGGTGGGCGAAGGCGGAGCAACGAGCGTTTCCCTGAGCGGAAACGACGGCTTTAAGGATTCTGCGGGCAATCCATATCAGGAGCGATGGCTGAGCGAGATCTTGGGTGTGTCGGCCACGCAGGATGGCGCCGGCACATGGACCGTGTGTGATAACGAGGCAGAGGCGACCGCTAAAGCGAAACTCGATGGCAAGTGGACGCTGTTTAAGGTTGCGGGTGCTGACGTTCCCAGCAACAGTCGCTATACGCTAAAGGTACCCAAGGAGAAGGATGCCGGCAGAGAGAAGCGTGCATCGGAGAGCGTCTACCTAGTTGTCAATGTGCCCAAGTCGGGCGACGGCGTGACGCAAGCTAGTATCAACGGTTTTACGGCTTCGTCTATTGACTCGAATTCTTCGGGTGGCCGCATATCTTGGAATCTGCATCATGTTTTACGCACCGATGGCAGCGACGATATTCAAAACAGTACGGCATCGACATACAGCATCTTGTCCAATTATGAGCAGAATGTAGTCGACAAAAAAGATGGGGCGTGCATTCCGGTTTCGAAGTCGGAGGACGGTGCCGCCTACGTTCTTTCTCTCGATGTCATGGATACGGTTACGTTTAGCCCGAGCCAATACTATACAGAGAGCGACCATCTGTTCTATCAGCTCGATACATCGCTGTGTCGCTATGGCGCCAACAACAACCTAATGGGAGTAAGCAGTTTCCCGAGCGGAACTTCGGCAATTGCGAAGTTCTATGTTGCCATCGGCAATCAGAACTACAGGTGGAGTGGCAGCGATTGGGAGCCGTATGACGCTTCGACGCCTGCGTTTACACAGATTGTGACGGATACGGGTGATGACTCACTGAGGCTCACGCTCGACCATGACCTTGCCGGAATCCGCAAGCGTGCAGCGGGCGGATCCTTTACCGTGCGTACGGTAGTGGAAGAGATTCGCCTTACGCCGGACGGCTGCAACAAGGTTATCTCCCTGTCCAAGCAGTCTGGCGAGGACGCCTGTACCAAGATGTCCTATACCGCCAAGCTTTCGACGCGTAAGGAAGGCCTTAATACCTCGAGCCTGACGCAGACGAAGCGCGGTAACGTCGGGTACTATCGCATGGACACGGGTGATACGACCATTACGCTTTCTGCGCCAGATAAGTCGCAGCTTGGCATTAACGTGGACGACCTGCGTCCGATCGCGAATGGCGCGATTGGTCTGGGTGCCACGTATGAACTGGGTGGACTCAGCAACGCCGCCGAGGCAATTGCGAACGCAGACTCTGTTGTGTACACGCTCTCGCTTCAGCGCCGCGGAACCGACGGCACGTATGAGAGCGTAACGGATGATATCTCAAACTACGTAACAGTGACGGAGAGTAAGCTTGCCGCGGTCGCTCCCTCCGGTAGCACGATCACCTTCACTGACTCGAAGGAGAACGGCAAGTTCAAAACGAAGAACGGTAATACGACGTTTAGCCTGCCCTTTACCGTTAAGGTCAACACGCAGGTTGAACAGCGTGAGCAGTTCTACGCGAACTATCGCTTGGTGATGACAGCGAGCCTGGTTAAGGGTGACGTGGCGAGCGCAACGCCTCAATCGCCCGACTATGTGACCTATACGCTCACGAGGGTGAACCTCAACGGCATCGACCACTAGTTCCGAAGCCAACTGGCTTCGCAAAGGGGGCGGCAACCACCCGGTTGCCGCCCCTTTTCTTGTTCTCCTGGCCTGCTGCTGCCCCAGCTTCCCACCTAGCTTTCCAGCTTTCCACCTTAGGTGGTAAGTTAAGTGGAAAGCTGGAAAGCTAGGTGGAAAGCTGGAAAGTAAGTGGAAAGTTGACATGTAGGTGCGGGCTGAAGAGGGGTTAATAATTACACAAACCATACCAGCCAAACAAAAAGATACCAATCTGGTTGGTAAAACACCGTCAATGAGCCGCGAGCTAACTAGCTGCGTAAATAAAACCTAAAGAACTGTTGCATATTAATGGCAAATGCCCAGATGCCGCCGTGCGATTTTCAATTAACTGTTACGCGCAAACAGCAAAATGCTACTATCTAACATGCACGTAAGAAAGCAGATTAACGGTTAAGGCTAAGAAGTGGCAGGTATGTCGGAAGCAACAAGGACTCGCACGCATGCGCCCGAGGTTAGGCAGCGCGCCGTCGAGGTCCTCCAAGAGGGGGTCGGTCATCGCGCCCTCGCCGCGGAGCTCGGCATTCCCCAGGCCACGGCTCGTCAGTGGGCCCGCGCATATGCCGTGGGCGGTGCCGACGCCGTTCTCAACGCCGGTTCGCATCATCACACCTATTCGTACGAAGTTAAGCTCGCCGTGGTCAAGGACCGCTTGGAAAACGGCTTAACGGTTCGCGAGGCCATGATCAAGCACAAGATTCCCAGCGAGTCTTCGGTCAAGGCTTGGTGCCGCCAGTATCGCGAGAGCGGTGAGTCCGCGCTGGTTGATAAGCCGCGCGGTCGCAAGCCGCGCGTTAAAAAGGCGGAATAGCGAACGGGATGGTGCGCCCACAGGGGCGCATTTTTCTTTCAAGACTTTAGTCTGCTGGCCGCGCAGCGGCCAGCTTTAAACCACCCGCTAC
>CAMQHT010000042.1 GCA_947001705.1 uncultured Collinsella sp.
AACCCTGGACCTTGGGATTAAGAGTCCCCTGCTCTACCAACTGAGCTAACGACCCGATATCAACACGAAGCAAGAACTGGGGTGGGTAAAGGGACTCGAACCCTCGACCTACGGGACCACAACCCGTCGCTCTAGCCAACTGAGCTACACCCACCGTGTCCTGTGCGCTTCGCGCTCGACTATTATTGCAAGGAACGCCACGCGATGCAAGCCCCAATTTTCAAGAATTTTGAAAAGAGTTTTTCGAGACCATTTCGAGCAAATCCCACCGGTTTCATAGGAGTAAACTTGCCCCACTGCAAATCCTCGAAAGGACCATCATGAAAGAACTCTCCAACCGCACGGCAAGATTTACCGATTCGGTCATCCGCCGCATGACACGCATCTCCAATAAGTACGGCGCTGTCAATCTCTCGCAGGGCTTCCCTGACTTCGATCCCCCGGCGCAGCTGCTCGATAGCCTCAGCACCATAGCCAGCGACCCCAAGCCGCTCTATCACCAGTACTCCATCACCTGGGGCTCCCAGGCCATGCGCGAGGCGCTCGCCGCCAAACAGGAGCACTTTATGGGCATGCCGGTGAACCCCAACGAGAATATCGTAGTCACCTGCGGCTCCACCGAGGCCATGATGGCCGCCATGATGACGGTCACGAACCCCGGCGATAAGATCGTCATCTTCTCGCCGTTCTACGAGAACTACGGCGCCGACACGATCCTTTCGGGTGCCGAGCCCATCTACGTGCCGCTCAACCCGCCCACATTCGACTTTGACCGCGAGACACTCGAGGCGGCCTTCCGCGACAACGACCCCAAGGCCATCGTCCTGTGCAACCCTTCCAACCCCTGCGGCAAGGTCTTTACGCGCGAGGAGCTCACCTTTATCGCCGACCTCTGCAAAAAGTACGACGCCTACTGCATTACCGACGAGGTATACGAGCACATCGTCTACGCGCCCCACGAGCACGTCTATATGGCCACGCTGCCCGGCATGTTCGAGCGAACCATCAGCTGCAGTTCGCTGTCTAAGACGTACTCCATCACCGGCTGGCGTCTTGGCTACACCGTTGCCCCGGCCCAGATCACCGAGCGCATCAAGAAGGTCCACGACTTCCTCACCGTGGGTGCCGCCGCTCCCCTGCAGGAAGCTGTCGTCACCGCCCTCAACTTCGACGACAGCTATTACCAGGAGGTCCTCGACCTCTACACCGCCAAGCGCGACCTGTTCTGCCAGGGGCTCGATAGCATCGGTCTTGAGCACAACGTGCCGCAGGGCGCTTACTACGTCATGATGGACATCTCTGAGTTTGGCTATGACAGCGACCTCGAATTCTGCGAGGATCTCGCGTCTAAGGTGGGCGTGGGCGCCGTGCCCGGCTCGAGCTTCTTCCGCGAGCCCGTCAACCATCTGATTCGTTTCCACTTTGCCAAGCGAGACGAGACGCTTAACGCGGCGCTGGAGAACCTCAAGTCGCTACGTGATAAAATCAAGCCGCGCGGGTAAGGACGGCCCAGCAACTAAAGCAACCAAAGAAGCCTCGCACCGCCCGCCGCGTTGCGAGGCTTCTTTTTATAACGCTTTCTTAAATAGTTTAGAGCCCTATACTTTAGTCACGGAGCAACTCGTCCCAAAGAGAGGAATACTATGGCAGAACAGCAGCTTATCGGAGCGCTCGAGGCCGGCGGCACCAAGATGGTCTGCGCCACGGGCTATGCAGACGGTACGGTCCTGGAGCGTGAGCAGATCGCGACCACGACCCCGCAGGAGACCGTTGAGGCCGTCAATGCATGGTTTGCCGACAAGGGCATTGCCGCGCTGGGCATCGGCGCCTTTGGCCCCACCGCAGTCAACCCCGCGTCGCCCCAATACGGCAAGATCCTGGAGACGCCCAAAACGGCATGGCGCTACTTTGATCTGCTGGGCACCATCCAAAACGAGCTCAATATTCCCTGTGGCTACGACACCGACGTCAACGTTGCCTGCTTGGGCGAGGTCACCTTTGGTTGCGCCCAGGGCCTCACCGACGTGGTCTACCTGACCATCGGCACCGGCGTGGGCGCCGGCGTGCTCTCGGGCGGTAAGCTCGTGCACGGCATGATGCATCCCGAGGCCGGCCACATCCTGGTCACGCGCGACCCGCGCGACACCATCGGCGAGCATAGCGCCTGCCCCTTCCATGACAACTGCCTCGAGGGCCTCATCGCCGGCCCTGGCGTTAAAAAGCGCTGGGATGGCAAGAGCGCCGGAGACATGGCCGATGACCCGGAGGCCATGGACCTGCTCGCAGGCTATCTGGCACAGGCGCTCATGACCTACACGCTGTGCTACGCACCGCAAAAGATCATCATCGGCGGCGGCGTGGCCGACCACACCCCCATCGTGCCGCTCGCACGCAAAAAGTGCGCCGAGATGCTCAACGGCTATATCGTCACGCCCGAGGTCAACGACATCGATTCCTATATTGTCAACAACAGCCTCGAGGGCAAGCAGGGCATTATGGGCTGCCTGGCCCTGGGCGCGCAGGCGCTTCAGTAACAGACGCACCCACAGGGCGTGGCGCGCCCGGCAAATCCAACCTACGGAACGACGCCACCACGCCCTATATAAGCCCTCTAATAAAAAAGGCCGCCTAGGACCAAGCATACGTCCTAGGCGGCCTTTTTGGCACATATGAGCGATCGTAGTAGATATCGGAGCACAACGCCCGTTGCCGCTCCACAGCAGTCGATCATCACATCGGTGATCATGCCGGCGCGTCCCGGCACAAAGAGCTGAATCGTCTCGTCGATCGAGGGAATCAGCAGCAGGAACACCGCCGTGGGCAGCAGCACGTCAAAGGTGCGCCGGCCCTCAAAATCAAAGGCGTGCGTTGCCAAGATGCCGAGCACCATATACTCGGTAAAATGCGCGCACTTGCGAACAACAAAGTTGGTCACCCATTCATATGGAAGTCCCACGCCGTGCAGGAAACCGCGGATAGCTTCCATGACCGTTAGGCTCAGCGAGCCCGACCCCGAGCCGGGAACCAGCGAATTGCCCCAGATCAAGAGCGCCATCAGGCAGGTTACAACCGCCCATTTTCGATTGATCTTAACCATGCAGAAGTTATGCCTCCGCGCGGAGCGGCGCGAAGCTGGCAGTACCGCCCTCGATAACGCTCAGATAGGCACGGCCCGTACGCTTGGCGGTTGAGGACTGCAGGCGCTCGATCTCTTCCTCGAGGATCTGATTGACGCGCTCGTGACGACGGTTTTCCATAATGCCGGCGGCAATAGCCTCGGCCCGCTCGATGCTCTCGCGCGAGATACGGGCAGTATCCTCGGGGAACACAGCACTGTGACGGCCGACATAGGCGGGGGCAGCAGGCTGAGGGGCAGCGACGGGAGCGGGGACCGTAACAGGAGCAGGCTCGTCAATCTCATCCAGGATCGCGGTGGCGGCGGCCCACATGTCCTCGTGGCCCGAGTAATCGGCCATGGGGACATCAACCTCGAGCGAGGCATCTGGAAGGTCGCCGGTGTCGATGCGATCTTGGGCATCAATCGATGCGGTGATGGCTGCAGGCTCATCGAGGTCATCGAGATCGATGTCCGCGGCACCGGAGATGATAGGCATGCTGGCGAGGTTTGCATTGTACGGCGCAGCCTCTGCCGCCTGCTGCTGGGCAGGAGCGCCCCACAACGAGCTTTCGGCGGCACGGCGGGCAGCAACGGCCTCCTCGTCAGCGGTCATGGCTTCATCAACGTACGAATTGTCGGCAGAAGCATTCGCGTCGCCCGAGGTAGCGTTGTACGCGTTATTGGCTGCCGCGTTGGCAACGAGTGCCACGAAAGCCGCCGTGCTGCCCGCAGGGGCGGCCTGGGAGCCCGATACGGCGCGTGCCGCGGCGGCGATGTCGTCGCGATTGAAGGAGCCGGTCTGCCCGCCGTTGGTAAGCTCGTCGATGGCGACTTGATAGACGTCGCGCGAGTGTGCAGGGTCGCAGCTCACCGGCGAATCGTCGTCGAGCATACTGTCGATCATGGACCAAGCCTCGTCCTCGTCCATAGCATCTGCGGCTCGAGCGATGGTAGGGACACCATCATCGGCATGACGGCGCTGGAACGCACCGGTCAGGCCGGAAAGGAATGCCGAGGTAGACTGCTCCGCCTGAGCCTGAGAAGCAGAAGCCGCAGCGTAAGGAGTCGCATCCTGCTGCTGAGCTGGAATCGAGGCGGTCTTGAACTCGCTTTGATGCTGATTGAGATTGGCGGCACCGCCCATGGCATCGGGCTGGAACAGACGCTCTTCACGCTGCGCACGATACTCGGAGATACCCAGCGAGGCGGCATAGATACCCACGCCCGCCACCGCGCCCACGGCGAAGGGAACCGCACCCGCCACGACCGTCTCGTTCACAGACGAAAACGGCAGCGTCGCGGCATACATAACCACGGGAGCGGCAAGGCCGATCCCGCACGAAAGTCCGGCAAGGACTGCTCGTTGTGTTGCATCAGAAGAAGCCATGAGCTCTCCCCATCTTCCAGCACCCAAATCGCATCATTCAGTTGGCTGCGCGAGAGAAGATGAAGCGGGGCTATGCCCCAAAGCAACGGTATATGGTTCGTTTCATCTGCGTTTTCCGTCGCGAAGCTTAAAAGCTATTATGCGAAACCGCCCTGTCGATTGCAAGCGACGATGTCGGATTGAAACGGGAAACCTGCTGCTTGCCAGTCTTATGGTCAAAAATAAGTGCGGAGCGGCGATATGGAAAAGGGCCGAGGCGCAAGCCCCGACCCTTTATCGCATTGATGGCTATCGCTGCGTGTGAATGACAACCTAGAACGTCTGCTCGTAGTCGCTGTGCTTTTTGGCCGAACGCACCAGGAACTCCTGGTTGGTGTTGGTGCCCTTGAGGCCCTTGATAAACGATGCGGCCGCGCGCTCGGTATTGTTCATGCCGGCGAGGATGCGACGCAGACCAAAGACAAACGGACGCATCTGCTCGTCGACCAACAGGTCCTCGTTACGCGTACCGGAGGCAACGGGGTCGATAGCCGGGAAGATACGACGGTCGGCAAGATCGCGGTCGAGCTTAAGCTCCATGTTGCCGGTGCCCTTGAACTCCTCAAAGATGACCTCGTCCATCTTGGAACCGGTGTCGATGAGGGCAGAAGCCAGGATGGTGAGCGAACCACCGTTCTCGATATTACGGGCTGCGCCCAGGAAGCGCTTGGGCGGATACAGGGCCGCCGAATCGACGCCGCCCGAAAGGATGCGGCCTGAGGCGGGCGCCGCCAAGTTGTAGGCGCGGGCAAGACGCGTGATGGAGTCGAGCACCACCACAACATCGCCGCCCAGCTCCACGATGCGCTTGGCGCGCTCGATAACGAGCTCGGCCACGCGAGTGTGGTTGTCGGCGGGCATATCGAAGGTCGACGCCACAACCTCGCCCTTGATGGAACGCTGCATATCGGTGACTTCTTCGGGGCGCTCGTCGACGAGCAGGCAGATGAGGTGCACCTCGGGGTTGTTAATCGAGATGGACTGGCAGATCTTCTTAAGAATCGTGGTCTTGCCGGCCTTGGGCGGGGACACGATCAGGCCACGCTGACCCTTGCCGATCGGCGACACGATGTCGATGGCGCGACCGGTAATGGAGTCCTTGCCGTGCTCCATGCGCAGCGGCTCGTTAGGATAGACCGGGGTGAGGTCACCAAACTTGGGGCGGTTGCGAATCTGCTCGGGGTCTAGACCGTTGACGGTCGTGATTTTGGCGAGGCCGGCGCGCTTGTCGCCGCCGCGCGAAGGACGCAGCGAGCCCTCGATGACGTCGCCCGTGCGCAGGCGCGCGGAGCGGATGAGGTAGGCGGGCACGAAGGCGTCGTCGTTGGACTTCATGTAACCGTGGGCATGGATGATACCGGAGCTGTCCGGACGAATCTGCAGGATGCCCTTGATGTCGCGGAAGCCCTCGGCCTTCGCGGCGGTGACGTAGATCTCCTCGACGAGCTCGGCTTTCTTCTTGCCGGTCGTCTCGATCTCGAACTCCTTGGCCTTCTCGCGCAGCTCGGCGACCTTCATGGCCGCGAGTTCCTCGCGCGAAAGCGTGGGCTCGGTGGGGGCGGCATTACGCTCCTTGTTGCGCTGCTTGCGATCGCGCTGGCGGTTGCGACGGTCGTTGTTGCGCTCGTCCTTGCGCTCGTTGCGCTCGTCGTTGCGCTTGTGCTGGCGACGGTTGGGGCGAGCGCCGTCTTCGGCCTCGGCGGGCGCGGCACCATCAGTTGCGGCGGCGTCGGCATTGGCCGCAGCAGCGTCATTGGCCTCGGCGCCGGAATCGACTTGCGCTTCGACATCAGCCTGCTGCTCGGACGTCTTGGCCTTAGCGGACTTCTTACGACCGCGCTTGGGCTTCTCGGACGCAGGTTGTTCGACGTCCTGGGACTCGGCGGCATCAGCCGATGCATCGACGGTCGTCTCGGCGGAATCCTCGGACGCGCCCTTCTTGGCAGCCTTAGCCTTGGACGTGCGCTTAGCAGCAGTGCGACGGCTGCGACCGGGACGGAGGTCGGCGGGCTCGACATCGGCAGAAACGGCCTCGGAAGTCGTGGCATCCTGGACGGGTGCATCGGCAGCGGTTGCAGACTCGGCGGTCGCCGCAGCATCCCGAGCGGCGGCGGCTGCGGCTGCGGCCTTCTCGGCCTCGACGAAGGCCTTGGGCTTGCGACCGCGACGGTGCGGGCGCAAAGCCGGATCGACAACGGGAACTTCGCTGGCCTCGACAGGCGCAGCGGGCTCAGCAGGCGATGTGCCCTCCCCTGCCGCGGAACGGACCGAAGCCTCGGTGAGCTCGGGGGTTACCTGATCGGCAACCCGCTCGGCCTTAGCAGCCGTGCGACGGCGTGTGCGCGGTACCGACTTCTCGGTCGGCTGGTCGGCGGCAGGGGTCTCGGGCACAGACGGGGCTGCAAGCTCGGTCAGAGCCGCGGCCTCACGCTCGGCAGCACGACGGCGGGCGCGCACCACCTGAGCCTCGCTAATCTGCGCCAACGCACGTGCCTGCGCGACCTCATCGGAAATCGGCGCCGAGGAGTCAGCTGCAACGGTGCGCTTGGCGCGCGTCGTGCGCGTAGTACGGCGCTTGGGCTTGGTGACCTCCTCGCCGTCAGCAGCAGGCTTGGTCGTGCGGCGCGTACGCTTGGGCTTTGCCGGAGCAGCCTCCTCACCAGTTGCAGGCACGGCCTTCTCAGCCGCTGCAGGCGTAGGCGTCGAAGCAGCCTTAGGCGTCTCAGGAGCCGAGGCTTGCGCGGGCGCCGCGACCTGGTCCGACGCAACCGGTGCAGCGGGAGCGGCTTGCGTCGTCGTTATTTCGTTTTCTTGCTGTTGATCAGACACAGTGTTTGCTCAACTTTCTTTTCAAGCCCTGTGATCACATGCTCCCTGCATAAACCTTCAGGGCGGCTAAACAGTCTAGTTCCGTTCAAAACGACGGACATCATTGATCTGTATCGAGATGATTGCGTCAATTACGCAGCGTTAGTGTAACACAACCGCCACCACCTGCAACTTAGTCATTGAGGACGTTCTTAAACGACTATTCAACTATTCAAAAGGGACACTCTTTGGTTTAACACCCACAAATCTGACTGCCTCCGCCAAAACTATGGCGGTTTACTACGATGAATCGCTCAACCGCGACCACTCCGAAACTTGTTGAACTAAAACCGCAGGTAGATGCCTTGCACTTTTTTGCGAAAAGCCGGCGTGGTTGGAATTTCTCATTTCATCGTAGTAAACCGGCATAGTTTCGTATTTCCAGCAGTTCCAAATTCGTCAATACGTCGGCGTTTGCAAAAAGCCCGACCTCCGTGGGAGATCGGGCTTTCAAGGCTTAGTTAAACCAAGTCTGTACGGTCAAATGACCCGTAGCTTACATCTGCTCGGGCGCGGAAACGCCAACGAGGGTGAGCACCAGGGCGAGCGTCACACGGACGGCATCGCAAGCGGCCAGACGGGCACGCGAAAGCTCGGGGTCGACGGGACGGCCCTCGCTCGGCAGCACCTGACAGGCAGCGTAGAAGCTGTGGAAGTCGCCGGCGAGTTCCTCAGCAAAGTGCGTCAGACGGAACGGGGCGCGGTCGCGAGCGCAGCTGGCGATGAGGTCGGTGAGCTCGTTGAGCTTGCGCGAAAGGGCGAGCTCGGTCGGGTCGGTCAGCAGCGAGTAATCGACGTTCTCACCGATGGCCTTGGCGGCGACGGCCTTCATGCCCATCTCGTCAGCCTGCTCGGGCGTAACGTCAGCGGCACGGCGCAGGATGGAGCACACGCGGGCGTGAGCGTACTGCACGTAGTACACCGGGTTGGAGTTGTCGCGCTTCTTGACGGCCTCAATATCGAAGTCGACCATCTGGTTGGAGCTCTTGGAGATGAGGGTGTAACGGGCAGCGTCGGAGCCGACCTCGTCGACGAGCTCCTGCAGGGTCACCATGGTGCCCTTACGCTTGGACATACGGACGGGCTTGCCGTTGCGCAGCAGGTTGACGAGCTGGCCCAGCAGAACCTCAAACTTGCCGGGGTAACCCAAGGCATCGCAGACGCAGCGGACGCGCTCGATGTAGCCGTGGTGGTCGGCGCCCCAGATGTCGATGACGTGGTCGACGCGCTGGAACTTATCCCAGTGATAGGCAACGTCGGAGGCGAAGTAGGTGTACTCGCCGTCGGACTTGATCAGAACGCGGTCCTTGTCATCGCCCAGGTCGGTGGAGCGGAACCACAGGGCGCCGTCCTTGGTGTAGAGATAGCCCATCTTGTCGAGCTTCTCAAAAGCGCGGTCGACGGCGGAGGTGCCGGCGGTCTCGCCCTCGGTGTCCTTCACATACAGCGAGCGCTCGGAGAACCAACGATCGAAGTCGCAATTGACGGCGTGGCAGAGGTCGCGCATGTTGTCGACCATCTTTACATAGCCGCGCTCGCGGAAGCTCTCCATGCGCTTCTGCGGATCGGCGTTGACCCACTTATCGCCGTCGGTGCGCCAGAACTCGGCGGCCTCGTCGATGATGTAGTCGCCGCCGTAGGAGTCCTTGCCCAGAGTCTCGGCAAAGTTGTCCTGGTACGGATGGGTCTCGGGGTGCTCGTCGTTCTCGTCGGCAACAAAGGCGTCGCGGTCTGCGATCAGCAGCTTGTGAGCCTCGTCGATATCCACACCCTGCTTGGCGATGATGTCGGCAAGCTGCATATAGCGCGTGCTGATGGAGTTGCCGAAGGTGTTCATCTGAGAGCCGTGGTCGTTGATGTAGAACTCACGCTGGATGTCGTAACCGGCGTGGTCCATAACGCGGCAGAGCGAGTCGCCCAGCGCGGCCCAGCGGCCGTGGCCGATGTGCATGGGGCCAACTGGGTTGGCGGAAACGAACTCAACCTGGGTCTTCAGGCCACCACCGACGTTGGACTTAGCGAAGTCCATACCCTTCTCGCGAGCCTCGCCAAAGATGGCATTCTTGACGGCAACGGAGAGGTAGAAGTTGATGAAGCCGGGGCCTGCGATCTCGACCTTCTCGATCGCGGGGTCCTCGGGCATATGGGCAACGATGGCCTCGGCGATCTTGCGCGGGGCGCAGTGGGCCAGCTTGGCGGACTTCAGGGCCATGGTAGAGGTCCACTCGCCATGAGAAGTGTCAGCCGGTCGCTCGATAGCGCAATCGTCAAGTTCAAATGCGGAAAGGTCGCCGGCCTCCTGGGCCGCAGCAAGCGCAGCGCGTACCAGCTCTTCAATCTTCTCGGGCATAGATCCTCCTTGTGTTAAAGCCCCCGAGCTCTTAGTCACTCGTAGGGCAAAAGCCAGAGTTTGTAGCACTCTATCACAAGCGACGGGCACTGTCGCAGGGTAAAGCCAATAGATATTGCATATGCACAAAAATGACTACAGCTTGTATGGAGTCACTCAAAGATGCCGGTCTGCCTGCAGATTATGCAGGCGTTGAAAATGCGTAAAGGTGTGAATGAGCTGCGTCTGTTATCGAATACTCTTACCTATCAGAGTTGTGTGCTTTTCCTGCATAAAGTAACGGTTTGCGCACGTCAGCGTGTTATTCTAGACATACGTAAATTCGTATAAGTTGGAGGTAGCATGTTCTCAATCGGTCAACACGTCATTCATCCGGGCCAGGGAGTCTGCACCGTCGTCGGTTTTAGGGACGACACACCGCAGCCCATGCTGCTGCTCGAGACCAAGCAGGGACATGCGCAGACGATCCTCATGTACCCCGTGGCGCAGGCCGACCGTTTGCACGCCGCCATCTCGCAGCAAGATGCCGAGCACTTGCTGAGCCACTATGACGAGCTGGAGTGCGACACCTTTACCGAGCGCAACAGCTCACTTGAGGAGACACACTTTAAGCAGCAGCTCAAGCTGGGCGCGCCCGAGACGGTCCGCGTGGCAAAAACCATGATGCACCGCATTCGCCTGGCCGAGGAAGCTGATAAAAAACCCAGCTCCTACTACATGCGCGTACTCAAGGAGGCCAAACGCCGCTCCATCGAGGAGTTCGCTGTGGCCTTGGGCGTCACCGAGGAGGACGCCGAAGCCCGCCTAGCCCAAGCCGCCCTCAACTAACCCATCCGCGCCAAAAACCACCACAAAGGGAACAGGCACCTTTGTGGTGGTTTTCTTGTTCTAGTAGTATTCATTCTTATCGATACCCACGAGCACAAGGAGTCTCTTATGGCAGAGCCGCTTACCGCCGGAATCACCCGCGACCGCGCGTTCGAACTGCTCAATGAGCACAACAAGGACCCGTTCCATATCACCCATGGCGAGACGGTCGAGGGCACTATGCGCTACTTTGCGCGCGAGTTCGACCCCGAGAACGAGGAGTTTTGGGGCATCGTCGGTCTGCTGCACGACCTGGATTGGGAGGAGCATGAGGACGACCCCATTAACCACACCATCTATGCTGCCGAGATTCTTGAGGGCGAAGGTGCGTCTCCCGAGCTCATTCGCGCCATCCAGACGCACACGTCGGACTTCAACACCTCACTACCCAAGCCCGAGCTGCAGATGGAAAAGATCCTGTTTGCCTGCGATGAGCTCACCGGCCTGATCGGCGCTGCCGTCATCATGCGCCCGAGCAAGAGCGTTATGGACTTTACGACTAAGTCGCTCAAGAAGAAGTTCAAGGACAAACGCTTTGCCGCCGGCTGCTCGCGCGACGTGATTTCGCAGGGCGCCGAGATGTTGGGCTGGGAGCTCCCCGAGCTCTTTGACCGCACCATCGCGGCCATGCAGTCCTTCGCCCCCGACCGAGATACCTTCCAGGCCTAACCGTCAACGCCACCTAAAACCACCACAAAGGGGACAGGCACCTTTGTGGTGGTTTTTGTTTGCGCGGGCGTTAGGGACGGACCTGGCCGGTGCCGCGGAGCTTGTATTTGTAGGTGGTGAGGGCCTCGGCGGCAAAGGGGCCACGGGCGTGGAGCTTTTGGGTCGAGATGCCGATCTCGGCGCCCAGGCCAAACTCGCCGCCGTCGGTGAAGCGCGTGCTGGCGTTGGCGTACACGGCCGAGGCATCGACCGCATCCAGGAAGCGCTCGCAAGCATCCGTGTCCTCGGCAACGATGGCCTCGGAGTGCATCGTGCCGTAGCGGTTGATGTGTGCGATGGCCTCGTCCTCGTTTGCCACGACCTTCACGCTCATCTCGAGCGCCAGGTACTCGCGACCCCAGTCCTCCTCAGTCGCGGCGACGTAGTCATCGCCCTCCACAAGCCCGGCATCGGCGCATGCGGCGCAGGTTGCCTCGTCGCCGTGAATCAGCACGCCGTGGTCATGCAGCACGGTCACGACCGCGGGCAAAAACGCATCGGCCACAGCACGGTCGACCAGCAGCGACTCGGCGGCATTGCACACGCCCACGCGCTGGGTCTTGGCATTAACGATAATGTTGAGCGCCTTATCAAAGTCGGCGGATTCATGCACGTAGATGTGGCAGTTGCCCGTGCCCGTCTCGATCACCGGCACAAGCGACTCGCGCACGCAGCGCTGGATCAGGCCTGCACCGCCGCGCGGAATGAGTACGTCGACAATACCGCGGAGCTTCATGAGCTCGCCGGTGGCCTCGCGGTCGGTGGACTCGATCATCGACACGGCCTCGCGCGGGAAGCCCTTGGCCTCGAGCGCATCGGCCAGCAGCTCGGCGATCATGGCACACGAGTGATAGGCCAGCGAGCCGCCGCGCAGAATGCAGGCGTTGCCGGTACGGATGCAGATGCCTGCGGCGTCGGCCGTCACGTTGGGGCGCGCCTCGTAGACCATAGCGACCAGGCCCAGCGGCACACTCACGCGGGTCAGGTCCACGCCGCTTGCAAGCACGCGGTGGTCGAGCACGCGGCCCACGGGATCGGGCAGCTCGGCGAGCTTTTCCAGGCCGGCGGCCATGCCCTCGACGCGCTCGGGCGTCAGCAGCAGGCGATCGAGCAGTCCGGCCGAGGTACCCGCATCGCGCGCGGCGGACATATCGAGCTCGTTGGCGGCAACGATGGAATCGACGCCATCGTACAGCGCCGCGGCCATGGCGCGCACGGCCTCCTGACGCTGCTCATCGCTCGCCGTGGCAAGCGAGGCCGACGCTGCCTTGGCGGCAACGGCAAGATCGTGGACGTACGTGGCTATATCGACCGACATGGGCGGCCCTTTCTCCTAGAAGTTTGCAACAATGGTAGCCGATTTGCGCATGGCCTCGCCCGCGGCGGTAGAATTGGTCAACCCGAAACACCGCAACGAACGGAAGACTCACATGGCCCTCATCACTTCGTACCACGTCCCCGGCCTTTACGTCGAGGACCACAGCATCGACGTCCCCCTTGACTGGCGCGGCCTGGAGCCGATGCTCCTGGCCGTCGGCAGCACCATGCGCCGCGGCGCCATGCCGGCACCAATCGCCGGCGCGCCCGAGAGCATCAAGCTCTTCTACCGCGTGGTTTGCGCGCCCGACCGCATCAACGACGATCTGCCGCTGCTCCTGTTTTTGCAGGGCGGCCCCGGCGGCGAGAGCCCGCGTCCGCTGTCGCCCACAAGCGACGGCTGGATCGAGGAGGCCGTCAAGCACTTCCGCGTGGTCCTTCCCGACCAGCGCGGCACCGGACGCAGTTGCTGCGTGGACGGGCGCACGATTGCCGCACTGGGCGAGCGCGCGACGGCGGCCGGCTCCGATGCCGCACGCTCGCAGGCTGACTTCCTCAAGCGCCACCTCGCCAGCTCCATCGTGCGCGATTTTGAGTACCTGCGCCTGGTGGGCTTTGGCGGCAAGCCCTGGGTCACACTCGGGCAGAGCTACGGCGGCTTTTTGACGTTGAGCTATCTGTCGCTCTTCCCCGAAGGCGTGGCGGCGAGCTTTACCTGCGGCGGCATTCCACACGTGCCAGCGAGCGCAAGCGAGGTCTACGCGCACACCTTCCCGCGCATGGCGGCCAAGACTCAGCAGTATTACGACCGCTACCCCGCCGACGTCGAGCGCGTGGCGGCACTGGCCGATGCGCTCGAGGCCCAGAAGCCCGTGCTGCCCGACGGCTCACCGATGACGGTCGAGCGCCTACAGCTCATGGGCAGCGACTTTGGTATGAAGCCGAGCTTTGAGCGCATGCATTGGATTGTCGATCACGCTTTTGCCGACGGCGACGGCACGCTGGCCTGCGGCGCCTCGGTATCTGACAGCTTTTTGATGCGCGCCTTCGAGCGCACCAACACGCGTACAAACCCGCTGTACTGGACACTGCAGGAGTTCATCTACGCCGACGGCGACACTATGCCCATTGGTTGGGCCGCGGCCGAAGAGAAGGCACACCGCGCCGAGTTCGACACCCTCGCGCGCCCGCTCATGTTTACCGGCGAGGCAATGTTCCCGTGGATGTTCGAGCAGATGCCCGAGCTCAAGCCCTTCAAACCCGCCATGGACCTGCTGATGGAAGACACCAGCTGGGACAAGATCTACGACCCGCAGCGACTGGCGTGCAACGAGGTGCCGCTCCAGGCCGCGGTGTATTTCGACGACATGTACGTCGATTCGGGCTTGCAGCTCGATACGCTCAGCCGCGTGGGCGACTCGCATGCCTGGGTGACCAACGAGTTCGAGCACGACGGTCTGCACGGCAGCGTGGTGTTCAAGCACCTCTTCGACGAAGCCCTCAACCGCGGAGACCTGCGCCGGATCTTCTAGCAAAGGAGTGTCCCCACCTGCCGGCACAAAAGGAACGTCCCCAAGTGCCGGCACGAGAAAGACAGCGCTGCGGGAAACGATCCGCAGTGCTGTCTTTCTTTATGCAAATACGATCAAGTTATCCCTGTGTATCGCCGGCTTCTCGGCCAGGTTAGCGAGCAGGCGGTTGCTGGCGATCTGGTCCTGGCGGCGACCGGCAGCAAGTTCCAGCACATCCGAATCGGCCTCGGCGATACCGCGGGCGACAACCATACCGCTCGGGTCGCACACGTCGAGCACATCGCCCTCGGCAAACTGGCCATCGACCTCGCGAATACCCACCGCAAGCAGGGAAGAACCACGGCTGACCAGCGCCTTCGCAGCACCATCATCGACCGTCACCGAGCCATGCGCCTTGTCGCCCAGTGCGATCCACAGCTTGCGGGGTGCGATGTCCAGACGCTCCGCCGGCGGATCGAACAGCGTGCCCACGCTCTCGCCGCGGGCGAGGCGCACGAGCGCATCGGGCTCCTCGCCCGAGCAAATCACGCTCTGAATGCCCGCCGTCATCAGGATGCGGCTCGCGCGAATCTTGGTAATCATGCCGCCCGTGCCCACCGATGTGGAAGAATCGCCCGCCGAGGCAATAATCTTGGCATCGATCTTATGCACGACAGGAACAAACTCGGCCGTCGGGTCCTCGTGCGGATTGGCAGTATAGAGACCATCGATGTCCGAGAGCGTCACGCACAGATCGGCAGAAACCAGGCAGCTCACAAGCGCCGCCAGTGTGTCGTTGTCACCAAACTTGATCTCATCGACGGTAACGGTATCGTTCTCGTTGACGATCGGCACCACGCCAAGCTCCACGAGGCGCAGCAGGGCGTCGCGCGCATGCAGGTAGGACGTGCGACGGGCCGTGTCGTGGCGCGTGAGCAGCACGAGCGAGGTGAGCAGGTCGCGCGCATGGAACTCCTCGTCGTAGGCCGACGAGATGATGCACTGACCGGCCGAGGCGCAAGCCTGTAAGCTCGGCAGGTCACCGACCGGCTTGCGGTCGAAGCCCAGCACGGGATAGCCACAGGCAATAGCGCCCGAGCTCACCACGACCAGACGCCAGCCGAGCTTGCGCAGCGCTGCGGCTTGATCGGCAAGTCCGCCGATAAAGGCGCGGTTGACCTTGCCATCGGCGCCCACCACCGTGGACGAACCGATCTTTACCACCATCGTTTTATAAGAAGTCGTCATACGTCAAACCAATCAACTGTTCAGCGAACGGCCGAGCGGCGGCCAAGGGAGCGTGACTCGCCCCTACCGCCCAAGGAATCATTTTGCCCAGGGGAAAGCCGAGGCCGCGGCCATATTCTTGCGCACGAGCTCGTCGCGCACCTGGGCCAGGCCCTGTTCCATACCCACCACGTAGGTCTGCGGATACAGGAAGCGCTTGAAAGCCGCATCCAGATGATCGAGCGCCCAAACACAGCGCTCGCGCGCGTCCTGGATGCTCTCACGCGGAGCCACCGCACTGCCGTCGCGCACGATCGGCACCAACAGCTCACGATACTCAAGTTCGGACACGTCGGTCACCAGGGCGGCATCATTCACGGCCACGAGGGTATTGCCGCGCGCGGCGCCCTCCCCCGCCAGATGGTCCTCGTCGTAGATCATGTCGCAGACCGGGCCGCCAAAGCCGTCGTAATAACGGCGCACGCGCTGTACGCCCGGGATCGTGCGCTTATAGGGCTGCTCGGAGAGCTTGACCACCGGCGTCCACGGGTCGGCCTCGCTCGCACGGCGGGCGGAAAGCTTGTACACGCCGCCCAGCGCCGGCTGGTCGTAGCAGGTCGCGAGCTTGGTACCCACGCCAAAGCTATCGATGGGCGCGCCCTGGTCGAGCAGCGACTGAATCGTGTACTCGTCCAGGTCGTTGGACACCGAGATACCCACATAGGGCAGGCCCTCGGCATCAAAACGGCCGCGAACATACTTGGAGAGCTTGGCAAGGTCGCCGGAGTCGATGCGAATAGCCGACAGGCGCTCGCCCACCGCCTCCATCTCCTTGGCAACCGTAATGGCATGCTCGCAGCCCTCGCGCACGTCATAGGTGTCGATGAGCAGCGTGCAGTTCTTGGGACTCGACTTGGCAAAGGCGCGGAAGGCCTCGAGCTCGGAATCGAAGCTCATCACCCAGCTGTGCGCATGCGTGCCAAAGACGGGAATACCGTAGCGGCGGCCGGCGAGCACATTGGACGTAGAGGAGCAGCCGGCAACGTAGCTCGCGCGCGCAACAGCTAGGCCGCCATCGGGGCCCTGGGCACGGCGCAGGCCAAACTCCGCCACGGGGCGACCGTCAGCGGCGAGCACCACGCGCGCCGTCTTGGTGGCGACAAGCGTCTGGAACCCGACGATGTTGAGCAGCGCCGTCTCGAGCAGCTGGCACTCCAGCGCGGGGCCGGTGACGCGCACCATGGGCTCGCGCGGAAAGACGAGCTCGCCCTCGGGCACGGCGTCGATGTTTACATGCGCACGAAAATCGCGCAGATAGTCGAGGAATGCGGACTTAAACATCGCGCCGCCGGCCGGGGCCTCAAGCGATGCGAGGTAGTCGATATCCTCGGGCGTAAAGCGCAGGTTCTCGACCAGCTCGGGCAGCTCGGCGGTGCCGCACATGACGGCATAGGCGCTGCCAAAGGGATGGTCGCGGTAAAACGCGGTAAAACAACCCTGCTCATTGGCCTTGCCGCTCTCCCACAGGCCCTGGGCCATAGTGAGCTCGTACAGATCGGTGAGCATTGCAATGTCGGTGGGATGCGAGATGTCGGTCAAAGCCATGGGGCGACCTTTCGGATGTGTGGTACAGAATTTGAGGGTTAGACGAGAGCAGAGGATGCGGACATAACGCCCGATGCAAATAGGTTAGAGCAGGCCCATGCTGGTCAGGATCGTGTAGCCCATAAAGATGACAAACGCGATGAGGGCAAGGACAATGATGATTTTTTGAGCCGGCGCCATGCCAGGGATCTCGTTCTCGCCCGTAGGTTCCTTGGAGGTAACCATGCGCTGGGCAAAGGTCATCTCGTCACGGCTCGGCTTGGGCTCGACGGACTTGGGACGAGCGGCCTTTTTAGGCTGAGGTTTGGGCGCGGCAGGTGCAGGCTTCGCAGCAGCGGGCTTGGGTGCGGGCGCGGGCTTGCGCTCGGATGCGGCGTTCGAGGCGACCTCCTCGGCCTTCGCACGCTCGGCGCGCAGGGCAGCCAGCTCCTCACGCTCGCGACGGGCCTCTTCCCGAGCCTCGCGGCGGGCCTTCTCAGCGCGGAGCTCTTCCAACTCAGCGCGCTCCTCGTCGGACAATGGTTGGGACTCAAGCTCGGCCATGGTATAGCCCTTTCTTTTAAAAAAAGCCGCCGACACAATGTCAGCGGCTTATCAAATCCAAGGGTGGAGACGAAGGGAGTCGAACCCTCGGCCTCTGCCATGCGACGGCAGCGCTCTCCCAACTGAGCTACGTCCCCAGGACAAGTCGATATTTTACCTACGGCTCGCCAACTGTCAACGCCCAATAACCAGTCTTTTTGGGGCGCGGCTATTTTGGCAACTTTTCGAACAGGCGATCCTCTCGATGATTTTTTATCCCCGTCCCAGAAAAATCATCGACGAACGCACTACTTTGCGCTGGTAAGAACACCGGTGGTGTCGAAGGCCGGGGTGAAGCTCTCGTCTACCGCGCCGCCCTCTTGCCAGAACATCGTCGTAAAACCCAGGTCGTCGGCATGGTCGAGCACCTGCTCGTACTCCTCACGCGTCACGGCGCGTGCCAGGTCGCCGCCCTGCTCGCGCATGAGCGCATTGGGCGTGTACTGGTTCATAACCGAGATCGGCACATCGCCCACCGTCTGCCACACTAGGTCCAGTACGCGACACGAATCGTCCGCATGCCCCGGAAGCACCAGGTGGCGCACGATCATACCGCGCTTCATAAGTCCGTCCTCGTCCACCAACTCTCCCCCGCGGCGATCGATCTCGCGCGCCATCTGGGCCAGACCCGACACGGCCACGCGCGGGTAGTCCTTAATATGAGAAAGCGACTGCGCAAGCCCGGCATCGGCATATTTAAAGTCGGTGAGCCACACATCGACCAGGTCGCCCAGCGCCGCCACGGCACTCGCACGCTCGTAACCACTCGTGTTGTAGACGATCGGGATGACCAGCCCGCGCGCCCGTGCCGCGGCAATCGCGGCAGGCAACAGGTGCGCATAGTGCGTCGCCGTCACCAAATTGATGTTGTTGGCACCCTGGTCCTGCAGTTCCAGCATAATCTCGACCAGACGCTCAGACGAAATCTCAAGGCCAAAATTGCCGGTCGAGATCTCGTGGTTCTGGCAGTAGATACATTTAAGCGAGCAACCGCTAAAGAAGATCGTGCCCGAACCGGCCTCGCCCGAGATAGGCGGCTCCTCCCACATATGAAGCGCCGCGCGGGCCACCCTGAGCGTGTCGTTAGCACCGCATACGCCGCGCGCGCCCTCATCGCGCGCCGCACCGCAACGGCGCGGACACAAATGGCAGGCGGGCGAAAAAAGTTCGGTCAACGACGTCGGCATAAAAACATGCTCCAAAACAACGATTCAGCAGATCAAACGTAAAGGGACAGACCGCGTAGACGGCTCCGTCCCTAAGGCGCCGTAATCGTCCGACACGATTTTTGTAATGTCAAGACTGGAATCGATAAAGTGCCGCTTTATGATGTAGGTATTCCGCCCCCCGCGGAGCAACTGGGTGAACCGTCGCGTTTATTTAGGGAGCCCACACAGTCGTACCTAGTACAGGTATCCTTCGTTGTTAAGGACGCTGGAACAGTCGATGAGGGCACCCACCTGTTTTAGGTGGGTTCATTTTCGTAACGTGGGGGGTGGTTTTCTTTTGCCGAAAATCACCATACAGTCCATATGGATCCCCGCCGGCATCCCGACAAGCCATCGGCAACATCCCAATATCTGGTAAGCGCGTGATTATCGCTGCGTGCAATTACATGCACCCCCCTTGGTCGAGTATTATGGTTCGGCTATGCCCTTTGCGCATGGCGTTCTTCTGACCTTTTCCTTCGACGCTTGGCGGTTTTTAGATTCATGGCTTCATCCCCGAGCTACATACCGTACCTATGCGTGGCAGCGGCGGCTTTTATCACGACCTTCCTCGCGGTGCCCCTGGTCAAGCGCTTGGCAATTAAGCTCGATGCCGTCGACTATCCTTCTAAGCGCCGCATCAACACCAAGCCCATCCCGCGTTTGGGCGGAACGGCGGTGTTTTTGGGCCTGGTCGTTGCCTGCATTGTGCAAATCCTAGGCACCTGGTACCTAGGCTGGCCACCCGTCCTGGTACCGCACCCGCGCCTTCACATTAGCTATCCCATGCTGGCGCTCTCCTTTACCGTCATCTTTGCGACCGGCGCTATCGACGACGTCTTCCAGCTCACGCCCAAGCAAAAGCTGGCCGGACAGGTCCTCGCCGCGCTTATCGCCTGCATGGGCGGCCTAAAAATCGGCGTCATCGTCAACCCGTTTGCCCCAGGCGAGATCATGCTCGGATGGCTCGCCTACCCCATCACCGTGATCTATCTGGTGGCATTCACCAACATCATTAACCTCATCGACGGCCTCGACGGCTTGGCCACGGGCATCTGCGGCATCGCGTCGTTCACCATGTTTTCGATGGCCGTTCTCTCGGGCCGCATCGACGCCGCCGCGCTCTCCATTGCGCTCTTTGGCGCCTGTCTGGCCTTTTTGCGCTACAACTTCAACCCCGCAAGCATCTTCTTGGGCGACTCGGGGTCGCTGCTTCTGGGCTTTGCGCTGGGCTCCATCTCGCTGCTCAACGTGAGCCGCACCGCCGCGCTCACCTCGCTTATCATCCCGCTCATCGTTGCCGGCGTGCCCATCATCGACACGTTTAGCGCCATTGTGCGCCGCAAGCGCGCCCACATTAGCATCGGGCAGGCCGACAAGGGCCACATCCACCACCGCCTGATCCAAGAAGGCTACAACCAAAAACAGGCCGTGCTGCTCATCTACGCCTGGTGCATCATGCTTTCGGCCGGCGCCGCCGCGATTAACCAGGTCGAGGTGCCCATGCGCGTGCTCATCTTTACCGTGCTCGCCATTGGCTCGGCTGCCTTCGCCAAGCACCTGCACCTGTTTGAACCCGTGCTGCGCCACCATTACAACAAGCGCACGCACGAGGACGAGCTGGTCACCCCCGACGACCCCGCTTTTAAGCAGGAGGAGCAGGCAGCCGAGGAGCGCAAAGAAGAGCGCCACCACAAGCTCTAGGGCAAGCTGCCGAGGATGTGCCAAGGCACCGTTGGCCAAGCGCGGCCGCGCCGCGCCCATCGCACAAGCCACCCCTCTCCCGCCCCTCGCCCGGTGGCTTATACACAACGCCGCGCCCACGAGACTCTCATGATAATCTCGTA
>CAMQHT010000043.1 GCA_947001705.1 uncultured Collinsella sp.
CGTTGGGGCCAGGCCCGATTTTGCCTCTTGACAATGTCCTGCTCATATTAAAAGGGACGGGAGCTGATGATCGGATATAGCGACCGAGATCAGCGGATGGGCGTCAGCGTTTCAGTTGATTAACGTGGGCGTATGATCGAATGATCAACGCGTTATGATGCCTATGTATGGATTGGGGTGCCGGCCTATGGTCTGTGCCCCAATCTTTCTAAAGTTACGTGCAGCAGAATAGGTATTAAATTAACGTATGAATATGTATTTATATTATGTTGGATTTAAGTCCTTCCTTTCTGAATTGGTTGACATCAAAACCCAATATAAATGAATTGAGTCCGTAATTACCCTGAGGACAACTGGAGGACAAGGGCTAAATGAGCGTTTCCAATCCGTTTAAAACAATTGGCCAGAAGATAATTGTCGCCCTATTGGCGTTAGGCTTGATTGCAGCTTGCGGCGGCTGCGTGTACCTGTGGTTGACGCGCGATCAGACCGTTATAAGCGATGATTCGATTCGGGAAGAAATTAAGCCGGTAACGAAGTTGCTTACCTACGAATACGATTTTACTCAGGTTCTATATATTGACGACGCAGGGAATCCGTTTGGTTTTAACAATCCATTTACTACTAAGCGATATGTAGCGACCATCGATGGCAAGGCGGATATCGGCCTGAACGTAGACGATGAGAACCTGAAGGTCAAAGTCCATCGTTCGAAAAACAACGAGTCGGTAATAAAATCTGTTAATGTTACGCTTCCGCATTCCGAGATCGTGACGTTGTCAACGGATCCGAACTCGCTTAAAAAGTACGTTGAGGACAATGGTTTTCTTAATTGGAATCAGGTCAGTACGGACGATTTAAATAAATTGCTTCAGCAGGCTGATAAGGACCAGAGGCAAAAGGTTCAAGAAAGTGGCATGCTGGAAAAATCTGATGAACGTGCAGTAAAACTGGTGAAAAAGCAGGTGTCGACGTTCTGTGGTCCAGACGTAAGGGTCAATGTCGAATTCGAAGATTAATATCTACCTTTGAAATCAAATTACTGATTCAGCTGAATGCCCGCTATCGCGATGCCTTACGTTGCGATAGCGGGCATCTCTGATTTCGTTTGAAGGGTGTCAATGTGACAATTGTCCGATATGACAACGAGACTGTCCCTTTGTCACATTCCCGGAAAGCCTGTTTGGCGCAGGGCCTCGTAGAGGACGATGGCGGCGCTGTTGGAGAGGTTGAGTGCGCTGATGCGGTAGTCGTTCGGGTCGACGAAGTTGCCGCAGATATCCTGCTGAAGGATGGCCTCGTGGCTATCCTCGGTATGCCCGAGCGCCTCCTCGTGGGCTTCCCAGACTTCGGCGTTATCGAGCGAGTCACAGTCGCGTAGCATGGGAATGCGCTCACAGCATGTGGACGCTGCGGCGAGCAGCTCTTCGGGAATCCCCGAGCTCTCGCTGCCAAAGACCAAGAAGTCGCCATCGCGGTAGGTGCTCTGCGCATAGGTGCGGCGCGCTTTTTTGGTCAGCAGGTGCAGGCGCTCGTCGGCAGGGGAGAGGCCGTTGCGCGCAAGGAAATCCTCCCAGCCGGCATATGTCGTCACGTCCAAGTTTTGCCAGTAGCCCAGGCCGGCGCGACGCACCGTCTTGTCGTCGAGCGAAAAGCCCAGTGGCTCCACCAGATGCAGGCGGGCGCCGGTAACTACGCAGGTGCGGCCGATATTGCCCGTATTGGCCGGGATCTCGGGCGCATACAGCACAATGTTGAACATGAATCTCCTTGGCTCAGAACGAAAAACCACCACGAAGGGGACAGGCACCTTCGTGGTGGTTTTGGCGGTTACGTGGGCGGAAAAATGCCCGCTTCGATAAGCCTAGGCGCGGTGCCAGTCGGTCAGGCAGGCATCGAGGGCGGCGATGAGCGCATCCTTGTCCATGTGACGGCCGATGACGCACAGGCTCGTCATGCGATCGCCCGTCTCGTCGTCCCAAATCTGCATGATCTCGGGGTTCTCGTCGATAATCTTCTGCTTCTCGCCCTCGGGCGCAGAATCGACAAACAGGCCGTTCTCCATCAGGCGCATCTGGTGGCCGGCCTGCTCGAACATGTAGCACATGTCCGGATCGCCGGTCTGCCACAGCGGGCCCTTGACGCGAATGACCTCGTCGGGCCACTCCTGCTCAACAAAATCGGTGAACTTCTGCAGGTCGAACGGCTTGCGGCGCGAGTACACAAAGGTCTCGATGTCGTACTCGAGCACCTCGGGGTCGTCGTGCTCCTCGGGATGCTCCATGGCCTCGATCCAGGCGGCGGAGTTGTAGGCGCGCATAAAGTCGAAGCGGTCGGTGTCGAGCAGCTCCTCCATGGGGACCTCGCCGTTTTGGGCCTCGATAATCACGGCGTCCTTCTGCAGGCTGCGCACAATGGCCTTAAGCTCTGCGATTTGCTCGGGGGTGACGGTGTCAGTCTTATTAAGAATCAGCGTGGAGCAAAACTCGATCTGCTGGATGAGCAGGCTCTCGATGTCGTCCTCGTCGATATCCTCGGCCAGCAGGTCGCGGCCGCCGTTGAACTCGTCGTACATGCGGGCGCAGTCGACCACGGCCACGATGTTGTCGAGCGCGAGCTTGGGCTCGCCGCCCACCTTGGCCTCGTCGCAGAAGCTCGAGATGGTGTAGGCGATGGGGATAGGCTCGCAAATACCCGAGGCCTCGATGATGATGTAGTCGAACTTGCCCGAATCGGCGATGCCCTGCAGCTGGTTGGCCAGGTCGTCCGAAAGCGTGCAGCAGATGCAGCCGTTGGTGAGCGGGATGAGGTCGTCGGTCTCGGAAAGGCCGCCGTCGGCGATAAGGCTGGCGTCGACGTTGATCTCGCCGATATCGTTGACGATCACGGCGGCGCGGATGCCGCCGTCGTTGGCGAGGATGTGGTTGAGCAGCGTGGTCTTGCCGGCACCGAGGTAGCCGGTAAGCATGATGATCTTCACGGGTTTGTTGGGCATGTGCCCTCCTTTGTTAGACATGGCTTACAGTTGAATCTTATGCCAAACGCCAGCTCTTATACCCACGCGCCGACAAATAACACAGGCTACTCCCAGGCTCCCCACACATCGGGACAATAGCCGACGGTGGCCTTTTTGCCGTTGCGCACGATGGGCTCGGCCAGAACCTGCTGGTTCTCGAGCAGCTTGTCGAAGCGCTGGCTGGGGGTAAGGTGCTGGATGAGCGCGAGTGTCTCCTCGTCCTTGGCTTTGGGGTTGAGCAGCTTGTCGATGCCGCCGACCGCCTGCATCACGCTCGTGAGCTCGCCCTTGCTCATCTCTTTTTCCTTAAGGTCAATAAACTGCACCTTAATGCGGCGCTCCTTAAAATAACGCTGGGCCTTCTTGGTATCGAAGGACTTCTTAGTCCCGAAAATTTGCACGTTCATATTTATGTTCCGCCGTTCTACCGAATAAAGTTGGTTCGCTCGCGATCGGCCTCGGGGGCTTCGATGCCGGCGGCCTTTCCCGCCTCGATGCAACGCAGCAGCCAGGCCATGTTTTTACCGATGTTTCGCATGGTGGCAAGGCCCTCGGCGTCCTGGGCGGCCTCGCCCGGCATGGCACCGAAGACGTTGTTCCAGTAGGTGGATGCTACCACGGACATCTGGTTGATGGTGAAGTACTTGTTGAGCACGTCGAAGGTGGTCGACGTGCCGCCGCGACGGGCAACGGCGACAGCGGCGCCCGGCTTGTGCGTAAAGGCCTTGCTGCCTGCATAGAATGCGCGGTCGAGTGCCGAGAGGATGCGTCCGCTGGGATGTGCGTAGTAGACGGGCGAGCCAAAGACAAAGCCGTCTGCCTGCTCGGCAGCGGCAATCAACTCGTTGACCACATCGTCGTCAAAGGTGCAACGGCAATCGAGCTTGCCGCACTGGCCGCAACCAATGCAATCGCGAATGGGCTTGGCGCCCAGCTGAAACATCTCGGCCTCGATGCCTTCGGCGTTAAGCTGCTCGGCGACCTCGGCGAGCGCGCGAGCGGTGTTGCCGTTTGCCTTGGGGCTGCCATTGACCAAAAGAACCTTCATCACAAACTCCCTCTGCTGTTGGTGACTTCTGCAGAGGATTATCGCACGAGCGGGCAGATGGCGTGGGGCACGATGCCGGCCCCGAGGGCCCACGGCAGGCACGCTTACCAGGTACGAGCGGGATACGGTCCAGAGGATGTTGGAGTGCGGGGCCTCGTGCGAGCAGATTGTAAGGGGTCTGGGCGGGTCGCCCTCGATGGCGAGCTTTGAGGCCTTGGAAGGCGGGCTGCTGCGGCGGCTATGGTTTATACTAAGGCGGTTGCTATCGAGTAATTCATACTTGGTTTGATTCGATTGTGAATGCGTAACTAGGATGGAAAGCAAAGGAAACTCTATGGAAACAGAGGATGCTGTTTGCTTGATGACTTCGATTGCCTTGATTGTCCTTTCAATCCAATACCGAAGAGGAAGATGGCTCTGCTCAATTGCTGGATATGATGTCACAAAAAGGGAGAGCGAGATTGATATACGCCCTTACGCAAAGCTGATTTCTTCTGTGACGTTATGGATGGGGCTGCTGTTTTTCTTGTGGGCGGTAGAGGGCTGGGTACGCGATTGGAATACCAGCGTTTTTGAAGTTTTGGTTCTACTTCTGTTCAGCTTGGCCTCTTTGTCGTTCGTGCGGCTCGTTAGGTTTGTGTTTATGAGGCGATAGCCAGCGGAAGTGGCTGGACGACAAAATGGACCAATGCAGCCAATTGTCAATAGAATTTGATAGGCTTGGCTTAACAGATTTACTCGAGGGCATATCCGTGGCGGGGGATAGGTTCTATCTTGTTGAGCACTTATTTGCATCAGGCAAAGTAAACCAAGAGTATCGAAACGGTGCCCCCGGGCCCCGGGAGGGACTGAGGGGACGTTCGGCTAACTGCGGGTACGACCTATTTGCCCAATGTGTTCGGTTGAGATCGGAAATTAACCATCATGCGCCCCATAACGCTAGTCCAGCTTGGTGCCCGGTACCTGCGGCGCCTCTTTAATCAGCGCATTAAGTTCGTTCAAAATGGAAACGGGCTGTCGGTCGACGGCATCTAGATGAAGTGTGGCCACACGAATGGGCGGCTGATATTCAAATGAGCCAAAGAGTACGGGCGACCCCAAGAACCGCTCGATTTCTTCTGCGATCGCGTCGGTCTCTTCGGGATCAAGGTCATCGAAAAGCGCCACGAACATCGGTCCGGTCGAGCGGAACAGACGGCCCTTGCCGCGCGAACAGTCCATGAGGCAGGCGGCACTTTCTGCCAAAACGCGGTCGCCCGCATCAAAGCCAAAGCGGGCATTGACCTTGGCGATGTCGTCGATTTTGATGGCGACCAGGCCTGCCTTGCGCGCCACGCGACGCATTTCGCCAATGGCGTTGACCAGGGCGTGGATATCGCCCAGGCCGGTCACGGAATCGGTCGTATCCGCCAAGCTTCGGTTGATGATAATGCCCACATACATGTTGGGCTCGGTTTCGGTGCTATCCAAGCGGTAGCCCGTACACTCGCACAGCGCATATTTACCAGCGGTATTCATGACGCGATACTGCATGTAATGGAAGTGCCACGCGCCGTTTACCACCATATCGAGCTCGCTGCGCACGTTGTCGCGGTCCTCGGGGTGAACGCGGGCGAGCCACATATCGAGCGAGTTATAGGGATGCTGGGAGGGCAGGTCAAAATCGCGCACGGCATTAATCGACCATTGCGATTCGCCGGTATCGAGGTTAAGGATAAACGGATAGCGCGTCTCGGAGCTCATGGAGATCGCTTGGAACACCCGGTCGTTGCAGGGAGGCTGATCGGCGATCGGGCGCATGGATGCGTCGTTTTCCTTCGGCTGCTGCACACGGTGCATGAGCTTGTAGCGATACATTTTGCGGTCGGCGTCCATGGTCATCTGGCGACGCGTATCGCCAGCGAGTGGGTCGACGCGCGAGCAGCCAAAGCTAAAGCTAGCGATCATGGGCGCTTTGCCGCCCGATGTTGCCTCGATAAGGTCGGTGCGCGTCCGCTCCAGGCGCTGCTCGAGTTCGGCTTCATCTGTCGTGGGGGATACGAGTACAAATTCGTCTCCACCGATACGGAACAGCAGGTCATTGGGTTCCATTGTCTCGGTGAGTGCACGGCAGATGCTCAGGATGTAGCGATTGCCCTCGGTGTGGCCAAACGTATCGTTGCAATGCTTAAGGCGATCGATATCGATATAAGCGCAGGTGAAGGGGGTGCCTTTGTGCCAAAGCAGCTCGGCATAACGGTGGAGTCCAGCACGGTTGCCAAGATTGGTGAGCGAATCGATATAGGCGCCGCGCTCAAGCAGCTCGCGTTCTTGCTGCAGGATGGCAAATGTCTTCTGTAGCTGCTCGCCGATGGCGCACAGCTCCGTGGGCAGCGCGGCAACATCGAGCTCGGCGGTCGAGACCCCGTTCGCAAGTCGCTGAAGATAGGCAATGATCGATTGCTCGCCCAGGCGATACGACTCGTTCATGATGGATAACCTCCTTGGGCACAACAGTGGTTTGCATCATATCCCCAATTCGGTTTGGATTGGGGGCATAAGTTAGCCAATGGGGACAAGCGCCCCTTCGGCGGTATCGTTTTGCGCGCGAGCGTATCAGTTTTTGTTGCCGCCATCGAGCAATGCCTCAAAATCCTTTGCCTGCATGGGGCGGTAGTAGAGGAAGCCCTGAGCGTAGTGGGCACCCATGTGGAGCAGCATGTTCGCCTGCTCGTTTGTCTCGACGCCTTCGATTACAACGGGCAGATGGAGCGATTGCGCCATCTCGAGCATTGATGAAACGATTTGCGCGCTACGGCTTTGATCGCGGTCGGTGGGCACAAACGTGCGATCAAGCTTGATGACGTCGACGTTGACGTTCTTGAGCATCGCGAGCGTAGACTGGCCGGTGCCAAAATCGTCCATGTAGGTCGAGAAACCGCGAGTGTGTAGGTCGGCCGTCAGCTTATCCACGGCCTCGGACTCTCCCGTATAAGCCGTCTCGGTGATCTCAATGCGCATGAGCTCGGGCGGTAGGTTGTATTGGGCGGCAAGCGCCCCCATATGCTCGGCGACGTCGCAGGCAAGGATATCCACGCGCGACACATTGAGCGAGATCGGAACTACGCGCAGCCCTCGATCGATGCACTCACGCAGCCACGAGGCGACGCCCTGCCAAACATATTTGTCGAGCGTCACCACAAAACCGCTTTCCTCGAGAGCGGGGATAAAGGTGGTAGGTGAAATGAGGGAGCCATCCTTGTCAATCCAGCGTGTGAGCGCCTCGGCGCCAACGATCTCGCCGGTTTCCATGTCGACCTGGGGCTGCACGTAGTAGGTAATGCGGCCGTTTGAGAGCGCATACTGGAATTCGGTCAGCGTGCGGTGGAACGCGATTTCGTGCTCGTATTCCTCGGGGCGGAAAATGGCAATGCGCTCCTTAAAGTCGTTTTTTGCGCGCCGATTGGTAAACATGGCCTTGGCCTGCGCATCGATGGTGATTTCCTCGTTGGAGTCGATGGGGTAGACGCCCATGGACGGCCAGAAGCCCACGCCGTCATCATGCTTGACCACGGCCTGGCGAACGCGGCTATAGATCTGATGGACGGTGTCGTGTTCAAAGGGGATGAGTACGCAAAAATCGTCTTGGCCCCAGTACCCTGCGACGCCCATGGCGGCATTCTCGATGTCCTTGAGAACCGTGCCCACATCGGCGAGTACGCGGTCGCCCTCGGCCTGTCCGTGCCATTCGTTGAACAGTCGCATGTGCCCCATATCGACGGTGGCGATACACCAGGCGCCATTGCGCCTTGTCTCGAGAAATTCGTTGGCGCGGCGCATAAACTCGCTGGGTCGATAGAGACCCGTGAGCGGATCGATGCGTTCGGCGATGGCGCTTTTGCGCTCCATCTCGGGTATGGGGAGGCTGTCGTTGGGAACAAGCCCGCCGGCCGTGCGAATGCGACGGTCGAGTTCGCCTAAAACGGCGGCCGTTTGATTGGTCAGGTGCTCGTAAAAGGCCGGAACGACAAGACAGACGGGGGTAATAGTGTCGCCCGCGATTCGAACGGGAGCGAAAACGGCCTCTTTGAGATGTTGGATCAGTTGCTCGAATGCTTCGTGATCCAAATTGTTGCTAAGCACGACGAACTGGGCGTTGCGTGAACGGAAGACGCGACTCCTGCCGCGAGTAATCGACAGCATGCGGCCTGCGTATTCGGCGAGCATGTTGTCGACGGCCTCGGCCCCGTAGAGCTCGTTGAGCTTTGCCGTGCCGCGAACGCGCACTGCTATAAGCCCCGTCTCGCAACGGTCGCGACGGCAGGCATCGATAGCGTTGATCAGCGTGCGCTGCGTTCCGAGACCCGTGGCGGCGTCGACGGTCTCGGCAAGCGAGTGGTTGACGAGCTCGCCGACATAGAGCGAGGGGACATTTCCGTCGCCGTCGATACGAAACCCGCGAGCACGGCCGAGGATGTAATCGCCGGCGGCATTGCGCACGCGGTACTGCATGACGTGACGATGTTTGGAGCCGTCATAGATTTGGTCGATGTCGTTGGTATAGGCCTCAAGGTCATCGGGATGGACACGCGTTTTCCAATAATCGTGACAGTTGTCTATATGCTCCGAAGGAAGACCAAGATCGCGCAAGGCGCCTTGTGACCAAAGGGTTCGATGTTTGTCCAAGTTCTCGATAAAGAAATAGCGGCCTTCGTTGAGCATCGAAAGGGCGTCGAAAATTCGATCGCTTATTTCGAAGTCGTCGGTGTGGGCTTGTGCGATATTGCGTCGATCAAGGTGCACGGCATGACGTAGCTTGTAGTCGTACATGCGATGGTCGGCATCGTTCGTCAAGCGATTGGGGGCTTCGCCCAGGGCGGGGTCGGCGTGTGCCACTCCGTAGCTAAACGAGTGAGGCATCTCGGCATCGTTGTTTTTGAGCAGGACCGTTCGGCAGCGTTCCAGACGTTCGGCGAGGTCGTCCTCGGTTGCAATCGTAGACAGGATGGCAAACTCGTCGCCTCCCAGACGAAACGCCGCTTCGTCCACCTCCATATACAGCTTGAGATAGAGGCTTACCTGCAAAATATAGCGGTTGCCCTCGTCATGGCCAAAGACGTCGTTGCAGTGCTTGAGATTGTCGATATCGATGTACGCCATGGTAACGGGGGTGTCCTGCTCCCAGAGCTCCTCGAGGGAACGGGCAAAGCCGCCGCGGTTGCCAAGCCCGGTAAGCTGGTCGGTAAAGGCGGTCCTGACCAGATCCTCCTGACGCTTGAGAAGGTCGCGGACGGTCTTTTCGAGCGTTTCAGTGTAATTGCTGGGGGTATCCATGCTGTAGGCGGCTTTCTGGGGTCGGGGCGGATTGCGTCGGGCGAGCTCGTTGTGCACACGCGTTGTTGCTCAACGCCTCGCGTGTTTCCAAGCCCCCGCCTTGCCGCGTCGTTGGGTTTATTTGTCGGCTGACGTTCGTTGCTGATAACTACTGAGTAGTATAAACAACTGTTTTGGTTTGTATATGGGTGTCCATGCGGTGGATGGCTATTATTCGCCAAGCGGTGGCGCTACGACGCAATGTTCGATGAAAATGCGACTGAGGCGATATGTGTTGGCGGCTATACTTGTCCCGGTTTAAAACGCAGGAACGGAGATGGTCGCATGGCACAGCCAGATACGACGCCCACGGTGGGGCTTGCGCTCGAGGGAGGCGGCTACCGCGGTATGTATACGGCGGGCGTGCTCGACGTATGGATGGAGCACGGCTTGACCTGCGACCATATGGTGGGCGTCTCGGCGGGCGCGGCGTTTGGCTACAACTTTAAATCGCGCCAAATCGGCCGTGCCATTCGCTACAACAAGGCCTATTGCGCTGACAAGCGCTATGCGAGCGTGACGAGCTGGCTGCGAACCGGCGACATGTTCAATGCCGAGTTTGCCTATCACGAGGTGCCCATCGAGCGCGATCCCATCGACCTTAAGGCTTATCGTGCCTGCCCCATGCGGTTCACCTGCGCGTGCACCGATATCGAGACGGGCAAGGCCGTCTACCATGACTTGCCCTATGGCGACGAGCGCGATATCGAGTGGATCCGGGCGTCATCGGCGATTCCCGTGGCAACGCGTCCTGTCGCCATTGAGGGGCATAAGTATCTGGACGGCGGCGTTGCCGATTCCATTCCCAGCGCCTGGCTGTTTGCGCAGGGCTATGACCGCAACGTGGTGGTGCTGACGCAGCCGGCGGGCTTTGTAAAGCAGCCCAATAGCGTGATGCCCATGCTGCGTCGCGTGTATCGTCACTATCCGGAATTTGTTGCGGCGCTTGAGCATCGGCACGAGGTCTACAACGCCACGCTCGATGACCTAGCGCGTCGCGAGGCCGCTGGCGAGGTCTTTGTGGTGCGGCCGAGCGAATCGGTAAAGGTGCCGTCGCTGTGTCGCGAACCGGATGAGCTCGAGCGCATCTATCAGATCGGCCGCCACGATGCGCAAGCGACGTTGCCCGCGCTGGAAGCGTATCTGGCAGAGTAGGGCAAACTGCCGCGCGCTCAGCGGAAGGCGCATCCCGGAATTTACGTTCAGAATGGGATGCGGTTTCCCAATGGAGCTGCAAACGGAAAGCGCATCCCGGAATGGACGTCCAAACTGGGATGCGCTTTTTCGCTATTGAAGATGTGAGGCTGCGGAGCAACTGCTCGGCATAGGCCTATGCCTGCTGCCAGGTATCGACGAGCTCCTTGGCCGCGGCGCAGGGGTCGTCGGCACTGCATACGGCGCTCACCACAAAGAAGCCGTCGACGCCGGTGGCCTTGAGCTGCGGCAAGTCGGCTTTCTTGACGCCGCCGCCCACCACGATGGGCACGGGGCTTGCCGCGTGGAGGGCGGCCAGGTCCTCAAAACTCTTGGTGATAATGGAGCCATCTGCCGCGCGTCCGCAATCGCGCTTGGTCTCGGTCTCGTGGAGCGGGCCGATGCCCAGGTAGTCGACCAGGCTCATGTCGGCGGTTTTGACGTACTCGAGCATCTCTTCGCAACGGGCCGAAAGGCCCACGATGGCATCGGGGCCCAGAAGCTTGCGGCAGACCTCGACGGGAATATCGCTTTGGCCCACATGCACGCCGTCGACAGCGATGCCCTGCTCGCGCGCGGCGAGTACGCAGTCAAGGCGGTCGTCGATCAGCAGAGCGACCTGACCGGTCTTGCCAGCCTGAGCGATAGCCTGCGCGGCATCGCCCGTCAGCGCGATGATCTCGCGGGCGCTTGCCACCTTGGAGCGCACCTGGATGCAGGTAAAGCCTGCGTCGAGCGCCTGGGCCACCACATCGCCCACGGGACGTCCCAGCGTGTTTTCGGGGCCGAGAACCAGATAGGCCGAGATATCAAGGTTGTCGCGGATGCTCATCGTGCTTCCTCCTGCTTTTTGATCTGCGCTTCCATGCGCTCGAGCTTGCCGGTCATGGTGTCGGTAAATCCGGGTCGAATATCGGCTTTGAGCACGACTTCGGTGCGGATGCCCTTGCTCGCCAGAACAAAGGTTGCATCGCGCACGACCTGCATGACCTCGTCCCAGTCGCCCTCGATCTCGGTGAACATCGAGGTGGTGCGGTTGGGAAGGCCGCTCTCGCGAATGACGCGCACGACCTCAGCGACCTCGGCGGACAGTTCATCGCCGGTGCCGCACGGGGCGATGGCCACGGCGACGAGTGTGTTCATGCCGGCGTTGGTTGCGGGCTCGGACATGGCTTATGCCTCCTCGAGCTCGAGTCGGTTATCGGCGATGTCCTGGGCGGTCGCGCGGTAGAGCTCGTCGATAAAGGCGACCTTAAAGCTTGCCGGGGCATCGGCGACAGCGGCGGCACGCGTGCCTGCGACGTTGTAGACGGCGGTGCCGCAGACTGCCGCCGTAAACGGATCGGTAGCACAGGCGTACACGGCCAGCACGCCGCCCTGCGAGCAGCCACAACCGGTGATTTTTGACATGAGCGGGCTGCCGCCGTGGGATTTGGCCACGGTCGTGCCCTCGGTGATTAGGTCGACTTCGCCCGAGACCACTACGGCGCCGCCGGTGTAGCGGGCGAGCGCCACGGCGGCATCGCGGGCGGCGTCGACCGTGTCGGTGGTATCGGTACCGCGCACGCGGCTCAGGTCGGCCGCCTCGCCCTCAAGACCCCACAGGCCGGCGAGCGCGATAATCTCGGAGGCGTTGCCGCGCACGATGGCTGGCTTGTACTGCTTGAGTTCGCTTACCAGTTGGGTGCGCAGGCTGCCGATGCCCAGGCCCACTGGATCGAGCACCCAGGGCTTGCCGGCGTCGTGTGCTGCCTTGGCCACGCGGGGGATCGTCTGCTCGTAGATGGGGAAGAGCGTTCCCATGTTCAGATAAATGGCGCCGCCGCCGGCAACAAGTGCCTCGCCCTCGTCGGGAAGATAGACCATAGCGGCCGAACCGCCCACGGCGAGCTGCGCGTTGGCGACAAAGTCAATCGTCACCGTATTGGTGATGGAGCCTGCCATCGGGTTGGTGGCGCGAATCTCCTCCACGGCCTTGACCACTTGTTGCTTAAGCTGTTCCGAATCGATCACTGCACATGCCTCCTTGGCACAGAAAAGGGGCGCTGTGCATAGACAGCGCCCCTGTAAAGGCGGCATGCTCCCTACGCCAGCATTAACTGACAGGTTCAAAGGATTGGGCCCTATGCCCTCTCAGCCTTGTGGTTTGCACCGCCGGCACTCCCGCATCGAATCTGTTGTTCCCTATACTAGCGCACCTGCCAAAAAGGGACAGGTTTATTTTGGCAGGTAACAACTGGGGCTTTGCGTTTTCCCAGATAAAACCTGCCAATATAAACCTGTCTCTTTTTGGCAGGTCGGTACAATAGACGGGATTAAGAATGACCGAGGGGGCCTTATGATTAAACTTGTGCTGACCGATATGGACGATACGCTGATTCCAGCCGGGCATGACGGCGCCAGCGACTACGCCATCGAGGGCATTCATGCCATGCAGGCGGCGGGTCTGCACTTTGGCCCGGTTTCGGGTCGCCAGCCGTCCGCGATGGGCTGGATGTTCAAAAATCGTTCCGAGTGCTTTTCGACCGGTGCGTTCTGCAACGGCCAGGTCATGTTTGTCGACGGTCAGGCGGTCGCTTCGCGCGCGACCGACAACGATGCCCTGATGCGTCTGGCCGATTACCTCGAGCAAGAGACCGACGATACCTATCTAAAGGTCTACAGCCTGGGTGACGACTTTTGGGATAACGATGCCTATTGCGTGACGAGCGACCCCGAGCGCGTGCGTCGCGCCATGGAGTCGGGCGGCAACGCATGGCTCAAGGGCGAAGAGGCTCCGTGCCGTCCCGTTGTCGATGATGCCCCGGTATACAAGGCGAATATCTGGAGCGCCCGTTCGCGTGAGGAGCTCGCGGAGCTACGTGAGCGCGTTGCCGCTGAGGTACCGGAGCTCTCACTCGTGTTTCCCAACAATCGTGTGCGCCTGTTCGATATCCTTCCAGCAGGTTGGGACAAGGGTTGCGCCGCGCTGGAGCTGGCGCGCGCTTTGGACCTGACGCTCGACGAGGTGGCCGTATTCGGTGATTCCGATAACGACCTGCCCATGATCGATGCCGTTCCCAACTCCGTTGCAGTCGCCAATGCCAACGAGGCTGTCACGGCTGCCGCGCGCTGGCATATCGGCGCTGCGGTAGACGATGCGGTTGCCGAGGCTCTGCATCAGATTGCCGCCTGCGCCGCGACGGGGGAGATGCCGCCGTTTATGCGTCAGATGGATGCGACGGGTTTCGACGTCACGAACGTCTAGGGAGGGCGCTATGAAGCTTCAGCAGCTCAGATATGTTGTAAAGGTTGCCGAATGCGGCAGCATCACCGAGGCCTCGCGCCGACTCTTTGTGTCGCAGCCTTCGATTACCGCATCGATCCGCGATCTCGAAAACGAGATGGGTGTGCACATCTTTGAGCGCACCAACAAGGGTGTCATTGTGTCCGAGGAGGGCGAGACCTTCTTGGGCTACGCGCGCCAGGTGCTCGATCAGGCGGATCTGCTCGAAGGCAAGTACAAGGGCGCGTCCGAGCAGGTGCCGCACTTTAGTGTGAGCTGCCAGCATTATTCCTTTGCCGTCAACGCGTTTGTCGATGTGATCCGTGAGTTCGATGCCGCGCGCTATGACTTTACCCTGCGCGAGGAACAGACTCACGAGATTATCGAGGACGTCGCGCATATGAAAAGCGAACTGGGCATCCTGTATCTGTCCGAGCACAACCGCGAGGTCATCGAGCGCATGCTGGTGGCCAACGAGCTCGTGTTCGAAGGGCTCTTCTGCGCCACGCCGCACGTCTTCGTCTGCGCCGACCATCCGCTGGCGGCCCGCTCCAGCGTGACGCTCGAGGACTTGGAAGACTACCCGTTCCTGTCCTACGAGCAGGGCAGTTACAACTCGTTTTACTATTCCGAGGAGCTGACCTCGACGTTTGAGCGTCGCAAGAATATCCGCGTGCGCGACCGTGCGACGCTGTTCAACCTGGCCATGGGCCTCAACGGCTACACGGTATGCTCGGGCGTGATCAGCCACGAGCTCAACGGCCCCGGCATTATCTCGATTCCGCTCGATGTGGATGAGTACATGGAGATCGGCATCATCACGCGCAAGAACACGACGCTTACGCGCTACGGTCAAGCCTATATCGACGCGATCCGTCAGCATATCTAGACTGCTGCGTCCTGCACAGGTCAAATCTCTTCATGGCAGTCCCAACTGATATAGGAAGCATCTATATCAAACTGTTATAAACGCATATTTTACGATGGCTATATGAGCGCTCATACTCTGTCCCAGTAAAGCAACCAATGCAAAGGGAGATATCTATGAGCACTTCAATTCAACCAAACGCGCCGTTTCGCGCTGATATCGTCGGCAGCTTTCTTCGTCCGCAGGCCGTAAAGGATGCCCGCGCTGCCTATGCGGCAGGCACGCTTGATGCCGAGGGGCTTAAGGCCGTCGAGGATGAGGCTATTCGCGACCTGGTGGACAAGCAAAAGGCCGCTGGCCTGCAGGTGATTACCGATGGCGAGTTTCGTCGCAGTTACTGGCACCTCGACTTTATGTGGGGGCTCAACGGCATTGAACGCCGCACCTCGCGTACGGGCTATATGTTCCACGACGAGGAGACCACGGCTGACACCGCCGTGGTGACCGGCCCCATCAGCGGCGAGAACCACCCCTTCGTCGAGCACTTTAAGTTTGTCAAGGCACTCGAGGGGGAGGGTCAGGTTGCGCGCCAGACCATTCCGGCGCCGATCCAGACGTTCTCGGAGGTTACGCTCGACCGCTGCGATGGCCAGCGGGAGAGCCTGCACGCCGTCTATAAGACCGATGAGGAGCTCGCCGACGCCATTGCGGCAGCCTACCGCACCGTGATCGCCGATCTCTACGCTGCCGGTTGCCGCAATATCCAGTTTGACGACTGCACCTGGGGCATTTACTGCGATACCGACTTTGTGGCTAAGACCGGTATGAGCCCGGTCGATCTGCAAAAGGTGAGCGAGCTGGGCGTGGCGCTCAACAATGCCGCCATCGCGGGCAAGCCCGACGACCTCGTCATTAACACGCACGTGTGCCGCGGCAACTACCACTCCACCTACGCTTTTGAAGGCGGCTACGACCCCATCGCTCCGTATCTGTTTGCAAACGAGGATGTCGACGCATTTTACCTGGAGTTCGACACGCCGCGCGCCGGCGGCTTTGAGCCGCTCAGCTACGTTGCACCCGGCAAGAAGGTCGTGCTGGGCTTGGTGACCACCAAGGCCGCAGAGCTCGAGGACGAGGACGTTATCGTTGAGCGCATCCGCGAGGCTGCCCAATATGTGCCGCTCGAGAACCTGTGCCTCTCTCCCCAGTGTGGCTTTGCCAGCTGCGAGATTGGCAACAAACTGACCGAGGACGAGCAATGGGCAAAGATCGCGCTGGTCAAGCGCATTGCCGAGCGCGTTTGGAAGTAGTGCCGCCGTTCGCGGGGGCGGCGCGTGCGAGACGTTGCGTATCGCGTACAATGGTTCGGATCGTATCGTTCGGGCAGGTTATCCGATATGCCCGGGCGCCCTCCCATTATGAAAGGACATCCATGTCCCAATCCTCGACGCCCGCCGTCGCCGATGCCATCTACGATGCGTCGTCGCTCGGTCGCCCGCGCATGTTTTTGCTCGGTCTGCAGCACCTGTTTGCCATGTTTGGCGCCACGGTGTTGGTGCCCGTGCTCACCGGTCTCTCGGTTTCGGCAACGCTTTTGTTTGCCGGCCTGGGCACGCTGCTCTTCCACTTCCTATCGCGCGGTAAGGTGCCCGCGTTTCTGGGGTCTTCGTTTGCCTTTATTGCGGGCTATGCCGCCATCGCGCCCAACGGTGAGGCCGAGCTTTTACCCTACGCCTGCCTGGGCGTAGCCTGCGCCGGCCTGCTCTATCCGGTGTTGGCGGCGCTCTTCCGCGCGTTTGGCGCCAAGCGCGTTATGCGCTTCTTTCCGCCGGTGGTGACCGGCCCCATCGTCATTTCCATCGGCCTGATCTTGGCAAGCTCCGCTATTGCTAACTGCCAGACCAATTGGCTTGTTGCCGTTGTCGCTGTGGCAGTGATCATCATCTGCAACATTTGGGGCCGCGGCATGGTCAAGATTGTGCCGATTTTGCTGGGTGTTGTGGTGAGCTATGCCGTTGCCGCTGCGCTCGGCGAGGTCGATTTTTCGGGCGTTGCCGCCGCTCCGTGGGTCGGTCTGCCCATCGTGTGGGACAACACCGTGTTTGCGCTCTTTGGCCCGCAGTTCGATAGCGGTCTTGCCACGACGGCCATCATCACCATTATGCCGCTGGCCTTTGCGACCATGATCGAGCATATCGGTGACATCTCGGCTATCGGCTCCACTTGCGAGCGTAACTACATCGCCGATCCTGGCCTGCATCGCACGCTGCTCGGCGACGGCCTTGCCACGATCCTGGCTTCGCTCTTTGGCGCTCCGGCCAACACCACGTATGGTGAGAACACCGGCGTGCTTGCCCTGACGCGCGTGTTCGACCCGCGTGTGATTCGCATTGCCGCGTGTTGCGCCATTGTGCTTTCGTTCTGCCCCAAGTTCGCTGCTGTCATTGCGGCCATGCCGGCGTGCGTAATCGGCGGCGTGTCGCTTGTGCTCTACGGCATGATCAGCGCCGTGGGCGTTCGCAACCTCATCGAGAACCAGGTCGATTTCCAGAACAACCGCAACGTGCTGGTGGCCGCTCTGGTGCTGGTGCTTTCACTCGGCATTGCCTACAGCACTGCCGGTGCTATCGTGTTGGAGCTGGGCGGCGTGACGATTTCGCTTTCGGGTCTTGCCGTGGGTTCGCTGGTGGGCATTGTACTCAACGCCATCCTGCCGGGTAACGACTTTGAGTTTGATGTCTCCGAGCTTGAGGAGGCTGCTAAGTAGCAGCTGCGTTCAGCTAAAACAAGATATGGTGCCCATGCGTATATGCGCGTGGGCACCATTTTTAATGCGTCAATATCCAGTGGATACCGCGGGCCATGCGCAAGTCGGTTTGGGCAAAGTGATTGCCGGGGTTGAGCTCCAGCGTTGTTGGAATGCCGCGCTCGATGAGCAGCGCTTCCATCGCGCGTGTGTCGTCGAGCACATGCCGCATCATGCGGTTGGGCGTCTTGGTTTCCTTTTTTCCGAGCGATAGATAGACGGCTTGCGGGCTGCCGGCAAAAGGGGTCGTGCTGGCACGGTCGACAAATTCGGGAAACCACAGCGACCCCGATGCGCTCGCCGCGCGGCCAAAGACATCGGTTTGCCAGAGAGCCCAAAGCGAAAAGAGGCCTGCCAGCGAGTAGCCGGCAATGCCGCGCCAGGTGGGCGGCTGAGGAAGCGACGACTCGGCCTCTGGGATTATCCAGTTCAACAATTCATCGAGAAATCCGGATGCCTGCCCGCCAAAGGGCTCGGAATCGCGTACGGTGCCGTCGCATCCCCAGGGGCTCAGCTCGCGATTCCAATCGAGCCCGCCAATGGCGACAAGGGTGAACGGTGGGCAGTCGAGCTCTTGGCAGCGGTCATAAACCTCGCTGCCGTCGCCCATGACTACGGGGAGGTAGATGGCAGGTGCGCTTTCCGCATGATTCGAATAGACGGTTATCTGCTTTTGATGCGCTTCCATGGCCTGCTTCTCTCAGTGTTGTGATATCGGCAGTCCCAATTGTCGCACGCTGGCACATACAGGTTGGGCTGCATTAAGAACAATCGCATGCGCACCGCGCGAGCGCGAACGGGAAAACGCCACCGCCGGAGGGGAGCTCGGCGGTGGCGTTGTTAAACGGTGCTGGGGCTCGGGGCCTTCGCGGGAGCTGCCATGTGCGCAGAGGCGTCTAAGAGCGCTTGCGGCTCGCCATGGTGCCTGCGGCGATAGCGGCTGTTCCCGCAAGGACGGTTGCCACGATGGCCGCACCCGAGGTGTCGCCGGTTGCCGCGAGCACGCCGGTAGTCTTGGCTTTCGTGGTTGAAGCCGCAACGGCCTTGGTCGGCTTTGAGCCCTCAGGCTTGGGGCTCTGCTTGGACTCCGCGGGCTTGGTCTCGTCGGGCTTGGGGTCTTCCGGCTTGGCCACCTCGGGAGGTGCGATGGTCGTGCTTTTGGCGACTGCTTTGATATAGAGGGAGTCGACCGTGGCGTCACCCGTGCCGATGGCTTGGCCTGCCTCGTAGATGCCGTCACGGAGCTTGCGATAGTCAATGACCTTGCCGCCTTCGGGCGTCTGGATGGCGGCGTTCTCAATCTTGATGGTGCCGATTGTCTTGCCGTCAGCGCTCATGGCACGGGCAAAGATTGCCGCTGTATCTCCTTCGGCCGTTACCTTGCTGCGGATGATCGAGATGACTGCGGGCGTGACGCCCTCGCTGGTCTGGGCGATGATGCCGATATTCTCGCCTTGGGGCTCGGGGCTCGTCTCGCCATCTTGGTTTTCGCTGTAGGGGGTGGGGCCGTCGCCGTTCTCGACATAGCGGGCTATGGCCTTGACAACGGAGTCGCTGATGTAGATGTGGCCACCCTTCTCGTTGGGTCGATCGTTTCTGGTGGAGAATGCAGCCGAAACCTCGCCTTCCGCAAACGCGTCCACGGTGGAGCCGTTCTTGACGACGATGTCGTCCTGGTAGGTGAAGAGGGCGATGGCGCCACCGTATCTGCCTTTACCTGCACGGACCGTCACGTTTGCATGATCGAGGGTGATGCCCTTGTGGGCATAGACGCCATATTCAGCACCGTTTACGTTGAGGGAGGCGTTTGTGGCTGCGAGGCTGCCCTTGGCCTCGACGGCAGCGTTTTTCTCGGAGCTTGCCTTGACCGTCCCGCCACCCTTGATGGTGAGGTTCTTGTCGGTTCCAATACCCTTGTCCTTGGTGGCCCTGGCGGTGACGGCTCCGCTGTCGTCAATCGTGATATTGCCGTTTGCCCTGATGCCATCCGATGCACCCGTGGCGTTGACGTTGCCCGAACCTTTGATAGCGAGATCACCCCCGGCATTGATGGCATCAGACCCAGTGCTCGTGGCGTTGACGGATCCGGCTCCGTCGATGTTGATATTACCCGTGGAGAGGATAGCGTCCTCAGTGGATGTCACGCTGAGCGTGCCGCCCTCGTCGCCTTGGATATTGAGCTCGGCATTCTCGTTAGTGCCATGAGAAACGTTGATGCTTTCGATCCATTCGGCAGTGACGATGTTGGTTCCCGAGTAATTCACGTTGAGCTTGCCTGCGGCCTGGATCTCGCCGCCGTTATAGTTGTTGAGCTTCAAGTCGTCGGCGCCGTCCCACGACCAGGTACCGGCCTCGTCGCTCGCCGCGGTGTTGTACTTGTTGCCGCCGACCTTGACCCATTCCGCTGCGAGCGAGACGCTCGGCATGAGCAGCGAGCTCACCGTGAGCGCGCACACGGCGCCCGCGACGATGCGGCGCGCTCACGCGGCGCCAGCTGCCGTGTGCGAGCAACGTGCGACGGCGCACGCCGGGCTCGATAAAATGGGCTCCAGAGGCTTTGTCATTGCGCTTGGGGGTCGTGAACAAGGCGGCCATGGTTACTCCCATCCTCATAGGGCCTATGCGATTACGCCCAGCATATCTGCAGGATGTAGCCGGCGGTAGTGCCGTTTGGAGGGCAAAATGTCCAAAA
>CAMQHT010000044.1 GCA_947001705.1 uncultured Collinsella sp.
ATTGGTTTTTTGGACGGCCACGCCGCGCGGGGGGGCGCCCCCACACAACCCCCCGTACAAAACCCCCCCCGGGGGGGGGGGGGGGGGGCCGGCCGCCCCCCCCCCCCCCCCGCACTCGTGACAAAGCTCACTGGTGCGCGCCGTCAGCTCCTGCGATGATGCAATCGTACCGGGCCGCAAGCAACAGAAGGGCCGCCTCATGACAGACATCGTCCACGTCGAAAACCTCGTTAAGCGCTACGACGACCTTATTGCGCTCGACCACTTTAACCTGAGTATCGCCCCCGGCGAGATCTTTGGCCTGCTGGGCCCCAACGGCTCGGGCAAGACCACGTCCATCAACTGCATCCTGCAGCTGCTCGCCTACGACAAAGGCACCATCGAGCTGTTCGGCGAGCGCATGACGCCCGCCCGCTACGACCTCAAGCGCCGCATCGGTGTGGTGCCGCAGCAGGTGGCGGTGTTCGACGAGCTCACCGTGCGCGAGAACATCGACTATTTCTGCAGTCTCTACGTCAACGACCGCAAGCGCCGCCGCGCGCTGGTGGACGAGGCGATCGACTTTGTCGGCCTGGGCGACTTTACCAAGTTCCGCCCCGGCAAGCTCTCGGGCGGCCTGGCGCGCCGTCTCAACATTGCCTGCGGCATCGCGCACAAGCCCGAGCTCATCTTTTTTGACGAACCCACGGTGGCGGTCGACCCGCAAAGCCGCAACGCCATCCTGGAGGGCATCTGCCGCCTGCGCGACGAGGGCGCCACGGTGGTGTATACCAGCCATTACATGGAGGAAGTCGAGCAGATCTGCAGCCGCATCATGATCATGGACGGTGGGCGCGTGCTGGCGCAGGGCACTAACGACGAGCTCAAGCGCATGATTCAGATGGGCGAGAAGATTGTAATCGAGGTCGGCGAGGTTCCGAGCGCGGCGCTCGGTGCCGTCGCAAGCCTGCCGCACGTTCTGGACCTTTCGGCAACGGCGGGACAGCTCACGTTTTCGTGCGAAGCGAGCCCGCACAACCTGACGGACATTCTCGATGCGCTGCGCTCGCATGACGTGCCGCTCGGCCGCATCTATTCCGAACCGCCGACCCTCAACGACGTATTCCTCGAGATCACCGGCCGCGAGCTGCGCGACTAGGGGGCGGCCATGTTCAACACCATCATCACCACGGTCAAGACGCTGCTGCGCCGGCCGAGCACGTGGGTCTGGGGCGCTCTCTTTCCTATTGCGCTTTCCACGATGTTCATGTTTATGTTTGCGAACCTCAGCTCCGACGGCACGGTCGACCCGGTGCCGGTTGCCGTCGTGGCGGACGAGGCCTGGGATGCCTCGACCTTTAAGGACGTGGCAGCTTCGCTTGCCAAGGCAAGCGACGATCAGCTGCTCGATGTGAGCGAGTACGAAGACTTGGCTGCCGCGCGCAAAGCGCTCAAGGCCGGCGAGGTCGCGGGCATCTATACGGTTGATGCCGCGGGCACGCCCAGGCTCACGCTGCTATCGAGTTACGACAGCTCGCGCGCCTCGTCGGTGCTCACCGACCGCAGCATCCTTGAAACGGTGGCAAGCTCGTATACGCAAAATGCCGAGCTCATGTCCCAGATTGCCCAGGACAACCCGGCGGCGCTCGCCGATCCGGCGGCGGTTGCGCGCGCCCTGTCGCTCGAGGGCGGAACCCGCCGCGTGAGCCTGACTCGTGCCACGCCCGATGGCACGGTCATCTACTATTACGCGCTTTTTGGCCTGGTCGCGATGATGTCTGCCGAGTTTGCCGCCTTGAGCGTCGTCGATTTGCAGCCCAATCTGTCCGGCCTCGGCGCGCGCCGCTGCGTGGGCGGTCTTTCCAAGACGGCGTCGCTGGCCGGCATTTTTGTCGGCTCGTGGCTGGTTTCCTTTGCATCGATGGCGGTTGCGATCGGCTACGTGCGCCTGGTCGTGGGCGTCGACTTTGGCGGGCGCGAGGGGTTGTGCCTGCTGGGCGGGGCTGCATCCGCGCTTGCCGCCACGGGCCTGGGGCTTTTTGTGGGCACGCTTCCCGTTAAGGGCGGCAAGGCATCCAAGTCGGGCATCCTCACGGGCTTTGCCACCACATGCGCCCTGTTCGCCGGCCTCTACGGCGAGCCGGCGATGGCGCTTGCCGACGACGTCGCCCGCGCCTTTCCGGCCGAGTGCTGGCTCAACCCCGTCAAGCTCATCTGCGACATGTTCAATCGCCTGTATTTCTTTGAGGACCTGGGGCCCTTTGCCGTCCGCGCTGGTGCGCTCGTCCTGATGGCCCTGGTGTTTGTCGCCGCCGCTACGCTGATCTTTGGAAGGAGCCGCTATGAGCACCTTTAAGACCGCGCTTCGCATGGCGCTCGCGCACCCGCTCTACCTGCTCATCTATACGGTGTTCATCTCGCTCATGGGCGTATTCATCGCGGCCTCGGTGAGCTGGAACTCGTCGCAGCTTACCGAGTACAAGCCCTACGACACCAACGTGATCGTGGTCGACCGCGACAATAGCGACCTTTCGCGGGCGCTCACCAAGCACCTGGGCTCACGCTTTGACCTGGTCACGGGCGTCGGCGACGACACGTACGACCTTGCGGATGCGCTCGCCAAGAGCAACAGCGCCAAGGGCAGCGCCGATTGCGTGTTCTTTATCCCGGAGGGGTTTGAGGACGACCTCGTTGCAGCCGCCCGCGCGGGGGAGGCCCTGCCCAAACTCGACGTGACGTACGGCTCCGGCACTATGGCGGCGGCGCTCTCGTCTGCCGAGGCCTCGCGGTGGGTCTCGCTCGCGGGCGCTGCGGCGGCGCTTGAACCCGCTGCTTCCGACGGCGATGTCGCCAAGGCTGCCGAGCATGCTGCCGCCAAGCGTGCCGAGGTCCAGATTGAGCAGGTCAAGGTCGACTCGACTGCCGCCGCCACGCTCGAGTCGTACTTCAACTTTGGCGCGTACGCGATCATCTCGTCGGTCATCGTGTCGGTGGGACTGGTGTTCTCGGGCATGAACGAGCCCGAGCGCGTGCGCCGCATGGAGGCCGGCCCGGTCTCCGAGCGCCAGCGTTCGCTTGCCGTGTTCGCGGCTGCCGCGGTGCTTACCGTCTGCATCTGGTTTGTGTCGAGCATGATGGGTGTCGTGGGCTTTGCCGGCGCGGTTGCCGAGGTCGGCATGGGTCGTGTGTGTCTGGCGCTGGCGGCGACGTTTGCCCTGGCGTGCACGCCGCTGGCCGTTGGCTTTACGCTGTCGAGCTTGGGCGCGCGCGAGGAGCTGCTCAACGGCGTGGGCAACTTACTCGGCATGCTCATGACGTTTTTGGGCGGCGCCTGGATGCCGCTGTCGCTGATGGGTTCGGCCGTGCAGACCGCGGCGCATTTTGTGCCGACGTTTTGGGTGAACGATGCGATCGGCAAGGCGCTCGCCGCGGACCTGACGTCCACCGTGCTGGGCGACATCGCCTGCGACCTGGGCGTCACCGTGCTCTTCGCCGCCGCCATCGCCGCCGTAGGCCTGGCACTTGCCCACAACAAATCCCGCGCCTAACCACAACCCGTCACTTGGGGACGTTCCTTTTCTGCCGGCAGATGGGGACACTCCTTTCCACCTAGTCATTGGGGACGTTCTTAAACGACGACCACTCATTGGGGACACGCTCATTGGGGAAAGACTTAAATGAGTGGTTTCAGTCATTTAAGTCTGTCCCCAATGAGTACCCAATGACTGGTTTGGAAAAAATCGCGCCTGTCGCTTAAAAATAGTTCACCTGGGTTTACTATTAGCCTAGAAAAGTAGCTGAAGGCTAACAACGGGGGATAGCATGGCGACAAAGCAAGTGTATGTCCAGGTCAAAGGGCTCAAGAAACACTATGGCGACGGTGATGCGCGCCTGACGGTACTCGATGGCATCGACACGTCCATCAACCGCGGCGAGATCTGCGTCATGCTGGGACCCTCGGGCTCGGGCAAGTCGACCTTTCTCAACCTGATCGGCGGCCTGGAGGATGCCGACGGCGGCTCCATCATGGTGGACGGCTGCGACCTCACGGTGCTCAAGCCTGCCGATCTGGGCGAGTACCGCCGCCGCGAGCTGGGCTTTGTCTTCCAGTTCTACAACCTGGTGCCCGACCTTACCATCAAGGAAAACATCGAGGTCACGGCGCACCTGTCCAAAAAACCGCTCAACATCGACGACCTCCTACGCTCGCTGGGCCTCTACGAGCACCGCAACAAGTTCCCGCGCCAGGTCTCGGGCGGCCAACAGCAGCGTTGCGCCATCGGCCGCGCGCTCGTCAAAAACCCGGGCTTGCTGCTGTGCGACGAGCCCACGGGCGCGCTTGACTACAAGACGTCCAAGGAAATCTTGCAGCTCATGGAGGATGTCAACCGCACCTACGGCTGCACCATCATCATTGTCACCCACAATGCCGCCATCGCCCGCATGGCCAACCGCGTGCTGCGTCTGCGCGACGGGCGCATCGTCGAGGATGAGCTCAACGAGTCGCCCGTCGCGGCCGCCGAGCTCGATTGGTAGGCGGCGCCATGACACCTCTCGCAAAACGTCTCCCGCGCGAGCTGCGCCGCAATATCGGCAAGTACCTGGGCATCTTTTTGCTTATGTGCGGAAGCATCGCCCTCACGTCGGGCTTTTTGCTCGCGGCGCATTCCATCGGTTGCCTCATTGACGACATGCGCGACGACTACACGATTGAGGACGGCCGCGTGACTACCTCCTTCGAGGCCACCAAAGACCAGCTCAAGGCAGCCAAGGATGCAGCCGACGACGTCGGCGGCGTCACGCTCTACAAGAATTTCTCCATCGATGCCATCATCAAAAAGACCGCCGGCGACGACGGCACCAAACGCACGCTGCGCACCTATGCGCACCGCACCAAGGTCGATATCGCGTCCTACTGCGAAGGCAAGCAGCCAAAGGCGGACGACGAGGTGGCCATCGACCGCGTCTTTGCCACCAACAACGACCTCGCCATCGGCGATAAAGTCGAGCTCGAGGGGCGCACCTACACCATCTGCGGCATCATGACCCAGCCCGATAGCCAGGCGCTGTTCCTCAACAATTCGGACTTTACGGTGAACACCATCACGTACGGCGTGGCCGAGGTCACCGACGCCGGTTTTGCTGCGCTCGAGGATGCCGGCGGCGCGCCTGCCTACACCTACTCCTTCACCTTTGCCGATCGCGACCTCCCCACCGCGGATCGCATCGATGCGGAGCAGGATATGGTCGAGGCGCTGACCGATGCCGATGCGCGCGTGGACGATCTGATCGATGCCGATTCCAACCAGGGCATTGGCTATGCGCGCGACGACGTGGACGGCGACTCCATGATGTGGATGACGTTGCTCGACATCATCATCGTGATCATGGCGTTTGTCTTTGTGGTGCTCACCGACGCCACCATCGAGGAGGAGAGCGCCATCATCGGCACGCTGCTCGCCAGCGGCTATCGCCGCCGCGAGATCGTGCTGCACTACCTGGCACTTCCCGCCATCGTGGGCGTGGTCGCGGCGCTTTTGGGCACCGCACTCGGCGTTGCGTTCTTTACCGAGCCCATGCGCGGTCTCTACTACGGCTCGTACAGCCTGCCGCCCTTCCAGGTGTACTGGAGCTGGGAGATCTTCGTGAAGTGTGCCGTGGTTCCCGCCGCCGCGCTCATTCTCATCACGCTGGTGGGCCTGCTTCGCAAGATGGGCAAGACGCCGTTGCAGTTCCTTCGTCACGAGGCGAGCGGTAAGTCGGGCACCAAGCGCGGTATGCAGCTGCCGGAGCGCATGGGCTTTGTCTCGCGCTTTCGCCTGCGCGTTTTCCTGCGCAACCTGGGCAACTTCGCCACGCTCTTCGTGGGCATTGCGTTTGCCTCGCTGCTGCTGCTCTTTGGCCTGGCGATTCTGCCCACGATGACGCACTACGCGGACAACCTCGAGACGAGCCTGGTCGCCGAGCACCAGTACACGCTTAAGGCTCCGCTGGAGCTCGAGGGCACTGCCGAGGAGCGCGAGCAGTGGTCGGCACTCGAGCGCTTGCAGTCGGTTGACGGCGCGCTGCTTTCCGCCGCCCAGGATGCCGATGACGAGCTTGACGACGCGGCCGATGCGGCGCAGGCGGCAGCCGACGCCGCGAACGCATCTCCGTCTGCCGAGAGCCTGGCCGCAGCGCAGGATGCGCTCGCCAAGGTCCAGGACAAGAGGGATGCGCTCTACGCGCGCCTTGACGATCTTGCCGATGCCCTCGGCTGCGACCGCGATGAGGCTATCGACCTGATCGACAAGGCGTCGAAAATCGACACTGACAACGACGATATCCACCCGGTCAATACGACCGACAACGGCGCGGGCGCAATCGCGCAGGCCGAGAAATATGCCGTCTACCAGCTGCAATACGACCGAGGCGAGGGAAACGGCACAGAGGCCATCTCTGTCTACGGCATCTCGCCCAACTCGCGCTACTGGAAGAACCTCGATGTCGGCGACGGCCGCGTTGTCTTTGGCGGCGGCCTGCTCGACAAGTTTGGCTGGAGCGAGGGCCAGAAGGTCGCGCTCAGCGACAAGTACGAGGGCGAGCACTATTCCCTTGAGTATGCGGGCAAGGACTGCGCCTGGGGCTCCAAGTCGGACATGAATATCTACATGAGTATCGACGACTTTAACGAGCTGTTCGGCAACGATGCCGCCTACTTCAACGGCTATGTGAGCGATGAGGAGCTCGACCTCGATGCGCGCTACTTTGCCGGCGACACCACGCCCGACGACATGCGCGCCGTGGGTGACCAGTTCATCGGCATGATGAGCAAAATGATCGGAATGATGATCGGGCTCGCGGTGTTTATCTTCCTGCTGTTTATGTACCTGCTGACCAAAGCGGTGATCGACCACAGCGCCCGTTCGATCAGCTACATGAAAGTCTTTGGCTATCGCGATAGCGAGATCTCGCATCTGTACATCCGCTCGATCACGCTGTGCGTGGTGGCATCGCTCGTGCTGAGCCTGCCGGTCATTATTGGCTCGCTCACGGCCATCTTCCGCTCGATGCTGCTCGCCTATAACGGCAATATCGAGATTTACGTGCCCACTTGGTCCATGGCGGCGTGCGTGGGCATCGGCTTTGCAACTTACCTGGTCGTGGCGCTGCTACACACGCGCTCTATCAAGCACGTCAGCCTAGCCGAGGCCCTCAAGGTGCAAGAGTAGTCATCGGGGACGTTCTTGAACGACTAGTCATCGGGGACGGTCTTTGCCGATTCGCCGGCTCGCCGGCCGGGCTGGCAAGGACTGTCCTCAACTGTCGGCAGGAAGGGAACGTTCCTAGCTGCCACTCATTTAAGTCCGTCCCCAATGAGTGGTTTCACTCATTTAAGTCTGTCCCCAATGAGTGCCTAACGACTCGGTGTTGCGCTTGACTTCGACCCTACTTCAACGGGTACCATCCTCTTATGTCTGTAACGCCATATAGACCGAGGGGATAGATCTATGACCGCAACTGCACCCGCAGCACCCGCTAAGGTGTACTTCACCAACCTGCGCACGCATGCTCGCGAGAGCCAGCTCGACAAGCTCAAGCGCCTCATTCGCCGCGCCAGTATCGAGCAGATCGACTTTGAGAACAAGTTCGTCGCCATCAAGATTCACTTTGGCGAGCTGGGCAATCTGAGCTTTTTGCGCCCCAACTACGCCCGCGCCGTCGCAGATGTCGTGAAGGAGCTGGGTGGCAAGCCCTTCCTCACCGATTGCAACACGCTCTATGTGGGTAGCCGCAAAAACGCGCTCGAGCACATCGACACCGCGTATCAGAACGGCTTTACCCCGTATGCCACGGGCTGCCAGATCATCATCGCCGACGGCCTCAAGGGCACCGACGAGGCACTCGTCCCGGTCGAGGGCGGTGAGTACGTGCGCGAGGCAAAGATCGGCCAGGCACTCATGGATGCCGACATCGTGATCAGCCTTACGCACTTTAAGGGCCATGAGCAGGCGGGCTTTGGCGGCGCCATGAAGAACCTGGGCATGGGAGGCGGCAGCCGTGCCGGCAAGATGGAGCAGCATGCCGCCGGCAAGCCGAGCGTCGATACTACCAACTGCGTAGGTTGCCGTGCCTGCGAGAAGATTTGCGCGCACAGCGCCATCACGTTTGACGGTACGCGTGAGCGCGAGCTTGCCAACGGCAACACCCGCACGGTTCACGTGGCTGCCATCGACCACGATCGCTGCGTGGGCTGCGGACGCTGCATTGCGGCGTGCAACCAGGACTGCATCAAGCCCGACTATGATGCCGCGGCCGACGTACTCAACTACAAGATCGCCGAGTATACGAAGGCCATTGTCCAGGATCGCCCCAGCTTCCATATTTCGCTCGCAATGGACATCAGCCCCAATTGCGATTGCCATCCCGAGAATGACACGCCTATCGTCAACGATATCGGCATGTTCGCGAGCTTCGACCCGGTCGCCATCGATCAGGCCTGCGCCGACGCTGTCCTGGCGTCCGAGCCGTTGCCTAACACCGAGCTTACCGACAGCGCGGCCAAGATGGAGCATAACCACGAGCATTTGGAGGGCGAGCAGGCCAAGGATCCCTTCTGCATCACGCATCCCGACACCGACTGGCGCGCGTGCATCGCTCATGCCGAGAAGATCGGCCTGGGCACGAGCAAGTACGAGCTCATCGAGGTCAAGTAGCACCTAGCTATTGGACAAAATAAGCGCCTCTGTGGCGTAAGTCGAGCAAAATCCGCCCGCGAGCACAGCGCTCGCGGGCGGATTTCCGGAAGTATGCGGCAAATTTCGAGACCGCCGAGCACACGACGTTTTTTGGCAACAAAACCCTTGATAAATTGTTGATAAAACTGCGGTCTGGTCGGCGGTTCCAGATTTTGCCGCATACTTCGAAAATAGGGGGTCAGATAAAGCCCCGGACGTTGCTTTTTGCCTAAAAATTCTTTCCGAGGAAGTCGCCGACCGTGTTCCAGTAGAGCTCGGGGTTAACTTGCGCGCTCTTGGCGTGGGTGGCGCCATGGATGGTGAGCTTTTGCTTGACCTTGCTGGCGCACGCGTCGTAGTTTTGGTCGAGCATGTCGTACGGCACAAAGGTGTCCTGGTCGCCGTGGATAAACAGCATGGGAACCGTCGCGTGTTTGAGTTGCTCCACACTGCTCGCCTTATGAAAGTCGTAGCCTGCGCGCACGTTGCACACCAGGTTGGCCACATCGAGCAAAGGAAAACTGGGCAGCCCAAATACATCCTTGAGCTGCAGAGAAAACTCGTCCCAAACACTCGTATAGCCACAGTCCTCGATAATGCATTTCACGTTTGCGGGCAGAGATTCCCCCGCGACGTCCATGGCGGTTGCTGCACCCATCGACTCGCCAAAGACCAGGACGCGCGCCTCGGGGTCAGCCTGAACGATTCGCTCGATCCACGCGACGATGTCGAGGCGCTCGGGCTAGCCCATGCCGATATAGTCGCCGCCGGAGCGCTCGTGGGCGCGGGCGGCAGGTGCGAGTACGTTCATGCCGCGGTCATGGAATCGTTTGGCGTATCGGGCCATACCGATGGGCTCATCGGTGTATCCGTGTAGGCAGATAGCGTAATTGTGCGTGCTCTCTGGGGCGGCAAAATACCAAGCGGCAAGTTCGGTTCCGTCATCTGCGGTGAGGCTACTGCTCTCGCGGTTCTCTTTAAACCATGCCCGTGCCTCGGTTCCCTCGGCATCCGGCTGCTCACTTTCCTTGCCGTCCTTGCCGTCCTGCATCATCTTCATGGTGTATGGAGCGCGGGGATTCAGCGCGAAGTCAAACAGAAAGTTGCCGGCAAATCCGAGCAGCGCAACGACAGCCACCAGTGCAACGATGCCGGCTATCTTGAGCTTTCGATGGGAATGTGCGTTTTGAGCCATGTGGTATTCTCCTATAAGATGTTAATACATCAACATTTAAACCAAGCGCATTATGGATGTTCGCCGTTGATGCGTCAACAAGCAAAGAATGGGTAAACAAAGGGTCACGGATGGTGCAAATTTCGCACGTACCCAGACGCTTTGATATAGTGTTGAGAACTCTTTACATTGGAGGATGTAACCGGCATGTCCGATTCGAGCGACAGTTCTAAGCCGCGACCCAAGACCGCGGCCGTTCCACACTACACGGTGGGCGAGGAGATCATGAACTCCGTCACCCATGGTGTCGGCTGCCTGCTGGGTATCGCGGGCCTGGTGCTCCTGATCGTATTCGCTGCCCTGCGCGGCGGAGGCCCGGCTCACATGGCCGCGGCGATTGTCTATGGCGTCAGTATCATCCTCGAATACTTGGCCTCCACGCTCTATCACGCGATTCAGCCCGCTCGCGCCAAACGCGTGTTTCGCATCATCGACCACAGCTGCATCTACCTGCTCATAGCCGGCAGCTATACCCCGTTTTGCCTCATCACGCTCGCAAACGACGGCGGCCCTGCGCTGTTCTTTGCCGTGTGGGCCATCGCCATCGTCGGGATTGCCCTCGAGTGCTTTATGCGCGAGCGTCAACCGCACTGGGTAAGTGGCCTGGTCTACCTGCTGATGGGCTGGCTTGTCGTCTTTAAGCTGCCCGAGCTCGTGTCGCTGCTCAACCCCGTGGCACTTGCCCTGCTCGCCGTCGGCGGCGTGTGCTATACCGTGGGCGTGCCGTTCTATATCGCCAAAAACGTGCGCTATCTGCACAGTGTTTTCCACTTGTGGGTGCTCGCCGGCAGCATCTTCCAGTTCATGGCGGTGATCCTCTTCGTAATCTAGCGACCGCGCCCACGGCTCCGCTCGCACGGGCGACCGGCGCAATTGCCCTATCCGTCACCTACGCTTACTGCCCAACGTCCCGAATCTTGGAGGTTCGAGAAACTCCCGATGGACATAACCATCTCCCTTATTACCACGCTCGTTTTAACGCTTATCAACGGCTACTTCTCCATGTCCGAGATGGCTCTCACCACGGCTAAGCGCGCCGTGTTGGAACACGATGCCGAGGAGGGCGATAAGCGCGCCGAGCGCGCCGTCCAGCTCGCCGCCGATTCCGACCAGCTGCTCGCCACCATCCAGGTCGCCATCACGCTCGTGGGCTTCGCCTCGTCCGCCGTCGCCTCGACGAGCCTGTCCGACCCGCTCGCCACATGGCTCATGAGCTTTGGCATCGCGCCGCTTTCCGCCATTGCGCGCGGCCTGGCGCCGGTCATCATCACCGTCGCGGTCGCCTTCGTGTCCATCGTGATCGGCGAGCTCGTGCCCAAGCGCATTGGTCTGGCCAACGCCGAGGGCGTATCCAAGCAGGTCGTGGGACCGCTTTCCGTGTTCCAAAAGATCGCCCGCCCGCTCGTGTGGCTGACTGGTGCCTGCTCCGACGGCCTGGCCCGCATCCTGCGCATCAAGAGCGCCGATGACCGCCAGAACGTCTCGGAGGAAGAGATCAAGTACATGGTCTCGGAGCAGGACGACCTGCTCGACGAGGAAAAGCGCATGATCCACGAGATCTTTGACCTGGGCGACACCGTTGCCCGCGAGGTCATGGTGCCGCGCGTGGACACCACCATGTGCGAGGACGACGAGACAGTCGCCGACGTGCTGTCCACCATGCGCCAGACCGGCTTCAGTCGCATCCCCGTCTATCACGAGGACCCCGACAATGTCGCGGGCATCGCGCACATCAAGGACCTGATCCAGCCCGCGCTCGACGGCAAGGGCGACCAGCCCATTGCCGACTTTTTGCGCGACGCCACCTTTGTGCCCGATACCAAGGACATCCTGCCGCTGCTGTCCGAGATGCAGACCTCGCACGACCAGATCGTGGTCGTCGTGGACGAGTACGGCGGCACGGCCGGCATCATCACCATCGAGGACATCGTCGAGGAGATCGTCGGCGAGATCGAGGACGAGTTCGACCCCGACAACAAGTACCTCACGCGCCTCTCGCGCCGCGAGTGGCTCGTCGATGGGCGTTTTTCGTGCGATGACGCGATTGAGCTTGGTTGGCCGCTCGAGGAAAGCGATGATTATGAGACCATCGCCGGCTGGATTTTGGAGCTTTGCGACTCGGTGCCCGACATCGGAGAGGTGTTTGAGGTCGCAGGGTACAAGTTCAAGGTACAGTCGATGCGTGGCCAGCGTATCTCGCTCATTCGCGTGATCGCTCCGGCCGAAACCGATAAGAAGGATTCCGAGTCCCCGGCAGAGAAGCCGGCGGCGTCGGGTGCGGGCTCTGTGGATCCGCACGATGGCGACGAGTAGGGCAAGGACGAGTAGGGGAGAGTTATGGCAGGCCTGTTCAACATCCTTAAGGTCACCGTCAGCGAGGACAAGATTTGCGCGCACGTGCTGGTGAACCCCGGCATGCCGCTCATGACCTCGGAGGATATCGAGGCCACGGCGCGCGTGTACTACCTGGTGCCCGCGATTGCCAAGCATCTGTGCCTGGGCGATTCGGGTCGCGAGTTCCAGGACTGCATGGGCCAGACCGAGCTTTGCCACCTGCTGGAGCACGTGACGGTCGAGCTCATGAACGAGACCGGTCTTGCCGGCAGCATCTCGTGCGGTCGCACCCGCGTGAGCGAGCATGATGAACGTGTCTTTGAGGTTGAGCTTTCGTGTCCCGACGACGCGTTGGCCATTGGCGCGCTGTCATCGGCGACCTTTATGATGGACTGGGCGTACCTGCACGCTGACCAGCCGGCCCCCGACGTGGAAGGCACGGTCGCTGGCCTGCGCAACCTGGTGCTGGGCATGCGCGCCGAGGCCGAGGGCAAGGACCCGCACGAGGCCGTTGCCGCTGCGAACGGCGAGGACGTGGCCGAGGATGCGCCCGAGCACGACGCTCCTGCCGACGCCGACGCTGGGCCCGTTGCCGAGGCGCCTGCTGAGCCCGAGTCTGCGGAGCCCCAAGGCGTCCCGAGCTTTGACGACGAGCCGCAGATGCCAATCGATACCGAGGGCGCGGTCGTCGAGAACCACGAGGCCCCCGCGGCCGTCTTTGGCGGTGCGGCAACGGCTCCGTCCGGCTCGGCGCACGAGGGCAGCCTGCCGCTCGTCGATGGCGCCGGCGAAGACCCGGCTGCTACGGTGGCCATGCCGGCTGCGCCTCAGGAGTAGGCTCACTCGCTTATCACCATCATGTACCTGTGCTTTTACCGTACGCAGATGAGCGCGACGGCAAGTGTTGCGCTGCGGGTATAATGGACAGCATTCAAACGGTGGGCATCGAGGTGCCCGCAGGAGAGGAATGATCATGGGAAAGACTTTCAGCTTTGTCTCCGGTGCGCTCTTTGGTGCTGCCGCCGGCGCTATCATCGGCGTTGCTCTGGCCCCGCGCTCGGGTGCCGAGACCCGCGCCATGGCCGCCGATATCGCCAACGATGCCTGGGACAACATGCGTGACACCTACGAGCACAGTGCCGAGGAGGCTCGTGCCGCGGTCAACGACTTTGGTCCGATGGTCGACGCCAAGACCGATGACCTGCGCGCCAAGGTTGACCTGGCCCGCGAGCGCATGGACCAGCTTCGCGAGCAGCTCAACGACGCCATCTCGGGCGGCAACGTGACGCCCGCTGCCGACGTCGTGGTCGAGAACGTCGCCGAGGCCGACACCGAGGCCACGGAGCCCTCGACCGAGGCATAATGCGCGCAGGGGATTTTGTCGGCGTCAAGGTTTACCGCAAACCCGCCGAAGACAAGCGCACCAAAAAGGACGGCACGCCGCGCAGCCCTAAAAAGCTCGGCAAGATTCACTTTCCCGTCTTTACCCCGGGCGGCACGCGCGTGGTGGGCTTTATGGTCCGCCAGTCCGATATCGCGGGTATGATCGAGCGTCCCGACCGCTTTGTGGCGCTCGATGCCATCGGCGTCTATGAGGGTGCTGTCGCGGTCGACGACGTCAAGGGCACCTACGATGCCGCCGCGGCCAAGCGCCTCGATATCAACCTGGACGATTGCATCATCTGGGTCGGCATGGACGTGCGCACGGAATCGGGCGATGTCGTGGGCTACTGCTCGGACGTTGAGTTCAAGCCGCGCTCGGGTATTGTGCAGATGTTCTACGTGACCGCCGGTGCCGCTTCGAGCGTGCTGGTGGGCGACACGCAGGTGCCGCCGACGATGCTGCGCGGCTACGAGAACGGCGCGATGATTGTCTCGGACGAGGTCAAGGCGCTCGGGTATTCGGGCGGCGCGGCCGCCAAGGCTGCCGAGGCCAGTGTCGTGGTAGGCGATAAGGTCAAGAAGGGCGCCAAGGTGCTCGATGACAAGGGATCGGTCGCCGTGGACAAGGGCAGTCGTGCACTGGGCAAGCAGCTCGGCAAGACGCGCGGTATGTTCAAGGCCTTTAAGGACGAATATCAAAAGGCGAGCGGGGGCTCGTCAAAAGCTAGCAAATAGCGACGTACCAAATGATGGGAGGCGAGCCGGAGACATGTTGCTCCGGCTCGCTGTGTTTATGGGGGAGGGCACATGCGCCAAAACGGATCTAACTTAAACGGGCGCTCGGGTGCGCGTCCGACGGCGCGCCGCGACCTGGGGCAACTGCCCAGCGGTCAGCGTCGACGTCGCCGTAAACCCGGCGCGATGTACCTCAACCATAGCCGTGGGTTTAGCGATCGCAGCGCGCGCATCGGCAACGGGCGCTCGCCGCGCCGACCGTCCCGTCTGCCCTATGCGCTTATCGCCGTGGGTTGCGCGCTCGTGCTGTTTATCGCTGCCGTCGTGGGCTACGTCAACCGCAGCGTGGACGTGGAACTCAACGGGCAAAAGACCGCGGTGCGCGTGGGTTCTACGTTGCAGAATCTTATCGACGATCAAAGCCTGACCGAAACGTATGACGCCGGCGATCTGCTGGCCGTCGACGACAGCGTGCTTAAGCGCCATGGCGGCGAAAAGCTGTCGGTGAAGATCGACGGCAAGCGCGTGAAGCAAGGCAAATGGGGTAGCCGCGAACTTGAGGGCGGCGAGAAGGTGACGGTCAAGGATGGCCGTAACACCTACGAAAAGCACGAGGTCCAGGCCACGACTATCGAGCCAAAGCTCAAGGTCGAGGGCACGGGCGCTATTGAGTATGTCAAAACTTGGGGCGTTCAGGGCCGCTCCGAGATATGGGTCGGCGAGCAGTCGGGCAAGACGCAGGACCGCGGCGAGGTCGTGCCCGCCACCGACTGCGTAGTCGAGTGCGCAAGCGTAGCGCCCAAGGGCAACGAAAAGTACGTGGCCCTGACATTTGACGAGGGTCCGAGCGGCGCGACCAAGCAGATTTTGCAGGTGCTCAAGGAAAAGGGCGTCACGGCGACGTTCTTCCTTTCGGGCGATGCCGCAGAAGCCTCGCCCGCTACTGCCAAAGCGATTGTCGATGCCGGGTGCGAGATCGGCTCCAACAGCTACAGCGATGATTCGCTCAAGGGCGAGGATCGCGAGACGGTGCGCAAGCAGATCACGAAGGGCACCGAGGCGATTAAGTCGGCGACCGGTGTCGAGACGATGTTGCTGCGTGCCCCCTACGCCGCGTTTGACGAGCAAAACTGGATCGATTCGATGGACCTGGTGTCCGCCGTGGTTTCGTGGAATATCGATTCGGGCGACTGGCTGCTCAACGGCGCTGACGAGCAAGTATCGACCGTGCTCGACTCGGTGACGCCGGGCAATATTGTGCTGCTCACCGATAGCGATGAGTGCGCCGAGCAGACGCTCGAGGCGCTGCCGCAGATTATCGATGGCCTTGTCGCCGACGGCTACAAGATCGTGACGCTCAGCGACCTGGTCAAGACGGACACGGCATTGAGCAAAAAACTCACCTCGCTCACCAAGGTGTCCATGCCCAAAAACGCCGTGTTTCCCCAACTCCCCGAGGACGACGACACCGCAGAGTAGCCATGTAAGAACGTCCCCAATGACTATGTCACGGATACGTCAGTGTTTGGTATGCCTGCAATGTGCAGCGCATAAATTCGGTGCCGCAGCGCGATGCTGATGCTATAGTTACTGCGGTTAATGAGGGTCAAGAGAAAGGTTACAGGTGAAATCCAAACCTCGACCATACAGTCGATGACCCCATGCAGGTGCTTTCTGCGCGTGCACGGGGTGTGAGCGCCGAGCGGCGTGCCGCCCGCGCATGCGTATACATGTCTAAAAGTCCACGGATTGCGTGCCGGCATGGTCACGCGGTCCGCAGGAATAATGATGGGGAGCACCATTGAATTATCTGAGTGAGATGCTCAAATTGCCGGTCTTGGACGTCGATGGCGAAAAGCTCGGCGTTGTGAACGATTTTGGCATTGCAACCGGCGAAGTTTTTCCGCACGTGACGTCGCTCGCGTTCCGTGGTCCCGGCAAGACGCCGTTTATGATCAGCTGGCGCAAATGGGTCGACCGTATCGACGAGACGGGCGTGCACCTTAAGTCGCCGGCCACCGAAATCCGTTTTTCGTACCTGCAGCCGACCGAGCTGTTGCTGGCTCGCGACGTGCTCAATAAGCAGATTGTCGACACGCAGGGCATGAAGGTCGTGCGCGTCAACGACATCAAGTTCTCCATGTCGGGCGAAAATCAGCTGCGCCTGCTGGGTGCCGAGGTCGGCGCCCGCGGTCTGCTGCGCGCGATCAGCCCCGCGCTCGAGCACGTCGTCGAGGGCTTTATGAAGCACCTGGGCAAGCCGCTCAGCGAGGACATTATCGCCTGGTCTTACATGGACCTGCTCGATCGCTCGACTAAGAACATCCAGCTCTCGGTGTCGCACAAGACGCTTGGCGAGCTGCATCCTGCCGACATCGCTGACATCATCGAGCAGCTCGACCCGCGCCTGCGCGCGCAGGTGTTCGCGCAGCTCGATACGGCACAGGCCGCCGAGGCCATCTCGGAGTTCGATGACGACGAGCTCATGACCGAGATGCTCGAGGGCCTGTCCGATACCGACGCATCGTCGATGCTGGCCATGATGGACCCGGACGATGCTGCCGACCTGATCGACGAGCTCGATTATGAGAAGGCCGAGAAGCTCCTGCGCCTGATGGGCGTCAAGGAGGAGAAGGCGATTCGTAATCTGCTGGGCTACGAGGACAACACCGCCGGCCGCATCATGACCTCGGAGTTTGTCTCGCTGCCCGCCACGGCGACGGTCGGCGATGCCATCGAGGCGATTCGCAAACTCGACGAGGACTTTGAGAGCGTCTATTACGTCTATACCGAGGATCCGAGCGGCATGCTGACGGGCGTGCTTTCGCTGCGCACGCTGATCGTGGCCGACCGCGACGCCACGCTGGGCCAGCTCGCCTATCGCGATCTGGTCTACGTGTCGCCCGACGAGGACCAGGAAGACGTGACGGACGAGATGACCAAGTACGACCTGGTTGCCATCCCTGTCTGCGACGAGAACCGTCATATCCTGGGTATCGTGACCTTCGACGACGCCATGGACGTAATCGCCGAGGAGCATCAGGAGGACCTGCAGATCGCCGGTGTCGGCTCGGGCGATAGCGCGTCGGACGACTCGACGAACGTGCTCAGCTGGTTCGTGCATCGTCAGTACTGGGTCGTCGTGTGGGGCATCGCCTCGTGCATTATGGCGACGGTGCTGGGGACGGCGCTGGGCTCCGCGCATCTGGTGGTGTTCCCCATGTGCGCCATGCCGCTCGTGCTGCTGGCTGCCTCGCGCGTGGTGTCGTTCGTCAAGAACTACTTCCTCGAGTACGACGGTCACGACGACGAGCCCAAACCGTACCTGGGATTCTTCTTCCAGAGCACGGGCATGGGCCTGATCCTTTCGCTTGTTACTTACCTGTGCGCGCAGCTGGTGCGCACCGCTGCGTTCCCCGATGCCTCTATGTTTGAGGAGCAGCTCTTTACCGGCTGCTTTAACATTGCCGCCATCATCTGCCTGGTGGGCAACATGAGCGCCGTGATTTACCTGATGGTGCTGTTCTGGCGCGACGAGCACGACCTTAACACGTCGGGTACCGCCATGAACGTTATCGCCGTCATGATCTCGTGTGTGGCGTACTGCATCGCCGCGGTGCTGCTCACCATGTCGGTCATGGGATAGGTGGTCGCGTGCAAAACACGAAGCAAAAGGCGAGCACCAAGCAAAAGCTGACCATCGCCGCCATCTTTGGCGCCATGGGCCCCGGTCTGTTGGCGGCGCTTTCGGGTAATGACGCCGGCGGCATCGCCACGTATTCCAGCGCGGGCGCCAGCTATGGTTACAAGATGCTCTGGATGCTTCCCGTCATGACCGTGCTGCTCATCGTGACGCAGGAGACCGCGGCGCGCTGCGGATGCGTCACGGGTAAGGGCCTGGCGTCGCTCATTCGCGAGCGCTTTGGCGTGCGCAAGAGCGTGCTGGCCATGGCGGCGCTGTTGATCGCCAACACGGCCGTGACCATTTCGGAGTTTGCGGGTATCGCGAGCGGACTTGCCCTGTTTGGCGTGCCGGCGAGCATTTCGGTGCCGCTCGTGGCGCTGCTGGTGTGGATGCTTACCATGTCGGGCAGTTTCCAGCGCATCGAGAAGATTTTGCTGCTGGTAAGCTGCGTGTTCGTGACCTACATCGTCGCCGCGTTTATGGCCGGCCCCAACTGGGGCGAGGTCGCGGTCGACTTGGTCGTCCCCAATATTCAAAACGACCCCAGCTACGTGTCGCTCGTGGTCGCAACGATCGGTACCACCATCGCACCGTGGATGATCTTCTTGGCTCAGAACAACGTGGTCGATAAGAATGCGGGCGAGGACGACATCGTGCTGCAGCGTATTGATACCGTGAGCGGTTCGATTGCTGCTGATATCATTGCGGGCTTCATTATCATCACGACCGGTACGGTGCTGTTCCCGGCGGGTATTCAGATTAGCGATGCCGCCGATGCCGCCCGCGCGCTGGAGCCCATCGCGGGCCAGTGGTCCACGGTGTTGTTTGCCTCGGGCCTGGTCGCAGCGAGCTTTTTGGCTGCCTGCGTGCTGCCGGGCGTTACGTCGAGTGCCATCTGCGAGGCATTTGGTTGGGAACGAGGCGCCGATCGCAGCTGGGACGAGGCCCCGGTCTATCGCGGCATCATTACGGCCATCATCGGCATTTCTGCCGTGTTGGTGCTCATGCCCGGCGTCGATTTGTTCCAGATTATGATGACCTCGCAGGTCATCAACGGCGTGCTGCTGCCCGTAGTTTTGGTATTCCAGGTGGTTATCGCGGCGGATCGCCACATTATGGGGGCCAACCGCAACGGTCGCGTGTGGAACGTGCTCACGTGGGCGACTATCGGCGTGATTACGGTGCTGACGGTCGTCATGTTTGTGCTGCAAGCGATGGGCTACAGCGCGTAGCGCCTCTTTTGGGTTTCGAGCGGGCCGCGGCCATGGGCTGCGGCCTCTTTTTTGCCCGCTACAGGGGGTCAGTTATATAACGATGGGCAAAAAATGCCAAATATG
>CAMQHT010000045.1 GCA_947001705.1 uncultured Collinsella sp.
CCCACCACCTTTTGGGGGGGGGGGGGGGGGGGGGGGCGCCCCCCCCCCCCCGCCGCGAATCCCCCCGCTTACCCCCCCGGGCCGCCGGGGGCCCTGGCGGGCCCCACCTCCGTTGCGATTTCGAAAGGTTGGGTTCACGAGCCATGCCAAGTGCTCAGGAGCTACAACATCAATTTGGTGAATATCGAGGCGCCATGCCCCGTCCATCAGATTTCGATCTCTTTTGGAAGGATCGCATGGCCGAGGCCGACGCCGTCGGGCTTGACTATGCGATCGACACGGCATCGGTCACCGATGCCGCGACCTGCCAACTTTTCGACCTCTGGTATACCGGCATGTGTGGCGCTCGCCTGCATGCCAAGTACCTTAAACCCGTCTCGGACGAGCCCGTGCCATTGGTGCTTCAGTTCCATGGGTATCCGGGTGCAAGCCGCAGCTGGTTTGAGCAGGCGTCGTTTGCGGGCATGGGCATGGCACTCATCGCCCTCGACTGCCCCGGCCAAGGAGGTCCCTCCGAGGACATTGGTGGATTTGAGGGCACAACGGTTGCCGGGCATATCGTCGCCGGCATCGACGGCGACCCGGCCAACCTCTACTATGTCCGCTTGCACCAAGATATTCGCATCCTGTGCCGTATTGTTCGCGAGCTCGAGGGCATCGATCTTTCCCGTGTGTTTGTGAACGGCGCGTCGCAGGGTGGTGGTTTGGGCATTGCGACCTGTGCGCTTAACAGCGAGCTTATCAATCGTGCCGCCATCCTCTATCCCTTCCTGTCAGATTTCCGCCTAGTCTGGGATTTGGATGCAGACGACATTGCCTACGAGGGCCTGCGCTATTGGTCTCGCTGGTTTGACGAGGACTCGACTCGTATTGACGAAGCCTATGCCAAGCTGGCGTACTTCGATTCCAAGAACTTTGCCCCTATGGTCAAATGCCCCGTGCTGTTTGGCACCGGCACAGCCGATATCGTCTGCCCGCCAGCGACGCAGTTTGCGGTCTATAACAACCTGACCTGCGAAAAGCGTCATGAGTTCTTTGAAGGCTTTGGCCACGAGGAGATTCAGGATTTTGACGATCTGATCATTCCGTTTTTCTGCAAGGGAGGGGAGGCTCATGTCTAAGTGCGAGAGCAATGTTAATGAGCTGATTGTCCCCGGGCTCGTGGGAATTCCTGGAACGGTTTCGTCAAGGCTCGCAGAATATCGGGACTGGCGCGGTGATGTCCAAGCAGATGTTTCTGATTTAGGGACATGCGCTTCGAATCTTGAGATTCAAGGCCTGGCCATTACGGCGATTGACTTTGTTAACCCCTGCGCCCGTTACTCGGAGGTCTCCTTTGAGCTCGGTGACGATGCGATTCACGCTCGTTTGATCGAGCCTGTCGGTCGTGCCCGAGTGTCTGAGCGCGTGCCGCTGTGCCTGATGTTCCACGATATCGATCGGCCTGTGCGCGGCTGGCATCACATGACGAGATTTGCCGCCATGGGGTATGCCGTCCTCGCGCTGGATGACGATGTTGCTGGTGCGGACGACCTGCAGCGGGGGATTTCTTCGCCCGCTTTTGTCGAGCGCGTCCGTTGGGGTTGCGCGCTGGCGAAGGTGGCGCGCAATCTTGATGGCATGGACCCCGACCGCATCTTTGCATGGGGCGAGGGCCTTGGCGGCGGAGTCGCGCTGGCGGTTTCTGCTCTGGACGAGCGGGGCCTTGCCTGCACGGCGGTTGCCAATCCAATTCCCGGTGGTCTCGAGGCTCTGTCGTCTCGGGTGCGCGGATCGGTGCTCATGGGCACATCGCTTATGGATGCCGTGAGCGATCCCAAGGGCCAGTTTGCCGTATTCAATGGTCTTGAGTGTGACCGGAGGCATATCATCTATGCCAAATACGCTCACGAGCGCATCAATGCGTTCGAAAACGAAGTCGTCGACTTTTTTAACCAAACGTTCTACCCGTGTTCTTTGGCCTAGGCGGCCTGGACACTGCCAACAAGAGTGGGCGGCACAGGGCCGCTCGCCAGACAACTAAGGAGATTCTTGTGGCAACTCAGAAATTCACCGGCGTTATCCCTCCCGTCGTTGTTCCCGATACCGAAGATCATCAGCTTGATGTTGTCTCCTTTGAGCGCAGCATCAACCGCATGATCGACGCCGGCGTCGATGGCCTGTTCTTCTTGGGCTCTTCGGGTGAGGTCGTTTTCTCCACCGATGAGCGCCGTCGCCAGATCATCGCCGAGGCCGTGCGCATCGTCGACCACCGTGTGCCTGTTCTGGTCGGCATCATCGATACCGAGACCGAGCGCATGATCGAGCACGGCAAGGTCGCTCAGGAGCTGGGCGCCGATGCACTTGTCGCCACCTGCCCGTTCTATGCCCTGCAGGGTATGACCGAGGTCGAGGAGCACTTCCGCATCCTGCATGAGGAGCTCGACCTGCCCATCTTTGCCTATGACATTCCCGTGTGCGTTCACACCAAGCTCCCCTGGAAGCTCCTTGCCAAGCTCGGCGCCGAGGGCGTCCTTGCTGGCGTCAAGGATTCCTCGGGTGATGACATCTCGTTCCGCTACCTCGTTCAGGAGAACGAGAAGAATGGCCATCCGATGAGCATCCTCACCGGTCACGAGGTTGTTGTCGACGGCGCTTACCTCGGTGGCGCCGACGGTTCCGTCCCGGGTCTCGCCAACGTTGAGCCCGAGGGCTATGTGCGTCAGTGGAAGGCCGCTCAGGCTGGTGACTGGGCTACCGTCAAGGCCGAGCAGGATCGCCTCAACGAGATCTCCCACATCTGGGATGTCACCTCGGGCGTTCAGGGCTATGCCGGCGGCGTCGGCGCCTTCAAGACCGCTATGAACCTCATGGGTATCTTCGACAGCCCGACCATGCCGCGTCCGGTGAAGGCCATGACCGGCGAGAACGTCGAGGCGATTCGCAAGGTCCTCCAGGACAACGGTCTCCTTTAAAGCTTTTCCAGGCACCCGACCTCGCCGTTCAACCGTGTGGCCATGACCCATTAGGTCAATGGCCACACGGTTTCTCGGCGATCTCAGGCACCTAGAAAACCTTTACCGCGCTGTGACGGCTAGCCTGACGGCGCATTTCCTGTAGTTGTTTTTTATCTCCTAAGGAGAGCGACATGGAGAACAAGTACGTCTGCTCTGTCGATATCGGCGGAACAAAGATCGCGACTGCCATCATGGAGTACCCGGCTGACGGTAGTGTGCCCCATCCCGTTTTTGAGGCCGAGGTTCCTACCGAGGCCCAGGAGGGCGGCGAGGCCGTCTTCCAGCGTATCGAGGCGTCCATCAAGGCCGCTCTCGAGGCGAATCCCGATGTCGAGGTCCTTGGCGTCGGTATCGGTGCCGCCGGCGTCGTCGATCCCAAGACGGGCGCCATCGCGTATGCCAACGAGATCATGCCCGGCTGGTCCGGCGTTCAGTTGGGGCCGCGTCTGCGCGAGGACCTCGGTCTTCCCGTTGCCGTTGTAGGCGACGTGCAGGCTCATGCACTGGGCGAGGCCCACTGGGGCGTCGGCAAGGGTAAGTTCTCCGTCTTGTGTCTTGGCATCGGTACGGGCATCGGCGGCGCATATGTCGAGAACGGCCGCGTGATGCAGGGCTTCCATGGTGCTGCCGGCCATATGGGCCACATCGAGTGCTCGGCTGCCGCCGGCATTCCCTGCGCCTGCGGGCGTTCCGGCCATCTGGAGTCGGTTGCTTCGGGCACTTCCATTGGTCGAATGTACGATGAGCGTTTTGGCCGCGTCGACCCCAGCCGTCCTTCGGTCGGTCGCGATGTGAACGACCTGTGCCGTGCGGGCGACGCAAAGGCGACCGAGGTCATCAATGACGCCGGCTTTGCGCTGGGCGCCAGCTTGGGCTCGCTCGCTAACATCCTGGACCCTGAGGTCATCGTGCTTTCGGGCGGCGTGATTCACCAAGGTCCCGATTGGCGTTCACAGACGTGGAAGGATTCGGTGCGCGAAGGCTATGCCAGCCAGGCGCTCGATCCGCTTCAGGACACGCCGATCCTCATCGGTTCTCTGGAGGGCGATGCTCCGCTCATCGGTGCCGCTGAGCATCTTCTTGCCTCGTTGAAGTAAACGTATCTGCTGTAGGAGCCTCCCGAGACAACACGCCTCGGGAGGCTGTTCTGAGAAAGGTTGCAGCCTTATGACCGTCGATCCTTTGATTCAATCCCTGAAGGGCAAGCTCGTCGTGAGCGTTCAGGCGTATATGGGCGAGCCGCTTCGTACGCCCGAGACCATGGCTCAAATGTCTCGCGCTTGCGAGCTCGGCGGCGCTGCCGCCATTCGCTGCCAGGGCCTTGCCGACATTGCCGCCATTAAGGGTCGCTGTGAGGTTCCCGTCATCGGCCTGTGGAAGGATGGGCACGAGGGCGTTTACATCACGCCGACGCTGCGTCACGCTCGCGCCTGCGTTGCTGCCGGTGCCGATATCGTGGCGATCGACGCCACCGATCGTCCGCGCCCCGATGGCAAGACGGTCGAGGATACCTTCCGTCCGCTGCACGAGGAGGGTGTGCTCCTGATGGCGGATTGTGCCACCATCGAGGATATTCGCCGTGCTGTTGATATGGGCTTTGACCTGGTATCCACCACGCTTTCTCACGGCGTCGCCGCCATCGACTGCACCATGGCCGATGGCCCCGACCTGCCGCTCCTGCGTCAGGCGACTGAGGAATTCCCCGGCCTTCCCATCATTTGTGAGGGTCGCGTGCATACGCCCGAGGAGGCTCGCGCCGCGATCGATGCTGGCGCCTGGGCCGTTGTCGTCGGCACCGCCATCACGCACCCCACGAGTATTACAAGTTGGTTCAAGGCTGCGCTTGAGGCGTAAGACAGACCTCGTATCCGCTCGGGGCGGTATACTCAATATAGGCAATTGACCGCGCGGGATCCGGGTTGCTGGGTCCCGCGCTTGTTTTCGGGAGGCAGCACATGCAAAAGGGAGATGCCATGGATGCGGCGGAGCGCTCGGAGCGCATCCCCGATATCGTCATCATCACCGGAATGTCCGGATCGGGCCGCACACAGGCCATGCACGTGTTCGAGGACATGGGCTATTTTTGCATCGATAACCTGCCTCCGCGTCTCATCGCCCAGCTTGCCGAGCTCGTCGGCATCAATACGGGCGTGGGCAGGCATCTCGCCGTCACCTGCGATTTGCGTAGCCAGGGGCTGTTTGACGAGTTGCTCGATGCGGTCGCCGCGCTCGAAGAGCGCGAGATGAGCTGCGACATCGTGTTCCTGGAGGCTTCTGACGAGGTGCTGATTCGTCGCTACAGCGAAAATCGCCGCCGTCATCCCATTGCCAAGCCGGGGGAGACTACGGCCGATGCCATTCAGCGCGAGCGCCTTCAGCTGCAGGGCGTGCGCGACCGAGCCGATATGATTATCGACACGAGCCGTCTGCGCACCTCTGCGCTGCGCAACAAGCTACGTATGGCATTTTCCGAGCTGTCCGACCAGCAGCTCATGGACGTCCACGTATTCTCGTTTGGCTTTAAGCACGGCATGCCCGTCGAGGCGGACATTATGATCGATGTCCGCTTTCTGCCTAATCCGTTCTACGATCCCGAGATGCGCACGATGACCGGTCTCGATAAAAAGGTCTCCGATTTTGTTCTGGACCATCCCAAGACGCAGGAGTTTTGGAAGGCCTGGACGCAGCTGCTCGATACGGTCATGCCCGGCTATATCGCGGAGGGTAAGCCGCAGCTTTCTATCGCCATCGGCTGCACGGGCGGCCAGCACCGCAGCGTTGCCATTGCCGAGGCCACGGCCCGTTACCTGGAAGGCGCTCAGTATCATGTGAGCATCTCCCACCGCGACCTGTCGCGCGCCAACACGAAGGCATAGGCCTGCATGTCGTTTACCGCCGAGGTGCGTGACGAGCTTGCGCGCTGCGAACCCGAATGTGAATACTGCGACTTGTCGACGCTTGCCGCCCTCACGCGCGTGAGTGGTACGCTCTCGCTTACCGGCTCTGGGCGGTATCGTTTGACGGTCGCGACCGAGACGGGCGCCGTCGCGCGCACGATGATCACACTGACGCATCGCATCCTTAAGCTCAAAACGGAGTTCACCGTCCGTAAATCTGTATTGCATAAGGTTCGAAACTACCTCATCACCTTGCCCGATCAACCCGACCTGGACAAGGCTCTGGTGCTGCTGGGCATTCTCGACCGCAGGGGAGGGCTCGTCGCCGGTGTTCCCCGGCACATCGTTGCCCGTCCCTGCTGCAGGCTTGCCTACATCCGCGGCGCGCTCATCGCCGGCGGTTTCGTGGCCGATCCCCGCGGCGATTTTCATTTGGAGATCGCGGTGCAGGGCGAGCAATATGCCAAGGGGCTTTGCGATCTGTTGGAGCAGATTGGGGTCCATGCTCGTGTTAATGCGCGGCGGGGGTCATATGCCGTGTACATTAAGAGCGCCGAGGAAATCGAGCATCTATTAAAGCTGATTGGTGCCAAGCGCAGCGTTGCCGAGATTGAGGAGGCGCGCGCGGTCAAGTTGGTTAAGAACGATGTGAACCGTCGCGTGAACGCCGAGCTCGCCAACCAGACCAGAAGCGCCGGTGCTGCCCAGCATCAGCTTGCGCTTATCGATGAGCTCGAGCAGCGAGGCCTTCGCGATGCGCTTCCGGATGCCTTGGCGGTCTTTTGCGACCTGCGCGAGCGCTATCCCGATCTTTCGCTGCGTGATTTAGGGGAGATGGCTGACCCTCCCTTGTCGAAGTCGGCCCTCTACCATCGTGTTTTACGGCTTGAAAAGCTCATTGAAGCAAACAGGTAGATTAAAGTATCGACTTATATACGGATTTAGCTGCTGTTTTAGTATTTAAAACGTTTTAACGTAAATTTGATTTTCAATTTCGAGCATTCTCGTGAAATTCAAGTCAAAAAAAAGGTATATTAGGCGAGTGGTTAGTTTGTGGGCCTCAACGGCGGGCGCTGTAGCTCGCGGGGGCCTTACGAAAGGAGACACAATGGCAGTAAAGGTTGCTATTAACGGCTTCGGTCGCATCGGTCGTCTGGCTTTCCGTCAGATGTTCGGTCATGAGGGCTCCGAGATCGTCGCTATCAACGACCTCACCTCTCCCGATATGCTCGCTTACCTGCTGAAGTACGACTCCACGCAGGGCAACTATGCTCGCGATCACGAGGTCGTTGCTGGCGAGGATTCCATCACCGTTGACGGCAAGGAGATCAAGATCTACAAGGAGGCCGACGCCAACAACCTGCCTTGGGGCGACCTCGACGTCGACGTCGTTCTCGAGTGCACCGGCTTCTACACCAGCAAGGCTAAGGCTCAGGCCCACATCAACGCTGGCGCCAAGAAGGTCGTCATCTCCGCTCCGGCTGGCAGCGATCTGCCCACCATCGTGTACAACGTCAACCATGAGACGCTGACCGCTGAGGACAACATCATCTCCGCTGCTTCCTGCACCACCAACTGCCTCGCCCCGATGGCCAAGGGTCTGAACGACTTCGCTCCCATCGTGTCCGGCATCATGACCACCATTCACGCCTGGACTGGCGACCAGATGCCGCTCGACGGCCCGCAGCGCAAGGGCAACAAGCGTCGTAGCCGCGCCTGCGCCGTCAACATCGTCCCCAACACCACCGGTGCTGCCAAGGCTATCGGCCTGGTTCTCCCCGAGCTCAACGGTAAGCTCATCGGTGCCGCCCAGCGCGTCCCGACGCCGACCGGCTCCATCACCAACCTCTACGCTGTCGTTGACAAGAAGGTCACCGTCGACGAGGTCAACGCCGCTATGAAGGCCTACGCTGCCACCATCTCCGAGACCTTCGGTTACAACGAGGACGACATCGTCTCCACCGACATCATCGGCGAGACCCACGGCTCCATCTTCGACGCCACTCAGACCATGTGCTCTGACCTCGGCAACGGCCAGACCCTCGTTCAGGTTACCTCTTGGTACGACAACGAGAACTCCTACACCTCTCAGATGGTCCGCACCATCAAGTACTTCGAGAAGTTCGTTGCTTAATTTAGCTTTTAGCGAATAGCTCGTTGAGCGTCTAAAGAAGGGCGCGGCCTCATAGGGCTTACACCCTAGGGTCGCGCCCTTTTTATAGGAAATCGTCTGCCGTAATGGGAGGCAGACACGTACGAAAGGTAGAAGCAAACATGGCCTTTACCAAGAAGACCGTCCGCGACATCGATGTCGACGGCAAGCGCGTTCTCGTCCGCGTTGACTTCAACGTGCCTATCAAGGATGGCGTCGTTGGCGACACCACCCGTATCAAGGCTGCCCTGCCCACCATCAACTATCTCGTTGAGCACAACGCTCGCGTCATCCTCATGAGCCACCTCGGCCGTCCCGATGGCACCGGCTTCCAGCCCGAGCTGTCCCTCGAGCCCGTCGCCAAGAAGCTCGCCGAGCTCTCTGGTCTCGACGTTGCCTTTGTCGCCGACACTTACGGCGAGAAGGCTGCCGAGGCTGTCGCTGCCGTCGAGCCGGGCAAGGTTCTCGTTCTCGAGAACGTCCGCTTCGATAAGCGTGAGAAGAAGAACGATCCCGAGATCGCCAAGAAGCTCGCTTCCTATGGTGACGTCTTCGTTCTCGATGCCTTCGGCACCGCCCACCGCGCCCAGGGTTCCGTCGTGGGCCCCGCCGCTTACCTGCCTGCCGTCGCTGGCTTCCTGCTTGAGAAGGAGGTCGACACGCTGACCGGCATCTTCGCCGAGCCCGAGCGCCCCTTCGTCGCTATCGTCGGCGGTTCCAAGGTTTCCTCCAAGATCGGCGTTCTCGATCACCTCATCGACTCCGCTGACACCCTGATCATCGGTGGCGGCATGGCCTACACCTTCTTCCTGGCTCAGGGCCTGACCGTCGGTCAGTCCCTCAAGGAAGAGGACTGGGTCGAGCGCGCTGGCGAGATGCTCAAGAAGGCCGAGGAGAAGGGTGTCAAGATCCTGCTCCCCATCGACAACCGCGTTGCCGATCACTTTGGCGAGGACGCTGTCCCCGAGGTTGTCGCTTCCGACGCTATCCCCGACGATCGTGAGGGCATGGACATCGGCCCCAAGACCGAGGAGCTTTACGCCGAGGCCGTCAAGGGCGCCAAGACCGTGTTCTGGAACGGCCCCATGGGCGTTTTCGAGTTCGACAACTTTGCTCACGGCACCCAGGCTATCGCCGAGGCTGTCGCCGAGGCCGACTGCACCTCGATCATCGGCGGTGGCGACTCCGTTGCAGCTGTCAACAAGTTCAACCTGGCCGACAAGATGAGCTGGATCTCCACCGGTGGTGGCGCTTCCATGGAGCTCGTCGAGGGTAAGGCCCTGCCCGGAGTGGAGGCGCTTCTCGATGCCTAATCGCACCCTTCTTATCGCTGGTAACTGGAAGATGAACAACGACGTCGCCGAGGCTGCCAAGCTCGCCGACGAGCTGGCCCAGGCTCTGCCTGAGGTTCCGGCTGGCGTCGAGGTGCTCGTCTGCCCTCCGACCATCGACATCACCACGGTTCATGACCGCATTCAGGCTGCCCCTATCGCCCTCGGTGCACAGAACGTGTACTGGGAGGCCAAGGGTGCCTTCACCGGTGAGTCCTCTTGCGACATGCTCAAGTCCGCTGGCTGCACCTACTGCATCATCGGTCACTCCGAGCGTCGCGACTACTTCCACGAGACCGACGAGGACCAGAACAAGAAGGCCAAGGCTCTCGTTGCCGCCGGTCTTGTTCCCGTCTTCTGCTGCGGCGAGTCCCTCGAGGTCCGCGAGGCTGGCACCTATGTCGAGCACGTCGTGAACCAGGTCAAGGCCGGCCTTGCTGGTCTTGAGATCACCTGCCCCAAGCAGGTCGTCGTCGCCTACGAGCCCATCTGGGCCATCGGCACCGGCAAGACCGCTACCGCCGAGGACGCTCAGGAGGTCTGCGGTGCTATCCGTGAGACCCTCAAGGAGATGTTCGGCGAGGAGCTCGCTAACGGCATCCGCGTGCTGTATGGCGGTTCCGCCAAGCCCGGCAACATCGCCGAGCTCGTCGCCAAGCCCGACGTTGACGGCGCCCTCGTGGGCGGTGCTTCGCTCAAGGCTGCCGACTTCGCCTCTATGGTCGTCAAGGCAGGCGAGTAGGACATATGGCACAACGTCATCTTCCTGCACTCCTGATTATCATGGATGGCTGCGGCCTTGCTCCGGCCGATGGCGAGAACGCCGTCGCCGCTGCCAAGACGCCCTTCCTTGATGGCCTGTACGAGAAGTACCCCCACACCACGCTCGGTGCTTCGGGCGAGGACGTGGGCCTTCCCGACGGCCAGATGGGTAACTCCGAGGTGGGTCACCTCAACATCGGTGCCGGCCGCATCGTGTTCCAGGAGCTTTCGCGCATCAACAATGCCATCAAGGACGGCTCCATCGCCAAGAACGAGGTTTTCGTCAAGGCTATGGACGATGTCAAGGCTGACGGTAAGACTCTCCACCTCATGGGCCTTATGAGCCCTGGCGGTGTTCATTCTCACATGAACCACGTCGAGGCTCTGGTCAAGATGGCTGCCGAGCACGGTGTCAAGACCGTTCGCGTCCACGCCTTCATGGATGGCCGCGACGTTGACCCGCAGTCCGGTGCCGGCTACATGAGCGAGTTCTGCGCCTTCCTGGCTAAGATCTCCGAGGAGACCGGTTGCGACGCTCGCGTTGCCACCGTCTCGGGCCGTTATTGGGCCATGGACCGCGATAATCGTTGGGAGCGCATCCAGCGCGCCTACGACGTCATGGTCAACGCGTCCGATGCCGATACCGACCCCGTTGCCGGTATCAAGGCCTACTATGAGAAGGATCCGCGCGGCGACGAGTTCGTCGAGCCCTTCGCTGCCCATAACGAGGGCATCCACGAGGGCGACGCGGCCATCTTCTTCAACTTCCGTCCCGACCGCGCTCGTCAGATGACCCGCGTGTTCACGGACAAGGAGTTCGACGGCTTTGAGCGCGAGCAGATCAAGCTTTCGCACTTTGTGACGATGACCGAGTACGATCCGACGTTTGACGTTGAGGTCGCCTTCCCCAAGACGTTCCCCGAGAACGTCCTGGCCGACGTTATCGCCGCCAATGGCCTGAAGCAGCTGCACACCGCCGAGACCGAGAAGTACGCCCACGTGACGTTCTTCCTCAACGGCGGCATCGAGGAGCCCAAGGAGGGCGAGGAGCGCGTGCTCGTCGCTTCCCCCAAGGTCGCTACCTACGATCTGCAGCCTGAGATGAGCGCTCCCGAGGTTACCGAGAAGCTTGTCGCCGCCATCAACGAGGATCGCGCTGATTTCTACATCGTGAACTTCGCGAACTGCGACATGGTTGGTCACACCGGTGTCTTCGACGCCGCCGTTAAGGCCGTCGAGGCTGTTGACGATGCCCTGTCCAAGGTTGTCCCGGCGATTCTCGCCAAGGGTGGCTTTGCGCTGATCACCGCCGACCACGGCAACGCCGACCACATGTTTGACGTTGCTTCCGACGGTTCCAAGCATCCGTTCACGGCTCACACCACCAACCGTGTGCCGTTCATCATCGTTGATGAGAAGGCCAAGCTCACCGGTATCGAGGACGGCCGTCTTTCCGATATCGCTCCGACCATGCTCACCATGGCTGGTATTGAGCCTTCCGCCGAGATGACGGGTCGCGTGCTCGCCACCGAGGCCTAAGAGAAAACAAATACCGTTTTCTAGTAAGGGGGTTGTCCACAACCGGACAACCCCCTTTTTGGTATTTCTGCCATTTCCACCCCGTCCTTGAGTGGCAGGTAGGGGAGAGCGGGGGATTGTGGTACAGTACTGGAGTTTAAACTGTTCTATTAAGGAGCTTATCTATGGGTCCGTTCCAGATTCTTCTGTTTGTCGTTTGGGCTGTCTCTGCCGTGGCGCTGACGATTCTCGTCCTGATGCATTCCGGTAAGGGCACCGGCGTTTCGGATATGATCGCTAGCTCGCTGTATAACTCCAGCTCTGCCACGGGCGTCATGGAGCAGAACCTCGACCGCCTGACCGTCATCATGGCTGTCGTGTTTGCCGTGTGCGTCGTGCTGTGCATGTTCTTCTTCCCGCAGGGCATCGTCGGCTACTAAGCACGAGCCGCATAAATATTCAAAAAGGGTCCCGTAAGTGCGGGACCCTTTTTGTTTACATATTTGTAACAGAGTCAAAATATCCTCACATACTTCGCCCAACTAAAGAAATTCTCGACCGTTAACCGGAATTAGCCCCAAATTGTGTATAAAATGCGCTACAGTATTGCAAAACGTTGGTCCGTTGTGCATAACCAGCCATAGCAGCGGGCGGCGTTTTGATGGTTCGGATCGGATTGTTTCGACATGTGTCCGACTGAACATTTCTTTGTCCTATCTCATAAGGAGGATGGCATGGCTGATTCTATGTTCCACCAGCCCGTTATGGGTCGTCGCGCCTTTGTTGGCGGCACCCTTGCTGCGAGCTCCATGGCTTTTCTTGCCGCATGCGGCAAGAAGGGTGGCGACGCTTCCGGTTCTGAGTCCGGTTCGACGCTGAACTTCTACATCAACAACCCGGTCTGCATCGACCCCTACAATGTCCAGGAGGACCAGGGCACTCAGGTCGAGTACCAGCTCTTTGACGCTCTGACCTCTTATGACGCCGAGAAGGGCGAGATCGTTCCGCTGGCTTGCGAGTCCTTCGAGGCCAACGACGACGCCACCGAGTTCACCTTCAAGATCAAGAAGGCCAAGTTCCACAACGGTGACGACGTTACCTCCAAGTCCTTCAAGCTCGGTTGGGAGCGTCTGGTCAACACCAAGTCGGCCATCGCTACCGAGTACGGCCCTTCCGAGGTCTCCTATCACCTTTCCATGGTCGAGGGCTATGACGACCTGCTTGCCGGTAACGCCACCGAGCTCAGCGGTGTTACCTGCCCCGACGATGAGACCCTCGTCGTTAAGCTGTCTTCCGCTTACGCCGACTTCCCCTTCGTCGCCTCTCACCCGGCTCTGGCCCCGGTTCCCGAGTGCGCCGAGTCCGATGCCAAGAGCTTCTATCTTGCACCGGTCGGTAACGGCCCGTTCATGATGGACGGCAAGTGGGAGGATGGTCAGGAGATCAACCTCAAGAAGTTCGACGATTACTATGGCGACAAGGCCAAGATCGATGGCATCCACTTCCAGGTCATCAAGGACATGGAGACTGCTTACAAGGAGTTCCAGGCCGGTAACCTCGATGTCTGCGACGTTCCCGTCGCTCAGATCGATGCCGCCAAGAAGGATCGCGGCGTGTCCAAGGACGGCTACACCATGGGTGACGGCGAGCGCATGCTGCTCGGCGCCGAGCCTTCCACGTACTATCTGACCTGCAACACCACGGCCGAGCCGTTCAACAACGCCGACCTGCGCAGGGGCATCTCCCTGGCCATCAACCGTGAGGCCATCTGCAAGACCATCTATAAGGGTACCCGTACCCCTGCCGACGGCATTGTTCCTCCGGGCATCGATGGCTACAAGGAGGGCGCATGGGAGTTCTGCGCCTACGATGTCGACAAGGCTAACGAGTACCTCGACAAGGTTGCTCCCGCTGGCGCTAACGGGGATCGTGGCATTAGCGTGACCCTTTCCTACAACCAGGACGGCGGTCACAAGGAGATCATGGAGTCCATCATCGGCGACCTCGCCAAGGTTGGCGTTACCGCTGTCTCCGATACCCCTGAGTGGTCTGCCCTGCTCGAGCAGTATCAGAACTTTAACTATCAGTTCGGTCGTCTGGGTTGGATTGCCGACTACCCGATCATGGACAACTTCCTGTATCCGCTGTTCCACTCCGACTCCCTCGGTGGCGATAACCGCTCTGGTTACAACAACCCCGAGTTCGACGCCAAGGTCGACGAGGCTCGTACTATTGTTGACGACGAGGAGCGCGTCGCTAAGATGCAGGAGGCCGACGCAATGGTCGCTGCCGACTGCCCGGTCATCCCGATTATGTTCTACACGCACACCATCGTCGGCTCCGATCGCATCAAGCACCTCTATGTCGATCCGCAGAAGCATGCCGAGCTGGGTACCGCTGAGCTCGCCTAAGAGTTTGCAGCTTCCGTGAGGGTCAAGTATTTACGTAGACCTCATGGGAAACATACAGTTCTCCCTAACCTGGGGTAAACTGGCTGATGGTAATTTTGGGATGCCGGTCTGGCGATCGGCATCCCATTTAGGTTAATCCCTAGATAGGGGAGTGGTATGGGTAAGTACATCGTTAAACGTGTGCTTCAGTTCATCCCGGTGTTTTTGGGCGTTACGCTGATTCTGTTCGCCCTCCAGAATATCGTGCCGGGAGATCCGATCAAGCTGATCGGTGGAGACAAGGCTCTGTCCCCCGAGGTGGAGCTTCAGCTTCGCGTCCGCTATCACCTGGTCCAGTCGGACGAGGACGGCAACGCGATCCTTGATGAGAACGGCGACCCCGTTCAAACGTCGCTCGTGGACCGTTACTTGTATTACATGAACGGCCTGCTTCATGGCGATCTGGGCAATTCGTATCAGCGCAAGCTGCCGGTTACGGATATCTTTGCCCAGAAGTATCCGTATACGGTCAAACTTGCCGCGTGCGCCATCGTGCTCGAGGCAATTATGGGTATCGGTGCGGGTATCATTTCGGCGGTTAAGCGTTATTCCTTCTGGGATATTTTGGTAACGCTCACCACGTCGATTCTCGTTGCCGTCCCGGCTTTCTGGCTCGGTATGTTGCTGCAGCTGTTCTTTGGCGTCATTCTCAAGGACGCCACGGGCGGTGCATTCTCCATGCCGATTTCGGGTGCCGGCGGTTCCAGCTCTCAGTATCAGGATTGGATGCACTATGTGCTTCCGACCATTACGCTGGCTTCGGTTTCGACCGCTTATGCCGCCCGCATTATGCGCTCGCAGCTGCTTGACGTCATGAACCAGGATTACATCCGTACGGCAAAGGCGAAGGGTCTCTCCAATCGCGCGATCATCGTCAAGCATGCGCTTAAGAATGCACTCATCCCCGTCGTTACCTATATTGGTGTCGACTTTGGTGGCATGCTTTCGGGCGCCATCCTGACCGAGACGGTCTTTAACTGGCCCGGTATCGGCTATGAGGTCTATCGCGCCATTAGCATGCGTGACTGGCCCATCGTTATGGGCGGCGTTACGCTCATCGTTGTCGTCGTCATGGTGATTAACCTGCTCGTCGACATTAGCTATGCATTCCTCGACCCGCGCATCCGCCTTGGCGGTCCGTCGGATAAGGCCTAAGGGAGGTACGTCTCATGCAGGAAACTGATTCTCAGTCTCAGGAGCAGGCTACCGCCACCAAGGCCGCATCTGCTCCCGCCAAGTCCCGCACGCTGTGGGGCGACGCTTTTAAGCGTCTTCGTAAGAACAAGCTCGCCGTTATCGGTGTCTGCTGGATCATCATCGTCGTTGTGGTTGCCCTGACCGCAGATCTGTGGGCTAAGCCCTGGCTCGGTTCGCCGACAGCTTCCGACTCGACCACCATGGCCGAGACGTCGCTGCTGGCTCCGTGTGCCGAGCACCCGTTTGGCACCGACGCCCTTGGTCGTGACATTCTCGTCCGCGTTATCTACGGTGCGCGCGTTTCGCTGTCCGTCGGAATTATGGCCACCGCGATCTCCACGCTGATTGGTCTGGTCATGGGTGCTCTGGCCGGTTTCTACGGCGGCATCTGGGATACGATCATCATGCGCTGTGCGGACATCTTCCTGGCGTTCCCGTACGTGCTGTTCGTTGTCGCCATGATCGCCGTTATCGGCCGCGGTCTTCAGAACGTCTTTATCGCCATCGGTATTCTCGGCTGGCCTTCGATTGCGCGCGTCTTCCGCTCTGCGATCTTGACCGTCAAGGAAAACGACTATGTTGATGCTGCGCGCGCGATGGGTGCATCTGATGCTCGTATCGTCGTGCGTCACATCTTCCCGAACTCCGTCGCCTCCATCGTGGTCTACGCGACCATGAACATTGGTGGCGCCATCCTGACCGAGTCTGCTCTGTCCTTCCTCGGCATGGGCGTTATTCCGCCTACGCCTTCGTGGGGCTCCATGATTCAGGACGGTCAGCAGTATCTGCTGACTGCTCCCTGGATGATGATCATGCCCGGTCTGGCAATTCTCTCGACGGTGCTCGCCTTCACCCTGCTGGGTGACGGTTTGCGCGACGCCCTCGACGTCAAGATGAAGGACGCATAAGGATGAAGAAGAACAAGAACTATGTGGACCTGAAGGACCAGCCGGTTCCCGAGGGCCAGCATCTGCTCGAGGTCGATGACCTAAAGATGTATTTCCACACCGAGGATGGCGTCGTTCGCGCTGTCGACGGTGTCTCCTACACGCTCGATCGCGGCGAGACCCTGGGCGTCGTCGGCGAGTCCGGCTCTGGCAAGTCCGTGACCGCCATGACCATCATGGGTCTTATCTCGATGCCTCCGGGAAAGATTGAGGGCGGCGACGTTCGCTATCGCGGTCGTTCTATCCTTGAGATGACCGAGGAAGAGATGCAGCACATTCGCGGTAACGATATCGCGATGATCTTCCAGGATCCTATGACCTCCTTGAACCCGGTCTATAAGATCGGCAAGCAGGTAGGCGAGGGTCTTCGTCTGCACCGTGGCTACTCCAAGCAGGAGGCGCTCAAGCGCGCCACCGAGCTTTTGGACCTCGTTGGCATTCCCGAGCCCGAGAAGCGCGTCAATGAGTATCCGCACCAGTTCTCTGGCGGTATGCGTCAGCGCGTCATGATCGCTATGGCTCTTGCCTGCGACCCCGATATTCTGATTGCCGACGAGCCCACGACTGCCTTGGACGTTACCATTCAGGCTCAGATTATTGAGCTTATGCAGGAAATGCAGGAGAAGAACGGCAACGCCATCATCATGATCACCCATGACCTGGGCGTTGTCGCCGATATGGCTGACAAGATCATGGTTATGTACGCCGGCCGTCCCGTCGAGTTCGGTACTGCTGAGGAAATCTTCTACGAGAGCCGCCACCCCTACACCTGGGGCCTTATCCGCTCCATCCCGGAGCAGGCCATCGAAGAGAAGAAGCCTCTTACGCCGATTCACGGCAACCCGCCTTCGCTCATGAACCTGCCTGAGGGCTGCGTCTTCTCTCCTCGCTGCCCCTATGCGACGGACAAGTGCCGCAAGCAGCGCCCCGAGCGCGTTGTCACCGAGTCTGGTCATTACTCTGCGTGCCACTACTCCGGTGACCCCGAGTTCCTCAAGAACGCTCCTGAGACGTCCCGTACGCGCAAGGATTCCAAGAAGGGAGGCGAGGCGTAATGGCAGATACCAACGAGCGCACTCCGCTCCTGAAGGTCGAGCACCTCTCTAAGGAGTTTCCCGCTGAGTCCGGCATGTTCGCCAAGCGCTTCTCCAAGCGTGTCGTCTCTGCTGTAAATGACATCTCTTTTGAGATTTATCCTGGCGAGACCTTTGGTCTGGTTGGTGAGTCTGGTTGCGGTAAGTCCACGACGGGTCGCACCATCATGCGCTTGACCAAGCCGACCGCCGGTAAGGTGTTCTTCCAGGGCAAAGATGTTGCCGAGATGAGCAAGCATGAGATCAAGGACATGCGTCGCGAGATGCAGTTTATCTTCCAGGATCCTTATGCTTCGCTGAACCCTCGTATGACCATTGGCGAGATCGTCTCCGAGCCCATGACCATTCACGGCGTGGGCACCAAGGAGGAGCGTATTGAGCGTGTCCGCGAGCTGCTGGACGTCGTCGGTCTGAACCCCGAGCACATCAACCGCTATCCGCACGAGTTCTCGGGCGGCCAGCGCCAGCGTGTCGGCATTGCCCGCGCATTTGCGCTGAAGCCCAAGCTGATTATCTGCGACGAGCCGGTTTCCGCTCTGGATGTTTCCATCCAAGCACAGGTCCTGAACCTGCTTAAGGAACTTCAGGACAAGTTCGGTACGGCTTATCTCTTCATTGCTCACGACCTCTCTGTCGTGCAGCACATCTCCGACCGTGTTGCCGTTATGTACCTGGGCAAGATGGTCGAGGTTTCGGACTGGAAGACGCTCTACAGTGAGCCGCACCATCCGTACACGCAGTCGCTGCTGTCTGCCGTGCCGGTGCCCGATCCGGATATCCAGAAGACCCGTAAGCGCATCATCCTTGCCGGCGATCCGCCGTCACCGCTGGATCCGCCGACCGGTTGCCGTTTCCACACCCGCTGCCCGATCGCGCAGGGCATCTGCTCTGAGAAACTTCCCGAGTTTAAGGAAGTTGCACCGGGTCACTGCTGCGCCTGCCACTTCGCGGAGCCGTTCCCGATCAAGGAATCGCACATCGACCTGTAGTCGGTTGTTCTCGTCCGGGCCCGCGCTGGACTTAGTTTTCAGAACGTCCTCGACCATGGAAACCCCCTTATCCTGCTCCTTCGGAGCTGCGGATAAGGGGGTTTCCTGGTCTGCGGAATGTTCTGAAAACTAAGTCCAGCGCGGGCCCTGCGGCAACGCGGCAGGGAGGGGTGCGATTCCTTGATCGCTCACTTAATCTAATAGGAAAGTTAGTGAGGCCGGAGCTTTAGCTCCGGCCTCTTTATATAAGGGCTCGGCAAAGCCGAGCCACCAAATTTGCATCAGCCCCCAGAACATGTTTGAGAACTGTGCCTGAAGTATGTATCTGCAGGCCCCGAATCGGTGTTGCCTCCCGGCGCATTCCGCAGGGGGAGCGATATTTTGC
>CAMQHT010000046.1 GCA_947001705.1 uncultured Collinsella sp.
CCCCCCCCCGCCCCCCCCGCCCCCCCCCCCCCCCCCCCCCCCCCCCCCCCCACCCCCCCCCCCCCCGCCCCCCCCCCCCCCCCCCCCCCGCCCCCCCCCCCGGCGCCGGGCCGCCCCCCCCCCCTTGGGGCCCCCGGCGGGCGCCCCCCAATAAAACACCACAATATTTCCACCCGCCGCCCCCCCCCCCGCCGGGGCGCGCCCGCCGGGCGTGACCACGGGCGGAACCCCTAAGGACGCTGGCCCATGCCACCCTCGAGGGTGACGGTCTCGCCGTTCATGTACTTAAAGTCGGGGCCGCAGAGCTGGACGACCACGCGGCCGATCTCCTTCTCGACATCGCCGTAATGGCCCGCCGGCGGCATGTGAACGTTGGCCTTGAACGCCTCGGGATAGGCATCCTGGAAGTTCTCGAGCGCAGCGGTCCAAGCAAGCGGGCAAACGATATTGACGTTGATGCCGTCCTTGCCCCACTCGTTGGCGGCGACGCGGGTCAGACCGCGGATGCCCTCCTTGGCGGCAGCATAGCTGCACTGGCCATAGTTGCCAAACAGGCCGGCGCCCGAAGCAAAGTTGACCACGGATCCCTTGGTCTCCTTCAGGTGCGGATAGGCCTTCTGCATGTACAGGTAGGTGGCATACAGGCCAGAGTAAATGGCCAGGTTAAACTGATCCATGGTGTGATCGGCAATGGTCACGCCCGAGGCGCTGGCCTGAGCATTGTTGACGACGGCGTCGATGCGGCCGAACTCCTCAATCGCCTTGTCGATAACGTTCTGCACGACGGCCTCGTTGTCCTGGCCGGCGGAGACATCGGCCTGAACAGGCAGAACCTTGACGCCGTACTCAGCCTCGAGAGACTCCTTGGCGGCCTCGAGCTTGGCGACGTTGCGGCCGGTGATGACGAGGTTTGCGCCCTCCTTGGCAAAAGCGATATCGATGCCGTAACCGATGGAGCCAGCGGAGCCGTCCTTGAGCGTGGCCTTGCCACCGCCGGTGACGATCACGGTCTTACCAGTGAAAAGTCCCATACAAAGTCCTTTCAAATCGCGACGGGCCCGCCCGTCGACTGCGCGCATCCAACTTCACGCGCCAAAAGCTGAAATGCAACTTTAGCGGGTTTAAGTTGAAAATAAAGCCCATGGCAGGCGAACGGTGCAACGTCTTTCGGCGAAGGGAATGTCAAGTAAAAATTGGATAGAGCGGCCGAGTTTTTGTTAACGCAACGAGTCATCGAACACGTTTTGAAACTTTGCTGCGGGGCGCGGGATGTCGGCGCAAGACTTTATCATAGGGTGACGAACAACGATGAGGAGCACATGCCTATGACAGACGAGCTGGACCCCCAGACTCAACAGCATATTGATGATTCCGCAGACGTCGCCGCAGATACTGACGCTGCGACCTGCAATGATACCGACGTCGACGACGCCACTCTGGATAACGGCGCTGCGACGGAAATCCCTGCGGTCGAAGATGCCGACGAGCAAAACGACGATGCGCCCGCTCAGGACGACGCCCCCGAAAAGGACGCCGCCCCGCAAGCAGCAGGCCCCATCGAGGTGTCTTCGGAAGAAGAGCTCGACGCCGTCATGGACTCCATGATGGATGCCGTCAAAGCGATGAAAGACGCTGTCGCCGATGCCGATGTCGACGCCGAGGAAGAGGAGGCCGCCGAGGCAGCCTCGACCTTCGTACCCGGCGAGACTCCGGTTGCCGACCAGGGCAGCACCATGCCCTCGTTTCTGCAGCTCGAGCATCCCACGATTGGCACCGATGCGGTCGACCCGCACGCAGCAGGCTTTTCTGTGATCGAAGGCGGTACCGGCAATATCGCCGTGCCGCAGACTGCCGATGCGGACGCTGCCGACACCGCTCGCCCGACCGCCCCGCACTCCTCCGCCGCGAGCCGCGATCTGGGGACCGCTGTCTCGAACACTGCGAACGCCGTGGGCACCTTTATCGCCCAGGGTGCCTCGGCCATGCGCGAGATGAACGCCGCGAAAAAGGCACTTGCCGATGCCCGCGCCCACCTGGCCGAACTTGAGCAGCGCATTGCCGATCAGGCCGAGGAACTCGAGACGCGCCAGGATATCGCAGGCCGCTACGACCAGATCGTCGCCGACCAGCGCCAGGCGATTGCCACGGCACAAAAGACTGCAGCGGCCGCCGAGATTGATCGTGATGCCCACGCCTCCAAAGCGACAGAGCTCAAGGGTCAGCTCGAACAAATGAAGACAGAAGATGACGCGACTGAGCTCCGCCTGAAGGCCGCGCTCGACGCCGTGGAGGCCCGCGAGGCGAGCTCACGCGAGACCGGCAACCGCCTCGTTCGACGTCTTGAGGATTCCAAGCGCATCCGCGACAAGGTGAAGGCAGAGCGAGACGCCGGCATTGCCGCCGCACAACAAACCGTCGACGCCACGCGCGCCCAGCTCGAGACGCTGCGTCATGAGTATGCCGAGCTGCAACGCAATCCCTCGGCAAATCCCGCCAACTATACGGTGCGCACCAGCGAGCTCTCGATGCAGATTTCCGACACGGCAGATGCCCTGCGTAAAGCCGAAGAAGATGTCCCGCGCATCACCGCCGACCTTGAGCACTCGCTTGCCGCAGCCGAGCAGGCCGTCGAGCAGGCTCAAGCCCCTATCGCCGACGCAAAACGCGCGCACCAAGCCGTGACGACCGAAGCCGATGCCGCGCGCGACGAGCTGCAGACGGCGAAGACCGCCGCCGCGACTCGTCAGCGCGAACTGCGCGAGAAGATCGCTGCCGAGGACAAGGCGCGCCGCGACCAGGAGCAGACCATCGCCAACGCCCAAGCAGATGCCGCACATGCACAGTCGATCATCGAACAGGCGACCGAGGTGCACGACCACCCAGAGATCACCGAGTCGCTTGCAGGGTCCTTGGCCCGAGACAATGCCGAACACACCGAGACCGAGCGAGAAGTCGCCCAGCTCGAGGCCACCGAGGACGCGGTGCGCGAGCGTACCCGCGACTCACGCATCAAATTCACCGGCGCCATCGTCTGCATCGTCGCCGTAGTTCTAGTGATCATCTTGATCTGGCTGTTCGCGAGCAAGTAACCACTCCCCAACGATTACAAGGACTGTCCCCAGGTGCCGGCAAAAAAGGAACGTCCCCAAGTGCCACCTAATGAGAGTGGATAATCTCCCACTTTTGACGAAGAAACACGCCTAAAACGGGAGATTATCCACTCTCATTCTGCAGGCACTCATTTAAGTACGTCCCCAATGAGTACCTGCCGATGCTTTGGCAAAGTCAGCGAAAACGCCCCTAAGCGAGCAAGGTGACGTGAAAGAGGGGGGCATTGACCTTCTGGTCATGCCCGACGATTGAACGTCAGATTGCCGCTTAGGGGGGTTTGCAGCGTCGGCCGGTTACGGCGTTTGTAAAACGCCGTAACCTACAAAATGAGCATCGCGTCGCCAAAGCTGAAGAAGCGGTAGCGCTCTTCGATAGCAGCGGCGTAGGCATCCATGATCTGGTCGCGGGTGGCAAGCGCGCTTACGAGCATCATGAGCGTGGAGCGCGGCACGTGGAAGTTCGTGATCAGCGCGTCGACCACGTGATAGGTCGAGCCGGGCATGAGGTAGAGCTGCGTCGTAGCGTTCTCGCGCGCCACGATGTCGCCGCGGCCGAGCGTATCGGCCCCATCCTCGCGGCCCTCAAAATAGCGCGCCGTCACGGCCGGATCGGACACCGGTGCCTCAGCGTCAAAGGCGCTCTCGAGCGAGCGCACCGCGGTGGTGCCGACGGCGATCACGCGGTGCCCCTCGGCCTTCGCCTTATGCACGGCGTCGACAACCTCCTGCGGCACGTGGTAGCGCTCGGTGTGCATGACGTGCTGCGTGGGGTCGTCCTCCTCCACCAGACGGAAGGTATCAATACCCACCTCGAGCTCGACGGCGGCAAACTTCGCGCCCTTGGCCTCGATAGCGGCCATGAGCTCGGGGGTAAAGTGCAGACCCGCCGTAGGAGCGGCAGCCGAGTGCTCCTCCTTCATGGCGTAGACGGTCTGGTACTTCTCGGGATCGCCCTCGTAATCGGTAATGTAGGGCGGCAGCGGCACGTGACCGGCAGCATGAATGGCCTCGTCGAGCGTGCGCGGCTCGCCGGCGGCATTGCAGCCGGCCGGCTCAAAGCGCACCAGACGGCCTCCGCGGCTATCGGTGACAAAGTCGATGACCTCGGCCGTCAGCACCACGGGAGCCCCCTCGGGCGCATGGGCGCCACCGGCGCGATACTCAATCTGAGCACCGGGCTTCAGGCGCTTACCCGGCTTGACCAGGCACTCCCAAACATGGCCGAGCGGATCCACGTCCTCGCGGCGCTTGAGCAGCAGCGTCTCGACCACGCCGCCCGAGCCCGTCTTGCGACCGATCAGGCGGGCCGGCATCACACGCGTCTTGTTGATGACGAGCACATCGCCCGGCTCGATATAGTCGATAATGTCGCGGAAGATGCGGTGCTCAACGGTACCGCCGTGCTCCAGCGGCTTCCCCGCCTGGGAGCCTTTGCGATCCACCACCAGCAGGCGGCAGGAGTCGCGCGGCTCGGCAGGAGCCTGGGCAATCAGTTCCTCAGGAAGGTTGTAGTCAAAATCATCGGTACGCATAGACACGTCGGATACTCCTTATATAGCTAAAGTCCGCTCTACATCCTAGCAGGCTGACGTCCCAAACGAACTACTTTTTGGCGGCTTTGCGCTCGTCGCGGATGCGGGCGCGATCCATGGCCGCCTCGACCGCCGAGAAACGGCAGCCGCAGTAATTCTGCCGATACATGCCCAGCTCACGCGAACGGCGCGTAGCCTCGGGATAATACGGGCGAAAATCGCGAATCACCGGGGTGAGACCGCGGGCGGCAGCCAGACGCTCCAAAACATCATTGCAGGTGTCGAACAGCTGATACGGCGAGACGGCGAGCGTCGTACCCACATATTCAAACCTGCGCTCCTGGGCAACGCGGCATGCCTCGGCCAAGCGCAAGGCATAGCACGAGCGACAGCGACGGGGCCGATCGGCACCCAGCGGGGCCACGCCGGCCTCCCAGCGCTCGCGGTCCTCCCCCGCCTCGATGAGCTCGATGTCGCCATCGGCACACCACCGGCGCAGCTCGTCCAGACGCCGCCGCCATTCATCGCGCGGTTGAATATTGGGATTGGTCCAGCAAATCGTGGGCTCAAACCCCTCCTCGCGCAGCAGGCGAACCGGCTCAAGCGAGCATGGTGCACAGCACGCATGCAGCAACAACGACTTCATCGACATCCCCGTCCCAGAAAACTCACCCCGACATCATGGCAGCTAAAATAGCCCCGTCCCAAAAAGACTACTTTGCGAAAAAGCGCACGCCAAAGGACGTATCCTCGCAGGCGACGATACGGCGGTCGCGCAGAATGGTCCGCACGTAATACCAATCACCCACACAGCCCGACAAGTGCAGACCAGCCGCCAGGTAGCACAGCAGCGGATAGTCCGAGAACGCAAACCCCAGGGCAAACGCTGTCGTCACAACAACCGTCGGCGCCAGGCAAACCGCCATGTACCGCCGGCGCGAATACACAACGCCCTCGGCGCAGGCATAGATCATCGCCGTCTCGCGATTCGCCCCAAAGGTCACCTGCGCGCCCGCAGGCGCCAGCAGCTTAAAAAACACCGCATGCACCAGCTCGTGCACGGCAAACGATGCCATTGAGACCGCAGCCAAGCCGACTATCCAGCCCACGACAGCCATCCAGCCGCCCGCCTCAGCCGCGTCCAAGTCCGCAGGCCCGCCCAACAGCATAAACACCGGCACCAGGCACACGGCAAACACTGCGATCACGGCCATCCCCCACACGAAGCAAGCGTGTAGAAAATCCTCGTCCTCAAACGCATGTATGTTGGAAATCTCATTCATAGCATCTTAGGATAGCGCCCCTGCCACGCACCCGCCCGCATGTGCGATAATGTCGAACGATATGCACGAATTGACCACCGCGCCGCCGAACCCCGTGCCCGGCCGCGCTCTTACCTATATGCGAAGGAGTCCCATGGCATCCAAATACTCCATGAACGACCGTCCCAGCTGGCCGCGCCGCGCCATCGTTACCGCCGGCGAGCCCTACGGCAACAAGGGTCTGCACTTTGGCCACGTCGGCGGCGTCTTTGTCCCGGCCGACTTCTTCGCCCGCTTCCTGCGCGACCGCCTGGGCCGCGAAAACGTCATCTTCACCTCGGGCACCGACTGCTACGGTTCGCCCGTCATGGAGAGCTACCGCAAGCTCAAGGAGAACGAGGGCTACGACAAGTCCATCGGCGAGTATGTCGAGTCCAATCACTCCCGCCAGGCCGCGACCCTCAACAACTACAACATCAGCTGCGACATCTACGGCGGCTCGGGTCTTGAGCCGGCTGCGCAGATTCACAACGAGGTAACCGCCGAGATTATCGAGCGCCTGCACGAGCAGGGTACTATCTCAAAGCGCTCCACGCTGCAGTTCTACGACGCCAAGGCCGGCACGTTCCTCAACGGCCGCCAGGTGATCGGCCGCTGCCCCATTCAGGGCTGCAAGTCCGAGAAAGCCTATGCCGACGAGTGCGACCTGGGTCACCAGTTTGAGCCCGAGGAGCTCATCGCGCCCAAGAGCCAGCTCACCGGCGAGGTGCCCGAGCTGCGCCCGGTCGACAACCTCTACTTCGACCTTCCGGCCTACCTCGACTTTATGAAGACCTACACCGCCAAGCTCGCCCAGAACCCGCAGGTTCGCTCCGTGGTCTCCAAAACCATGGAAGAGTGGCTGCTGCCGGCACAACTCTATATTCAGAACAAGTTCCGTGAGGCTTTCGACGCCGTCGAGGACCAGCTGCCCGAGCACACCGTGCTGGAGCCCGAGGGCAACAAGAGCAGCTTTACCGTCACCTTCCCCAGCTGGAAAGAGCGCGACGACGCCCACGCGGTGCTCGCCAACGGCGGCGTGCGCTTCCGCAGCGGTAAGGCGCTCGTGCCCTTCCGCATCACCGGCAACATCGGCTGGGGCGTTCCGGTGCCCGAGGTCGACGGCGTTTCCGACGTCACCTGCTGGTGCTGGCCCGAGAGCCTGTGGGCGCCCATCAGCTACACCCGCACCGTACTCGCACGCGATGCCAAGGCCGCCGGCGTGACCGAGGGTGTCGCCGCCCAGGATGCCGCCCTCATGGGCGAGCCCGCCGCCGATTCCACGCAGGTCCCCGCGCCCGCCTACCAGCACAGCTCACTCGACTGGCGCGACTGGTGGTGCTCGGACGACGCACAGATCTACCAGTTCATCGGTCAGGACAACATCTACTTCTACTGCATCGCGCAGACCGCCATGTGGGAGGCCCTGGGTTGGGACCTCACGCAGAGCACCGTCAGCGCCTGCTACCACCTGCTCTACATGGGCAAAAAGGCCAGCTCGTCCTCGCAGACGCCTCCCCCGCCGGCAGACGACCTGCTCAATCACTACACCTGCGAGCAGATGCGCGCGCATTGGCTGTCGCTCGGCCTGTCCGAGAAGCCGGTGAGCTTTAGCCCCAAGGCATACGACACCCGCGTGACCGGCAAGGACAAGGACGGCAACGAGGTGCGCGCCTGCGACGACAAGCGCGTCATCGACCCCGCCCTTAAGGAGAGCGCCCTTTTGACCGGCGTGTTCAACCGCTTAGCCCGCAGCTGCTTCTACGGCGTCGCCGTCAAGGAGGGCGACGAGAGTCCCTATCGCAACGGCTGCATCCCCGCCGGTGCCGCTTCTGACACCGTGGTCGAAGCCGCCGAGCAGGCTGCCCTTGCCTTTGAGCAGGCCATGTACAAGTTCGAGACGCACCGCGCGCTCGCCGTGTGCGACGACTACCTGCGTGCCGCCAACAAGCGCTGGAGCGATGCCTCCAAGGCCGCCAACAAGCTCGAGGGCGAGCCGGCCAATGCCGCAATGACGCAGGCCCTCGTCGACGCCTTTACCGAGCTGCGCGTGGCGACGGTGCTCATGCACGGCATCGTCCCTGCCGGCTGCGAGCTCATCTGCGAGTACTTCGACGTCGATCCGGTCGCCTTCTTTAGCTGGGATAACATCTTCGCCTCCACGGACGAGTTTGTGGAGAGCCTGGGCGAGAAGCCTGGCGAGCACCGCGTGAAGCCGCTGCCCCCGCGCTTCGACTTCTTCAGCAAGCACGAGAGCCAGTACTAAAGCACGCCAGCAGCAGCGTACCCGGAAAGTAGTCAATTTGGAATGGGAAGGAAAGACGGATGTCCAAGCCGCGTCGTCGTAGGCAGAAAAAGCAGGTCAAGGCCGAGCTCAAGCTCAGGCAGTTTGCCGCCACCGAGCTTTCCGACCAGCTTGCCGCCCTTCCTTGCGCCGCCGACCTGCCGCGCTTTATGGTCGACACGGTCGCCGGCGCCTATGCGCCCGCCGATGCCGAGCTCATGATCGAGGGCTTCGGCGCCGCGGCCACACGCCCGGTCACGCTGCGCGCCAACACGCTCAAGGCAACCGCCGAGGACATCGCTGCGGCGCTCGATGCCGCCGGCATCGCTCACAACCCCGTCACCTGGTACCCAGACGCCTTCATCCTGCCCGAGGCCCAGGTTTCCGATCTGTGGGATCTCGACATCTACCGCGACGGCAAGATCTACCTGCAGAGCCTGTCGTCCATGATGCCGCCGCTGGTCCTGGGCGCTCAGGTAGGCGAGGACATCCTGGACATGTGCGCGGCCCCCGGTGGCAAGACGACGCAGATCGCCGCCCTCACGCAGGGACAGGCGCACCTTACCGCCTGCGAGATGAGCATTCCCCGCGCCGAGAAGCTCGAAGCCAACCTCCACCGCCAAGGCGCAAAAAACGTGCCCGTCATGCGCATCGACGCACGCGAGCTCGACGAGTTCTTCCGCTTTGACCGCATCCTGCTCGACGCTCCCTGTACCGGCACGGGCACCGTCATCAGCGGCAACGAGAAAAGCCTGCGCGGCCTGACCGAGCAGTTGCTGAGCAAGTGTGCCCGCTCGCAGCGAGCACTTCTGGACCGCGCCATGGGAGCCCTCAAACCGGGCGGCACGCTCGTCTATTCGACTTGTTCGATCTTGCCGCAGGAAAACGAGGACGCCCTGCAAGAGGCCCTCGACAAGCATATGGACTGCGAGCTCATCCCCCTCGACGGCACGCCAAACGAAAGTGAGGCACGCCGCGCCCAGGAAGCTGGCGAGGAGCCGCACATCGAGTCCAACGCCCTGACCGAGGCCATTGCCGCGGGTCAGGTATCGGCCATCGCCAACGGCCTGCCCGGCACGCTCACCATTCCGTCCAGCCGCGAATTTGAGGGCTTCTACATTGCCCTGATCCGAAAACGCAGCTAGCGCACGGATCCAAAACTCAACAAGCTATCTCCGTGCGCGTTTGCCCTGCTGGTCGCGATGCTGTTTAAGCATCGCGCGCTCCTTGCGTTCGGCCCTTTTGCCCTTAATGGCCGTGACCACAAAGTAGATGACCGCGGCGGCAACGATTGCGCCCACACACAGGCCAATCGAGCCAAACATTGCTGTCAATTCCATACCGCGTCACCTCTCTTTTAAACGGGACATTCAAGATAGCACCTCAATACCCGCCACCACAGCTCCTTCACGTTCGCCGGCCCTTCGGTCTAACGGATGGCGCGGCGGGGAAAAATCAACTCGTCAAACGATTTAGCATTCGCAATTCCGGCTGCATCGCGCCGGCCGTCATCACATAGAATCGAGCTTCCATGGATACCCTCAACGATCTAAATGAGCGCGTCGACGCCTTCGTCGGCACCAGCTCCTTCGACACGCCTGCCGCGGCAAACGACCAAGCCCCCATCGATGTGCCCGCCGAGGTTCACGAGGACATCGTCGCCTCGGTCGATTTCTCCGAGGTCGAGCTCGCAGACGAGTTCACCGAACCCCAGGTAGCCGTGACCCCCAACGGACTGCTTCCCATGGAGCCGCTGCCCATCGACGGGCGCCTGCGCAAGGCGGCCCTTCGCATGCCTGACGAGATTGAGGAAGCCAGCGGCTTCACGCTCTTCGGCCGTCGTATCAAATCGCTCATCTACACCACCGACGTCGCGGTCATCCGCAACTCCAACGCCGATGCCGTCTTTGCCGTTTACCCCTTCACGCCACAGCCGGCCATTACGCAGGCGTTGTTGACCGTTGCCGAGTGCCCGGTCTTTGTAGGCGTGGGCGGCGGAACTACGACCGGTAAGCGCTCCGTACAGATGGCAGCCGTCTCCGAGATGCAGGGCGCGGCGGGCTGTGTGGTCAACTCCCCTGCCACTGCCGAAATGATCGAGCACATCACCAACATCGCCGACATCCCCGTCATCGCCACGGTCGTACGTTGCGACGACGATGCTCACGCCAAAGTGCGCGCCGGAGCCAAGATCCTCAACATCGCGGCCGGCAAGAACACGCCCCAGGTCCTGCGCGAGCTGCGCGAGCACTATCCCAACCTGCCGCTCATCGCACCGGGCGGCAAGACGCCCGAGAGCATCCGTGAGACCATCGCCGCCGGCGCCAACGCCATCATTTGGACGCCGCCTTCGGCCCAGCAGCTGCAGACCGACATGATGCAGCGCTACCGCAAGATGAAGGAAGACGCCACGCCTGTCATCTCGCGCGACGATGTGCCCATTATCGACCAGGTCGCCGCCGCCGAGGTCAGCCAGGTCGAGAATATGAATCCCGACGTGCCGATTCCCGACGAGGTCATCGAGCGCGTCGCTTCGATCCACGATCATATCGAGGAACGTCGCGCCAACCGCGGACTCAAGCCCTCGCTGCACGGCTTCTTCTTCCGCGGAAAGAAACGCTAACCGCAACAGCAAGGCCCGCCCCGCAAACAACGGGACGGGCCTTTTCTGTTTTCGAATGTCAGGAGTGACAAGCGCAGCTGTTAAAACTGACAGTCAGCGCACGAACGCTAATCCACGCGCTTGTCGCCCATAAAGAAGAGCGCCACCGTACCAGGTCCGGTGTGCGAACCGATCAGAGTACCGATGTTATTGATCTCGATCTTGCCTTTAAGCTACGGAACCTGTTCCTCAATCAGCGCCGCAACTGCCTCCGCATCCTCGCGGCACGCCGAGTGCGACATGATGCACTTACCCGAATATTCCGCACCGTCCTGCACGTGTGCCATCATGGTCTTAGCCATCTCGGAAATCGCGCGCTTCTTAGTGCGAATCTTCTCACGTGGCGACAGCCCACCTTCGCAATCGACCGTCATAAGTGGGCAAATCTTAAGCGCCGTGCCGATGATCGCGCTTGCGGCCGAAATGCGACCGCCTCGTAGGTAGCTCGACAGATCGGTCGAGAAGAACCAGTGGTGAAGGTTGAGTTTATGCTCCTCAATCCAAGCGGCCGTCTCGTCGAGCGAAGCGCCGCCATCGCGAACGTCGGCGGCACATTCCGCCAGCAGGCCAAAGCCCGAAGACGCCGCCAACGAATCGATGACGCGCACCTTGCCGCCCTGAGGATAGCGATCCGCGAGCATCTGTGCCGCAACGCAGGCCGATCCATACGTGCCCGAAATACCCGACGACAACGTCAGGTGCAGCACGTCTTTACCCTCGGCAACAAACGGCTCCCAAAACTCCTCGTACTCACCCACGCTCACCTGAGACGTCTTGGGCATGGCGCCCGCGGCAATCTGGGCAAAAAACTCGTCCGGCGTAATCGACTGATACAGATCGTCCGTATAGACAACATCGTCGATCTCGTAATGAAAACACACGACAGGGATATTGCGCGACGCAAAGAACTCACGGGTTCGATCGGCGGCGGATTCACAGGTCAGGACAAAATCACTCATATGAGGCTCCTTAAGTATTGCTGTGCAAATTATCGCACAGCAAGCCTAAATACGATACAAATGTCCACTATTTACCAATGCGAACCATTTGTATTGATTATCTTTATCATGAACATCCCCATCCCCGCCATGGGCCAACATGGGCAAAATCACCCGCTTTGCCTCCACTCAACCGCCATATCTACCTCAACTAAATCGATTTACCAAACCGTTCAGCCGACAATTCAGCCGCCGGCGCAAAATCGAAACAAAGCCGGCGCATACTGGTAAACGCTTGACACTGTTTTATCAGTTTTACCAACCATATCGGAAGGTGTTTCATGGTCGCATTCGATCGCAATCCGCAAGACTTCAAGTATCTGCGCCTGCTGTCGAGACAGTTTCCCACCGAGCAATCCGCGTTTACCGAGATCATCAATCTCTCGGCCATCCTCAACCTGCCCAAGGGCACCGAGCACTTTATGAGCGACCTGCATGGCGAATACGAAGCCTTCATGCACATCCTCAACAACTGCTCGGGCGTCGTACGCGAGCATGTCGACGAGATCTTTGGCGACATGCTCACCTTTTATGAAAAGGGCGAGCTGTGCACGCTCATCTACTACCCGCGCGAGAAGATCGAGCTGGTCCGCAGCCAGCACGAGGACTCACCTACCTGGTATAAAACCATGCTCGACCAGCTTATTGTGGTTGCCCGCTCGCTTTCGAGCCGCTATACCCGCTCCAAGGTGCGTAAGGCCATCCCGCGCGATTACGCCTACATCATCGACGAGCTGCTGCACACGCATCCGGACGAGAACAACTATCGCGTGCGCTATCACGAGCGCATCGTGGAGTCCATTCTGGAGACCGCCAGCGCCGACGACTTTATCGAGTCGCTTGCCTCGCTCATCAAGCGCCTGGCCGTCGACCACCTGCACCTGGTGGGCGACATCTTCGACCGCGGCGGCGGCGCGGCCAAGATTATGGACCGCCTGCTCACCTACCATTCGCTCGACATTCAGTGGGGCAACCATGATCTGCTGTGGATGGGCGCCGCTGCCGGCGAGCCCGCCTGCATCGCCACGGTGCTGCGCAACAACCTGCGCTACGACAATTACGAGATCCTTGAGAACGACTACGGCATCTCGCTGCGCGAGCTCGTCGCCTTTGCCGATGCCACTTACACCGCCGGTGAGTCCATCACCCCGCTGATCAAGGCCATCAACGTCCTGCTCTTTAAGCTCGAGGGCCAGATTATCCAGCGCCACCCCGAGTTCGACATGACCAACCGCCTGCTGCTCGACAAGATCGATCACGACGCCGGCACAGTCACGCTTGCCGACGGCAGCGTGTGGCCGCTCACGACCAGCGACTTCCCCACCGTCGACCCGACGGACCCCTACATGCTCACGCCCCAGGAGCAACACATCATCGACAAGCTCGTGTCCGAGTTTGTCACCGCCGACCACCTGCATCGCCATATCGATTTCCTCTACACCCACGGCTCGATGTATAAGGTCGCCAACGGCAATCTGCTGTTCCATGGCTGCGTGCCGCTCAACGAGGATGGTACCTTTAGCAGCATGAACTGCCTGGGCACCTGGCACGCAGGCCGCGATTATCTCGATTTTTGCGACCATATCGCCCGCCGAGCCTGGCGCGTCGGCGACCGCGATGCCCTCGACTGGATGTGGTACCTGTGGATCGGCTTTAACTCACCCGCCAGCGGACGCCTGGTGCGTACCTTTGAGCGCGCCTATATCGCCGATAAGAGCACCTGGGTCGAGCCGATGGACCCGTACTTTACGCTAACCAAGTCGCCCTCGGTCTGCGACGACATCATGCGCGAGTTCGGCGTTGCCCCCATGGCCTGCTCGCCGACGGGCCACATTATCAACGGCCATACGCCCGTCAAGACCACCAAGGGCGAGCAGCCCATCCGCGCCAACGGCAAGCTGCTGGTCATCGATGGCGGTTTCTGTCGTGCCTACCACCCCAAAACGGGCATCGCCGGCTACACGCTCATCTCGAGCTCGCGAGGATGCCGCCTCAAGTCGCACCAGGCCTTTACCACCGTTGCCGAGGCGCTCACCCGCAATATCGACATCGAAAGCGAGACCAACCGCTTTGATGAGGCCGACCGGCGCCGCATGGTGAGCGACACCGATACCGGCGTCAAGATCCGCAGCCAGATCCAGGACCTACGCCAACTGCTCGATGCATATAGAAACGGTGCTATCGAGGAGCGCGTCTAGCTCCACCCGTGGGGATTGGCTAAACTTGCTGAGTTCATCATCCCCGCGGCGCCCCGGCGCAATCCTAAGGCAGGTACCATGCAAAAGCTCCTTGCGCAGATCATGAAGTTTGGCGTCGTCGGCGTCGTCGCCACGGTCATCGACTTTGGCATCATGAATCTGCTCCACTACGGTCTGGGCCTTAACATCCTAATCGCCAACACCAGCGGCTTTATCGTCTCGCTCATCTTTAACTACGTCGCGAGCATGAAGTACGTGTTTGCACACAAGGAGGGCATGAGTCGCCGCCGCGAGTTCATTATCTTTGTCGTGCTGTCCGTGATCGGCTTGGCGCTCAACGACGGTATCGTGCTGGCGCTCAACGCCGGTCTGGGGCTCGAGGCCAATATCGCCAAGATTTGCGCCACCGCACTGGTCATGGTCTACAACTTTGTGACCCGAAAGATCTTCCTGGAGGGCGAGGAGACCAAATAGCTCGGCCTCCTCGTTGCACTACGGGGCCCACGAACGACGTGCGTCGAGCGCTGCGTTGTTCGTGGGCCTTGCTCGTTTACGGGCAAATTTGGCACGTTTGCGGATTGTCTCTTGCAAATTTGGCGAGTTCGTATAGTTCTTGGCAAAGACCTTACGTTTCCCATGCAAAAGCTCTAAAGTATCCTCTGCTCGATTCGTCAACGCATTGGATGTGATTACGTGCGCAAGGCACTGGCACAACCTCATACTAAGCAATTCCTCAAGTTCGCTGTCGTGGGCCTTATCTCCTTTGGCATCGACTGGGGCATGCTGATTGCGCTCGTCGAGCTGTTCCATCTCGACTTTTTGATGAGCACCACAGTCTCGTTTACCACCTCCGTCGTGGTTAACTACTGGCTCAGCATGAAGTACGTGTTCGACCATCGCGAGGGCATGAGCCGCAAGCGCGAGTTTACGATCTTCACCATCCTGTCGGTAATTGGTCTGGGTCTCAACGACCTGTACATGTTTGTGGGCGTCACGTTTTTGAGCATCGGCTACCAGGCCATGAAGGCAATCGCAACGTTCTTGGTCACCTGGTACAACTACTTTAGCCGTCGCTTATTCCTCGAGGGCGCGCAGTCGTAGACGGCCCAACATAATCTCGCTTCGCAGCCGGTTGGAATTCACGTTCCAACCGGCTTTTTGTTTGCCGAGAGACCCGGCGACCCAGTCCTCTACGCATGAAAAACGGGCGGCTCGGATGTTGGTCCGAACCGCCCGTTTGGCGCGCCATGTCGAGGCCTCTAGCCCGTTACGTAATACCACACGACGGTGTCGCCATTCTTGAGAATGTAATTGCTGCAGGCGGTATTGGGCGTTTTGCCGTTAACGGAGTACATCCAGCCGCTCGTGCCGCCGTGTTCCTTCTCGGCCAAACCGCCAATCGCGGCAACATAGGTACCATACGACGAAGGGCGCGCATTGATAGAAAGTCCCAACGCACACAGCGCGTCGTAAGGAGTTGCGCCCTCATTGAAGGTGAACGTGCCGCCAGAAGAGACAGGGTTACCCACGGCGCTCGATGTGACCGAGACCGTCACCGTGACGACGTGGCTAGGCTGCTGCGAGCCGCCCTGATCGCCCGTAGAGGCGCCGCCGCCGTTGGATGCAGAACCACCGCCGGTCGTCGAGCCAGCGCTCGAAGATGAGCCGTCAGAAGCGCTTGATCCGCCAGTGGACCCAGAATTCTGCGAACCCGATTTATCCCCGGACTTCTTGCCGCCTTTGCCTTCGGACTTCTTCTCCTTCGAATCCTTGTCAGACTTCTTGTCCGAAGATTCAGACTTGTCCTTGGAATCAGATTCATCCGAGTCCTTGGACTCGGAGTCCACAGCGTCAGAAGACGAGGAGCCCGCTGCCTCCGTCTTGCGAGAGGCGGTAGAGCCAGAGCCGGCAACGCTTTTCCCCGCCACGGCCCGAGCGATCCAATCGATGGACCAAGCACCGCTGGAAGAAGGTTGGACAAAACCCAGCGACACAACGATCAAGACGATGCAGACGGCCGTCAGGGCGCCAAAAAGCGCCTTGCGCCGAGGGGCGGACGCCGCCGAAGCGGCGTCCTTTTTCTTTGCATCGTCAAGCTGGATGAACGACGAGTCGGGCTGCTTGGACTCGGCGTCCTGAGGCTTATTGGACACAGCCCTCACCTACCGACGCTTGGTAAACACGAACACACCGATGACTGCGAGACCGATCACGCCGGCCGCCACGCCAACAATGGCGAGCGGGTTGAAGCCAGACTCCTGTGCCGGAGCAGCAGCGGACTTCTTAGCAGCGGTCGTAGCAGACGAGCCCGTATCGGACTTGCCATCCTTCTTGCCGGACTTATCGGAATCCTTCTTGGAATCCTTATCGTCCTTGGTCTCGGTCGTGGTGGTCGTGGAGACCGGCTTCTGACCCGGCGAGACAGCACCGCCGGACTGCTGCCCGTTCGTACCGTTGCCAGAACCGGAGCCGCCATTGCCGCCAGAACCGCCGTTGTTGTCAGCGGCCTTCTTGATCCACTTGGCATACAGCGTCATATCAGCCGTCACCGCAACGCTAAAGTCATACGCCTTTGTACAAGCTTCATCGGTGTACCAACCAGCGAAGGTATAGCCCTCGCGCGTCGGATCGGTCGGCTTGCTGACAGTCGAGCCCGAAGCGGGGGTCTGACCATTGACCGACGAGCCGCCCTGAGCATCAAACTTGACGCGATGTGCCTGAGATTTCACACAGAAGAGATGGCCCGAATCGTTGGTGTAATACAGATTGCCGAACTGATCGCAGACAACCGAGGCCATGCAATAGTTGGCATATCCAGAACCGGGAACGAACACCTCGGTTGCCTCGGCATCGCCCAGCTTGTACATGTACACGCCACCGCCGGTAGTGTAGTTAGGCCAATTGCCCTTGGCGCCGTTCAAGGTGAAATATACGTACGTCTCGCCATCATGCGTTGAGACGAGCGGCGTGCCCTTGGACTCAAAGCCAAGCCCTTCGCCATCGGCCTTCGTAATCTGCTTCACACTCATATCGGAGAGGTCAATGATCGAAAGCAGACCCTTAGCCTTAGCCTTGGCCTTGGCCTTAGCCTTCCAATTGTTCACGGTTGTCCCGCCAATAAAAGCATACTTACCACTGAAAACGGGCGTCGAAGTCGAATAAGCGGCAAACTGAACTTTCGCGGCCTCAGTAATGGAACCATCGGAACCAATGGTCAGCTTGTGCAACGTACCATCGTCGCGCGTAACAGCATATATATAACCGTCATGAACGGTAAGCGCCGAACGGATGTTGCCACCAGACAGCTTAATCGAACCAACAAGCTTTGACAGATCGGCAGAATACACGCGCACCTGGCCATAGTCGCCGCCAACGACATAGTAGCCATTTACCATCAGGCCGCCAGACCAGTAGTAACCTCCGTCAGCGACGGAGGCGCTACCGGCGATGGCGCCCGTGTGAATATTGATGCGCCTGACCGTACCGTTTTGCACGTCATTGCCATTGCCAGACCAATAATCAAGGGTGTTGATATAGACGTAGTCGCCGTCAACGGTCAACGAAGACAGGTTCTGCTTCGTAAATGCATCGGAATACCAAAGCGTCTCAAACGTTTTCGCCGAAACAGCCTGCAGATAGCCGCCGGAAAGCGGAATCAAAATAATGCCTTGCGCAATAACAGGACGGCAGGTGGTATCCATGGAAGAGCCAAGCTCAAGAGATCGCAGAACGGAACCCGTCTCGGGATCAATCTCATTCAGGACAGCATTCCACGTCTTTCCACCCCATACCGAAGCGCCCGTGACAAGGTATACCTTTCCGTTCGCGACAATGGGGTCAGACGCAGAGGCGCTTGCACCTGCCTTCTGCTGCTCTTCGGTCAGAAGATTAAGTGCCCAAGAAGGCGTATCGGTCTTTGTTGTAGGCGTAAGGGCGTCCGTCGAGGATCCCGAGCCGCCGTTCGCAAAACCATTCCATGCCGCATCGACATCGGGATGCTCCGTTCCGGGATTGGTAGCAGGAGCCGTCGAGGGCTTCTGCGTGCCGTCACCCTTAACATAACGGAACTCGACGCAATCGCCGTTCTTGAGGTAGTAGCTCGGAGCACCGACGCTCGCATACCCATTGTTTACAAAGAACGACCAGTAGCTGTACGGCGCGGCGCTCGTTGTGCTCAGCACGCGGCCATCGGGCATCGTCGCACTCGTAAGACCCCATGCATTTGCTTCGAGGTTCGTGCAACCGGCAGCCGTCATAAGCTGCTCGAGCACCGACTCGGCCGTCGTGTCTTCGTCGGCAGGAAGCGTGAGCTCGGTCAAGGGCGCCACCGATTGCTCGGTATAATTGCCGTCAGCATCACTTGCGGAAACGCCCGTGACCTTGGCCGTCACCGTAATGGTCTTGCCCTCGTTCGGGTTGTCGAGCCCCGTCGTTCCCTTGACGTTTACCGTC
>CAMQHT010000047.1 GCA_947001705.1 uncultured Collinsella sp.
CGCCTCGCGCAGGGCCGACATCGTTGCCGCATATTGCTGCTGCAGCGCATGCATACCCTCGCGAGCGCCGTCAACGGCATCGGCGCCGCGCAGCGCCTCGGTCACCACGACCGCCGGCTCGTACAGATTATCGAATCCCAGGTTCTGGCTCACGCCTTTGAGCGTATGCGCTGCCATAAACGCACTCTCGGCATCTCCCGCCGCCATGGCAGCCTCCAGCTTGTCCATGCTCTCGTCGTCCAAAAACTTGAGGGCAAAGCGGGCAAGCATTTCCTCACCCATCAGTCGAGCGCGCGCGTCATCATAATTTGCGCCGATCTTCTCATACGCCTCACGCATGGAAATCATGGATTAAAACTCCTTTGGTCAAACTAAATCGTGGGAAACGCAACGACGTCGGCGGGGCGTGCCAACGTCTCGGCAATTTGGTCTTGCACCTCGAGCAGGCAATCGAGCAGCAGCGGGTTAAAGGTGCCGCACTTACCGTCCAGGATCATCTGGATTGCCTCCTTGTGCGGGATAGCGTCTTTGTATACGCGCACGCTCGTCAGTGCATCGTACACGTCAGCCACCGAAACCACCTGCGCGGCGATGGGAATTTCGTCGCCCTTAAGGCCATCGGGATAACCCTTGCCGTCCCAGCGCTCGTGATGCCAACGCGCAATCTGGTACGCATATTCCATAAGCGCATTGCCGGCGTGATGGCTGCCCAGCTCGAGCAGCATGTTGGCGCCAATCGTGGTATGCGTCTTCATAATCTCGAATTCCTCGGGCGTGAGGCGCCCGGGCTTGTTGAGGATCGCATCGTCAATCGACATCTTGCCGATATCGTGCAGCGCCGAAGCCAGGGCGATCGTGGAGCGTTCCTCATTGTCGAGGAAGATCGTGCCGCTACGCTGGACCAGATAGCCAAGCAGCAGCTCGGTCAGCTTTTCGATGTTCGTAACGTGCCTACCGCTCTCGCCGTTGCGAAGCTCCATGACGCCGGCCATGATGTCGATGAGCATGCGACTGTTCTTGACGCGCTCGTTGTACTGTTGGGACAGCAGGTTCGTCAGGCGGCGCTGTTTGGCGTACAGGCGGATGATGTTGCTTACGCGGCGGCGCACGACACGGGAGTCAAACGGGCGGTTGATATAGTCCGAGGCGCCCAGCTCGTACGCGCGCAGAACCGCATCATCGGAATCTTCGCTCGAAATCATGATGACAGGCAGATTATCGATACCCGATCGGCGCGACAGATCGGCCAGCACCTCAAAGCCGCTTATGCCCGGCATCACAATGTCCAGCAGCACGAGCGACAACTCATCGCCATAGCGGTCGACCATGTCGAGCGCCGCACGACCGTTATCGGCCTCGAGGATGCAATGCTCGTCCTTGAGCATCTCGCTGAGAATGGCTCGGTTCATCTCGGAGTCATCGGCGATAAGTACCAAAGGCTTTTCGCTTTGGAAGGCCTCGATGGAATCGGCATCGGTCACGACCGTACCGGCTTTTGCCTTAGCGCGGCTCAGTAACTGAGCAGCGCGGCCAACGCCCTCATCGACCGTCTCGCCATGAATGCGAACGCCACCAACACATGCCGTCAAGCTCACGTACTCATGGCCCGGAATAATCGTGGAATGAACGGCATCGGACACCTGATGCAGGCGACGGGTGAAGTCATCGGAGGGAATATTGGGCATGACAACCACAAACTTGTCGCAGCCATAGCGCACAAGCTCGTCAGTCGAACGAATTCCGCTGCGTATGGCTGTCGCCACAGCACCGAGCGCAAGGTCGCCGGCATGACGGCCACACGTATCGTTGAAGGCCCTAAAATCATCAACGTCGATCATCGCAACGCCGGCATTCATGCGGGCGCTGCGAAGCTTTTCCTCGTAATATCGGCGATTGCGCACGCTCGTCAGCACGTCGGTGTAGACAAGGTCCTCTTCTGCAGCCTCCTGCTCATCGACCGGACGCACCATCAGCAGGACGTGAGGCTCGCCCTCGACCTTCAGAGGGCGCAGGCGAGCGCGGTACTCAGTGCCATCATTGAGCAGTTGCTCCGACACCTCATCGGAGTCTGCCAAGGCCTCAAGACTCGACTGACGCAGACAAGGGCAGCGATCGCCGGCGAGCAAGCAGTTAGGCTCCCTCTTAATCTGATCGGCCGACAGCAAACGCACCACGGGGTAGGTCTTCGCGACACGGGCGACCTCAGCGGCAGCCTCCTCGTCGGTTAGATTGACCTCGTGATTATTGAGCATATGGGGCCCTTTCGATAGTTTCGCATGGTAGCGGTGGGTTCCAAATGCTACAAGGGTAACACCTTGTCGATGCAGGTAAGTACGTGAATGCTGTTACATTTTTATGAGTTGGCAGGCGGCGCGATTGAAGTCGCAGACGTGAGGTTTTGAGCACATTTGTTAACACGGCCGAAACGTTTGCGGGTGAAGCCTGCTTTGGCCATTGCGAGTGTTAGAGCCCCAGGATGCCACGGACAGCCCGGGCAGCCGCTGCCGGGCGATCGCGCAGACCGTTATGCGCGCCCGGGATCGTCACGAGAAGACAATCGAGATATTCGGCAGCCGCTCGCGTACCAGCCTCACGGGGCGTGCCAATCGAGAGCTCGCCCAGGAGCACGGCGGCCACCGTTTTTGACGCGCGAACGCTATCCCAATCGGGAACGCAGGTCATAGTAATCCCGTATTCGTTTGCCATGAAACTGCGGCCGTTGCGCAGGGCATGCTTGGCTTCTGCTTCGGTCGTTCCAGGAGCCTCGGGGTCCAAGTCGCCGAGGGCTCCCAAGAAAAGCCGGAGCGCCCTTGAAACCTTTCCAGCCGCAATCATATCGAGCAAAACCGGAGCTGCGCCCATGCCGACGCCTTCGGCCGACACAGCCGGCTCATGCAGAATCGCACGGGCGACGAGATGGGGTTCGGTACGAAGAAACTCCAGCGCCACCAACGTACCGGCGCTGTGCGCAAGCACATTTGTCGGAGCGCCAACGTGTTCGATCACGGCTTGCAGATCGGCGGCCTGAGCGGCAAGATCATAGCTGCCGTCTGCCGCATCGCTGCTGCCACCACAGCCGCGGCGGTCGTAGGCAATTACGCGGTAGTTGCGACTGAGCTCACAAGCGATGCTGTCGAAAAATGTGCCGTCGACACAAGCGCCGTGCACGCACACCAAGGCAGGAGCATCAGGCGACACATCCGGGTCGGCATATTCGCGACAGGCAATCGTGGTGCCCGCATTCTCGACCGTAAAATCCATGTTGTGCCCCCATCATCAATGCTCATCCAGTTGCACGTCAGCACGGTTGGATGGACCCGCATTGCTTTACACCTTGTTAACAGATTAACTGTACCCGACCCGAGGCTTTTCATGGCACGGCATAATGAGCGACGTGAAAAAACGAAACTTGTAAAGCAAGAGCTCGCACCTTGCTTTGGAGCCGATGCTATGCTTAGGCACAATTGTCTTGAGGAGCATATGCCTATGTCTACGTTTTTGAATGCCAGCCCCATCTTTGGGCCCGTTCGCAGCCGTCGCCTTGGTCTCTCGCTCGGCGTCAACATGATGCCGGCCAGCGGCAAAATCTGCACGTTCGACTGCATTTACTGCGAAAACGGCCTCAACGCCGAGCGCCCCTGCCATGAGCCGTACAACACAGCTGCCGTGGTACTCGACGCGCTCGAGGCAAAGCTGCGCGAGATGGCAGCCGAGGGTGAGCTCCCCGATGTGATCACCTTCGCAGGCAACGGCGAACCCACCGCCGCACCGGAGTTTCCGCAGGCCATCGCCGGCGCCGTCGCGCTGCGCGATCAGCTGGCCCCAAACTCCAAAATCGCCGTGCTCTCCAACGGTACGCGCGCCGACCGCCCCGAGGTGCACGATGCGCTCATGATGGTCGACGACAACATCCTCAAGCTCGATACGGTCGATCCGGCATTTATCCAGCTGCTCGACCAGCCTGTTGGCCCCTACGACGTCGAGCACCAGATTGAGACGTTCGCAAGCTTTGACGGTCACGTTATTATCCAGACGATCTTTTTGACCGGTGAGTATCTGAGCAAGCCCATCGACAACACCGGCGAGGAGTACGTTGCCCCCTGGCTCGCGGCGCTCGAGCGCATTCGCCCGCAGGAGGCGACCATCTACACGGTGGCACGCGAGACGCCGGTCGCCGGCCTTGCCAAAGCAGCGCCCGAGGTGCTCGACGCCATTGCCGCGCGTGTCCAAGCCCTCGGCATTCCCTGCCAGGTGAGCTACTAGCAAAACCACGCAGCAGCTAGTGCCCGCCATCCCGCCCCATCAGTTGCGGTGATATAGTTCCTATTTGTGCTGTTAAACCGCTTAAATCGGAACTATATCACCGCAACTTTTATGGACGCGTGGGTGGGCTATACTAGCTGCGAATGAAAGGAAGTTAGCCATGTATGACAAAGGACCCGTGCCCGGCCGCAACGACGCTTGCTGGTGCGGCAGCGGCAAGAAATACAAGAAATGCCATAGCGCCTTTGATGAGCGCCTCGAGCGCTTGTGGGAAGAAGGCTGGGAGGTTCTGCCTCGCACGCTCTACAAGACTCCCGCCGATATCGAGGGCATCAAGCGCTCGGCAGCCATCAACGTGGGCGTGCTCGATTATGTGGGCGAGCATATCGCCGCAGGCATGACCACCAACCAGATCGACCAGATGATCTACGACTACACCGTCGAGCACGGTGGCACGCCGGCCGACCTTAACTACGAGGGCTACCCCAAGAGCGTGTGCACCTCGATCAACGACGTGGTCTGTCACGGCATCCCCTGCGATACGGACGTGCTGCACGAGGGCGACATCATCAACGTCGATTGTTCCACGATCTTGGACGGCTACTTTAGCGATTCGAGCCGCATGTTCTGCATCGGCAAGGTCTCTGCCGAGCGCCAGCGTCTGGTCGACGTCACTCGCGCCAGCGTGGAAGCGGGTCTAGCCGCCGTCAAGCCATGGCTACCGCTGTCCGTGATGGCCGAGGCCGTGCAAAAGACGGTCGAGGACGCCGGTTTTAGCGTGGTGCGCGAGTACGGCGGACACGGCATTGGCAAGGAGTTCCACGAGGACCCGTTTGTAGGCTTTACCACCGAGGCGCCCGATGTGGACACCATCATGGCTCCGGGCATGGTCTTTACCATCGAGCCCATGGTCAATGCCGGAGCGCCCGACATCAAGATTAGCAAGGGCGACGGCTGGTGTGTGCGCACCAAGGACGGCAGCGATTCGGCCCAGTGCGAGGTACAGCTCGTAGTGACCGAGGACGGCTACGAGCTGCTGAGCTGGTAGCCGTGGATGCGCCGGATGCTGACGGGCACGCTCGTCTAGCATCCGGCGTTTTTGTTTGAACGTTTTGCCTGATAAAACCCGCCAAAATAAACCTGTCCCTTTTTGGCGGGTCAAGCGGAAAGGACTACTTGTGAACATCTTGGTTTTGCTGCCCGTCAACGACCACCATCGCGCAATTCTTGAGTCGAGCGCTCCGGGCGAGGACTTTATCTACACGAGCGCCGACGCTATCACGCGCGAACAAGTCGCCAACGCCGACGTGATCTTGGGCAACATAGACCCTGCCCTACTTACCGCATGCGAGCACCTCCAGCTGCTGCAACTGCAGACCGCGGGCTATGACGATTACTTGGCCGCCGGCACCGTGCCAGCCGACGCCAAACTGTCTTGCTCGGTGGGCGCCTACGGCCAGGCCGTGAGCGAGCACATGTTTGCCATGGTCCTTTCCATGATGAAGCGCCTGCCCGGCTATCACGACTTGCAGCGCGAACATCGCTGGGAGGATTTGGGGCCAGTTACCTCGCTCAAAAACGCCAACGTGCTGGTGCTGGGCGCGGGCGATATCGGCGGTCACTTTGCCACGCTCTGCCGCGGCATGGGCGCGCACGTCCGCGGCATCAAGCGCCATCCACTCGTCTACCCCATTGTGTTTGAGGACATGGACGACATGGACGCCCTACCTGAGCGCCTGGCAGAGGCCGACATCGTCGCATCCTTTATGCCGAGCACGCCCGAGACCCGCGGTCTGGCGAACGCCGAGTTCTTTGCCGCGATGAAACCAGGTGCCTTCTTTGCCAACGGCGGCCGCGGCGACCTTGTGGTCACCGATGACTTGGTTGCCGTTCTGGAGTCGGGACATCTCGCCGGCGCCGCGGTCGACGTCACCGACCCCGAACCGCTGCCCGCGACAAGCCCCCTGTGGGATGCGCCCAACATGCTCATCACGCCGCACGTCTCCGGCTGGTTCCACCTGGCAGCCACGCTCAACAACGTCGTCGACATCGCCGCGGAGAATCTGCGTCACCTGCAGGCCGGCGAGACCCTGCGCTGCTGGATCGAGCACTAATTGTTCCGGCGTTTTGCCAAACGCCGGAACCCCTCGACGCTGCGAGCCCGCCGTTTGGCCAATCTGCCGTTCAATTTCAAAGGCGCGACCAGAAGGTCAGCGCCTTTTCATTTCACGGCACCTTGGCGCAAACGGCGGGCTCTCGCTGACTTTTGTTCAACCTGTAGGGACTGGCTGACGCGGCTCTGTCTGTGGGCACTCGCTGACTTTTGTTCGGCCAGTGAGGTTTAGAGCTATTTAAGCGTTGTTAGATAGTTTCTTGCGTTTTCGACGTTCATTGCTGCGACGGGTGCGCGTGAACAGAGTTTGACATCGTTGGTGACCAGCAGATCCGCCTGAGCGCGTATCGCTGCCGCAATGATTAAATCGTCTTCGTAATCGCTATGGAGTTCACGCTGCCTGCTCGCCATCCATATGTCGCTCAGGTCACAGGGCACTGGCGTGGCAAGCTGCGACAGCACGTCAAGGCAATCCCATGCAAGTGATGTCGCCGCCACGGCGGCATCTTGGGAAAGCGAACCATGCTCGCGCCGATACCATGCCTTATGTTCGCTCGAAATCAAATAGAACAGGTCTTTGGACGATGTCGCCGCATACAGCAAATCCACCTGCGCCGTGCATGCATCGCGTAAAAACTCAATCGCCACCGAACGACCACGTCGTGAGGGAATGAAGTAATCGAGCCACACGTTGGTGTCAACCAAGATGCGCTTTGGAGCCTCACTCATAGAGCCAGCTCATCTCCTCGCCGTAGCGATCAGCATAGGCATTCCGTTTGAGCTCTTCGTCGTCCGATGGCTGAGCCTTGACCATATCGATTCCCGACTCACGGCAAGCGGCAGCGAACAGCTTCGACCCCTGATCCATGAGCTCGAGCTTACGTTTGGCGGCCTTTTCGCGCTCGCGCTGTTCCGCCCGGGCACGACTGGGCAGCAGGATATCCTCGAGCGCACCGGGGCGATCGGCCAGCGACGCTGCAAGCTGCCAGAGCGCTCGCACCGCTTGGCTCGGCGTCATACCGGCCTTGGAGAGAGCAGCGTCCCCACTCCTTTTAAGATCGGCATCGAGACGTACGTTGATCTGAGCGGCTGTTGTGGTCATGAGCCCTCCTTAATACTTCAAAACTATCATAAAACTCTATGGTAGATGCGTAAAGCATGTATAGCATTTATAAGCATTAGCCGTACTCTGTACACAAAAGGCCGCCGAGGCACACTGCACCTCGGCGGCTACGCATCACCAATCCAGTTCGGTTTCACCCTTTGCATTTGCCCGGATAAAACCTGCCAAAATTAACATCCCTTTTTGGCAGGTTTTAGAGCTCCACACTTTCGGCGCCGTTGATGGTTAGGTTGCGCTCGTAGAAGGCGGTGAGGGCGCGGATGGCGTACATCACGTCGCGCACGCCGCCGGTCTCGTAGCTCGAGTGCATGGCAAGCTGCGGCAGGCCCACGTCCACGGCATGCATGCTCGCCTGCATGTTCGACAGGTTGCCCAGGGTAGAACCGCCGGCCATGTCGCTCTTGTTGGCAAAGGCCTGCGTGGGCACGTCGGCGTCATCGCAGATAGCCTGGAACACCGCGCGGCTAAAGGCATCGGTGCAATAGTGCTGGTTGGCTGCCTCCTTGATGACGATGCCGCCGTTGAGCACCACCTGGTTGCGGGCGTCGCACTTCTCGGCGTGGTTGGGGTGCACGGCATGCGCGTTGTCGCAGCTCACGAGCATCGAAGCGGCAAGCGCACGGTGGTACGACTCGTCGTCAAAGCCCAGCGAGCCGTTGATGCGGCGCAGCGCGTCGGCCAAGAACGTCGACATGGCGCCCTGCTTGGTCTCGGAGCCAACCTCCTCGTTATCAAAGCAGCAAAAGACCGAAACGTCGTGCGCGTTCTCGGCACCCAAAAATGCCTGCAGCGAGGTGTAGGCGCAGGCCAGGTCGTCGAGCTTGGGCGTCGAGATAAACTCGTCGGCCCAGCCCCAAATGCGCGCATCCTGACGATTGACCAGGAACAGATCGCGGCCCAAAATCTGCTCGGGCTCAACGTCCAGCTCGTCGGCGATCAGGGCGTCAAAGTCGCCCTGCTTAAGGTCACCAGCGCTGATGAGCGGGCACAGGTCAACGGCTCGGTTGGGAGCAAAGCCCTCGTTGACGCCACGGTTCATATGGATGGCAAGGCTCGGAATGATGGCAACTTCGCGCTCGGTAGCGAGCAAGCGGCTCTCGATACGGTCGCCCTCGCGCACCAGCACGCGGCCCGCAAGTGCCAGCGGGCGATCGAACCAGGTGTAGTCGATCATGCCGCCGTAGGCCTCGGTGTTCAGGCGCAGCGTCTCGCCCGCGCCGTCGAGCTCGGGCACGGCCTTAACCTTAAACGTCGGCGAATCGCTGTGTGACGCCGTGAGTTGAAAATGATAGTCGCCGGCAACGCCGTCCTCGCCCCACGTAGCGGCCAGGTCTTCGCCCACCTTAAAAGCGATGACGCTCGAGGTATTGCGCTGCGTGTAATAACGCCCGCCCGGCTCGATATCCCACGCTGCATTCTCGGGCAGGTAGGTAAAGCCCGCCTCGTCGAGCTCGGCCATAATGGTCGCCGCCGTATGAAACATGCTGGGGCATGCCTCGATAAAGTCGATAAGGTCGTTGGCAGCCTCGATATCGTCGGCCGTCACATGCGCGCGCTCGGGCGCTTCCTGATCCGTCATGCTCTCCCCTTTCGCTGGGCTGATGATCCCCTCCAGCATACCCCGCCACGCCAGCGCCGCACTCTTCATTCCGTGCTAAATTCCGCGCCGCTCACCAAGTTGAGCCATCATGCCCGCGCTCCTTTTGCGACAATTGCACTAACAGGACGAGAGGAGTCGTCATGAAGCCACGTAACATTGCCATCGCCTGCGGTGTCGCGGGAGCCGCCGTCGGCCTTGCCGCTGCCACCGGTATCGTTTATCACAAGCAAATCAAGTCCGCCGCGTCGCTCAAACGCTTGACCGGCTACGCGGATGGCTATGACCTGTACGCAATCGACATTGCCTACGACTACGATCTTGATCGCATCATCGCCGCTGGCGTGCGCGACGACCAGGCCTACATCGATGCCGTGGTGGCACAGGTGCTGCCCGGTGTGCCGGCACATGTCCAGGCGCCCCAGTTTGCCTGCAGCGCTTTTGTCGCCGTAGATGCCGAAGGCCGCGTGCGCACCGGTCGCAATTACGACTTTAAGGACGACACCTCGGCGCTGCTGGTGCGCAATCACCCGCGCGACGGCTATGCCTCCATCGGCTTTGCGGCCCTTAACAACCTGGGCGATAACACTCCGCTTGACTCCGTCGCCGGACGCGCCGCCGCACTCATGGGCCCGTTTGCCCAGCTCGACGGTGTTAACGAATGCGGCGTGTCCATTGCCGTACTCACTCTGGATTCCAAACCCTGTGACCAGGACACGCAACGCCCCGTCATCAACACTTCGCTCGCCATCCGTCTGGTGCTCGACCGCGCGGCCACCACGCAGGAGGCCGTCGACCTGCTTTCTGCCTACGACATGCACGCCATGGCCGGACGCGACTACCACTTCTTTATCAACGACGCCGCCGGTGACGCGCGCGTAGTAGAGTGGGATCCGCGCGATCCGGACCGCGCTTTCAAAGCGACTCCTGTACGCCAGGTTACGAACTTCTACGCCTGCTATGGCGACGAAGTGCTGCCCAACCAAAAGAATGGCGAGCTGGGCCATGGCAAGGAACGCGCCATCGCCATCGCCGATGTCCTCGACGCCCATGTCGGTGCCCAAGACGAAACGATTGCCTGGGAAGCCCTGCGAGCCGCAGCGCAAGAGCCCAATCCGGAAGACATCACCAGCAATACGCAATGGTCGGTCGTCTTCGACAATACCGAGCCCGCTGCCGCCATCACGCTGCGCCGCCATTGGGGCGACGTCGACGCCTTCGCGCTGTAAGGAGCCAGGCCCGTCGACCTTACGCTCGCCTGACGTTGCTTACATTTCTATACGCTTGAGCTAACACGTTTTACCCCTGTATCAACAGTGTGCGGGGGTAAACTTATGCGCATGTTATAACTTGCCCGGAAGGATTCATCATGCTCAGGATCGGTCTTCTTACCAGTGGCGGCGACTGCCAAGCGCTCAACGCCACCATGCGCGGCATCGTCAAAACACTCATGACCAATAGCGAAGAGCCTATCGAGATCTACGGTTTTGAGGACGGTTACCAGGGCCTTATCTACAGCAGGTTCCGCGTCATGACGCCCGCCGATTTTAGCGGTATCCTCACCCGCGGCGGCACCATCCTGGGCACGAGCCGTACGCCGTTCAAGCGCCTGGATACTCCCGAGGCCGACGGCGTCGAGAAGGTGCCCGCGATGGTCCACACCTATCACAAGTTGCAGCTCGACTGCCTGTTTATGCTGGGCGGCAACGGATCCACCAAGACCGCCAACCGCCTGCGCGAAGAGGGCCTCAACGTTATCGCCCTGCCCAAGACCATCGATAACGACACCTGGGGCACCGAGTTGACGTTTGGCTTTACGAGCGCCATCGACGTCGCCACCAAGTGCATCGACGACATCCACACCACCGCTTCGAGCCACGGCCGCGTGTTTGTCATCGAGATCATGGGCCACAAGGTCGGCTGGATTCCGCTGCACGCCGGCGTCGCGGGCGGCGCGGATGTCATCTTGATTCCCGAGATTCCCTACGACATGGATAACGTCATCAAGACCATCGAGCATCGCATGGAGACCGGCAGCCGCTTTACCATCGTGGCCGTCGCCGAGGGCGCCATCTCCAAGGAGGACGCGGCGCTGTCCAAGAAGGAGTACAAGAAGAAGCTCGCCGAGCGCACGAGCCCGTCGATCGTCTACGACATCGCCAAGGAGATCGAGGCCAAGACCGGTCGCGAGACCCGCGTCGCCATCCCCGGCCACACGCAGCGCGGCGGTCAGCCCGACGCCCAGGACCGCATCTTTGCGACCCAGTGCGGTGTCGAGGCAGCGCTCGGCTGCCTGCGCGGCGAGTTTGGCTACATGATTGCCCTGCGCGACGGCAAGATGTGCCATATGCCGCTCGAGGATGTCGCCGGCAAGCTCAAGTACGTCGATCCCCAGAGCGATCTGGTGCGCGAGGCCAAAGCGTTGGGCATCAGCTTCGGCGACGAATAGCCTCGGCTGGAACTGCTCTCATCGGAGGCCCCAGGGCTTTCCTCCCAAATCGTCCTCGGACATGTCAGGACCCCGCTGCGCGCTTCGCGCGGCGGGGTCCTTCCGTCCTGCGGAAAGATTTGGGAGGAAAGCCCTGGGGCCTCCTGCGGTAACTAGGGAGGCCGAGGCTATTCGTCTTCTTGCTGCAAGTGCGTGGGCTGAGATTTTGGGATGTTGCAGGCTCTTAGCTGAGAGTAGCACTGACATTTGTCCTGAAATGGCTGGTCGTTAGGGGTTGCTACCGGTAGTTGCGGTAGGGTTGGGGCAGATTCTAACTAGAAATGGTGGTCGCTACCGGTTGTTCTCGGCATACTCGGCTCATTCGATTCGACCATCAAACGAAAGGAACCACCATGGATCTTGCGATGGCACAGCGCCTCGTCGATCGCCGCAAGGCTGCCGGGCTTTCTCAGGAGGCGCTTGCCGCCCAGCTGGGTGTGAGTCGTCAGGCTGTCAGTAAATGGGAGCGCAGCGAATCCTCGCCCGATACCGATAACCTTATTGCGCTCGCCGCGCTGTATGGCGTGTCGCTGGATGAGCTGCTGTATGGGGAGGCGGCCAACGATGCCGACGACCTGGAGGACGGTAGCGCCGACACCGAGACGGCGGATGTGGCTGACGAGGCTGAGGATTCTGCCGAGCACGCCGATTGCGGCGACAAACCACTTGTCGACATTTCCCTCGCGCGCGGTATCCACGTCATTGATCCCAATAAGGGCGAGGAAGTCCATGTTGGTTGGAGCGGCATCCATGTGACCAACGAGCGCAAGGGCGAAGAGGTGCATGTGGGGCCGGGCGGCGTGCATATCGATACGCTTGAGGACGATGGACATAGCGTGCGCACCAATGACGACGGCACCGTCACCATCGACGGCGAGACGTTTTCCAGCTGGAAGGAAGCACACGACAAGCTCGACCATCATGGCAAGCATTTCCACACCAAGGCCGGACGTGCATGGAACAAATTCCCCTTCCCCGCACTTGTCACTCTCGCCTATCTGGTGCTCGGCATTGTCTACGGCACATGGGGCATGGGGCTTTTCCTCGTCTTTTTGATTCCCGTTTACTACGCGATTGGTGACTTTATCGATCGGCGCCACCTGTCTAAGCTGATCGAGGTCATCTACCCGGCAGCCGCCATCGCTTGGTTCCTCTACATGTGGCTCTGTTTGGGACAGCCCCATCCTGCATGGATCATCCTCATCACGATTCCCATCATAAAGGCGCTCATGCGCTGGTGCCGCAAACAATGGAAGCACCGCAAACAGGCTTAACACGCTCCGACCCACCAGCACCCAACCGCCCCCGCCCTTCTCCTAAGTTGCGGTGAGATAGGAACTGTTTTGAGGCTCCAAAGCGCCAAACAGTCCGTATATCACCGCAACTTACAAACAACTGGGTCAGTTCCGGCACGGAGATTAGCATTGAGCTGACCGCGCGCCAAGAAAAGGGCCTATTTACTACGTTTAACTCGAGAGGGCCGACCATACCCGCCTTTTCCGAAAACTGGCAAGCCCTCTACCTGCGGTTTTAATTTCATAATCTTTGTCACGGTCGAGGGTGTGGTAGCAAACGTAGTAGATAGGCCCATTTTGTGGCATACGACCCATACAAGCCCAATCTCGAAGGCCAAAGAGAGCCTCTCATCCACGCCTGCGAGCGAAAACCAAATAGAATGAAAGGCAAATGGAAAAGCCCGTTTAACGAGCGGAGGACATATGCGCGACGTAGCCGAAAGCGACTGGAAGCTGTTTAAGAAAATGCTTCCTCAATGGCAAGAACGTTATATGGAAAAGCTCATCGGCCAGTACGTTGAGATGCTGTACGGCGACAGTGAAGCGTCCAGTAGATTTTGGGCACTAGAAGAGCGCCTCAATAGAGACAAGCTGTCCTCAGGCGTAATTGCAAACGACATTCGCCGCAGCACAATGCACCGCGAGATAGCCAATTTGCTTATCGACAGCGTGATCACCCTTGACGACCTTGACGGTTTTACCGAGGACATTAAGAGCTATGCGCAACACTGGATTGGCCAGTAAGAGCACTGAACGACAGACATCCCCAGCAAAACGGGGCAAACGCCGGGCCACATAATGGTTGTCCGGCGTTTGCCCAGATAAAACCTGCCAAAATAAACCTGTCCCTTTTTGGCAGGTTACTCGGCGCTCTTGAGGGCACCGACCATGTCAATCTTGTTGAGGGTACGGTTGGTGGCAAGGTTGACGATAAACGTAAAGCCAAAGGAAAGCACCACGGCGAGCACGTAGCTTAGCGGCTCGACCTCGACGTCAAAGTACAGCGACGGCATCTGCAAAATATACGTAAAACTCTCGGCCAGCAAGCCGCCCAGCGGCACGCCCAGCGCAGCGCCGATCGCCGTGAGGATCAACGTCTCCTTGTTGACGTAGTGGTGCACCTCGCCACGGCGGAAGCCCAGCACCTTGATGGTCGCCAGCTCGCGTTCGCGCTCGGAGATATTCGTGTTGGACAGCGTAAACACCACCACAAACGACAGGCACGCCGCCATAAAGGTCACGAGCACCACGACCGAATTGATAATCGTAAAGTTCGCCTCATAGTTTTCCCAATGCTCGGCCGTACTCGAAATCGTAAGCCAACCGTCACTCTTAAGATTCTTGCTAAACGCAATCTGGTCGGCCGACGAACCCTTAAGCAGCACAAAGACGCCGTTAAGGCGTGCACTTCGACCGAACGCGCGCTCATAGGTGCCCTGCGTCATGTAAAGCGTGTTGCCCAGATAGTTGAGCGAGATGTCGCTGACTTTGACCTTGGCAACATTGAGCGACGAATCCTGGACGTGTGCCGTATCGCCCGGCTTGATCCCCAGCACCAGCTGAGAGCTCTTGCTCAAATACACATCCCCGTCACGCAGGGCGAGCGGTTCTTTGGACTCGTCCTCTAGGCGCACGTAGTCATCCAGGTCGTTCGTGCGGTCATCGGGCACCACGATCAGCTGCACAGTCTCGCTCTTACCGCCAAACGTAAAGGTGACGTTGTCGGTCATAATCGGCAGCGTCGAAGTCACAGTCACGTTGGAATCATTGGCTGCACTGCGCTCATCCAGTGCTGCGCACGTCTGCGAAAAATCGTCGGGGTTGGCGACCGCCAGCAAGTCGTAGCGCGTGATGTGCCCGTACTGCTTGGGCGACAGCGCGACCGACGTATCGCGGATACCCATACCGCAGATCACGAGCGCCGTGCATCCCGCAATGCCAAAGATGGTCATAAAGGCGCGCTTTTTGTAGCGGAACAGGTTGCGTGCAGCGACCTTGTTCAAAAAGCCCATGCGGTGCCAGATAAAGCCGATGCGCTCGAGCAGAATGCGCGAACCGGCGCGCGGAGCCTTGGGGCGCATGAGCGAGGCAGGGGTCTCGGCCATCTCGTGGCGGCAGGCGATAATCGTGGCGCCCACCACGCCCACGGCAAACAGCGCCACCGAAACGATTGAGGACACGATGTCGTACGAAAGCAGCATCTGGGGCAGCGAGTACATGTCGTCGAACACCGTAAACAAGAACAGCGGCAGACCCACAAATCCGATGATATTGCCGAGCACGCCACCGATCAGACACGCCCACAGCGAGTAGTCCACATATTTGGACAGGATACGCCCGCGTGAATAGCCGAGCGCCTTGTACAGGCCAATAAGCGTGCGCTCCTCCTCGACCATGCGGGTGGCGGTGGTGAGACTGATAAGCACGGCGACGATAAAGAAGATGAACGGGAACACCGTGGCGATGGCCTCGATCGAAGAACTATCGCTCTCGACGCTCGAGTAGCTTGCGATATTGCCGCGGTCCTGGATGTACCAGGTGCATTCGCCCAGGTCAGAGAGCTCGGCGCGGGCATCGGCAAACTGCTGGTCGGCGGCGGCACGGCGCTGGTCCAGGTCGGCTTGCGCCTGCGCACGCTCGTCGCTGCCCTCGGCCATGCGATTGATGTTGTCCTGCTCGATCCCAAAGACCATATTCGCCTGACGCTCAGCCGCGTCCAAGCTCGCCGGTGTGTCGACCGTCAGCTCCTGAGCGCGCGCCTTCTCACGCCCCTCGCGGATCTTCTCGATATTGCCCTTGACCTCATTGATCTTTGCCGAGTAGGCATCCGAATAGGAGTTGAGGCTCTTGGCTCCCTCGACGACCACGTGGACAGCGGAGTAGGAAGAAGATGTCGCGGCATCCTCGCTCACGTAGAACTTGTAGTCCGCAGTCGAAGCAGCGCGAAAGGCGTTGACTGTCGAGTCGGAGCTCACATCAGTGGGATCGAGGACCTCAGCCGTAATGGTGTAGTCCCCATCGGCAAACTGGTCCTTGGCGCTTTGGTTCGACGAGCTCGCATCGTTGGCGGCAAAACTCACCGTATCGCCGATTTTCTTGCCCGAAGCCTTCAAAAAACGTGAGGTCACTGCCACTTCGCCCGAAGTCTCGGGCAGCTCGCCGCGTACTAGCACCGGTTGGTCAATATTCTCTTTGGAGAGGCTCTGTACGACGACACGCTCGCGCGTCGTACCCACGGCGGTATAGGCGGTCTCGGTATAGATGCCCTCGGCCGTCTCGACGCCATCGACCTCTTGGATCGCGGCAAGATCGTCATCGGTCAGACCATAGGTCGACTGCACGTTGATGTCATAGACATTCTGCTGGTCAAAATAGGCGTCGACCGAATCACACAGGTCCTCGCAGCCCGCCTTAAGGCCGCACATCACGCTCACGCCAAGCGCGGTGATCACAACGATAGACAAGAAGCGTTTGAGGCTGCCGCGAATCGTGCGGTAGATGCCACGGCGAAAAACCGTCGGCACCATATCGTTTGAGCTTTGGGCGGTACGGTAGGTCGTAAAATCCTGCTCGCGCTCCGTGTTCTGCGCGTCGCGGCGTTGACTGTTTTGGCGGTCCTGATTCATGGGCGCTACCACTCGATCGTCTCGATAGGCACAGGATTTTGCTGGACCGTCTCGCTCTCCACGCGGCCGCTCTTAAAGCGGATCAGGCGATCGGCCATGGGCGCCAGCGCAGAGTTGTGGGTGATGATGATGACCGTAATGCCTTGCTTGCGGCAAGTGTCCTGTAGCAGCTGCAAGATCTGCTTGCCGGTTTTGTAGTCGAGTGCACCCGTAGGCTCGTCGCACAAAAGCAGCTTGGGGTTCTTAGCCAGCGCGCGGGCGATGGATACGCGCTGCTGCTCGCCGCCCGAAAGCTGCGCCGGAAAGTTAGCGAGGCGGTCGCCCAGGCCAACCTGGCGAAGCGTTTGCTCGGCATCGAGCGAATCGGGGCAGATCTGCGCCGCGAGTTCGACGTTCTCAAGCGCCGTCAGGTTAGGGACCAGATTGTAGAACTGAAAGACAAAGCCAACATCGGCGCGACGGTATTCCACAAGCTGAGCCTCGTTGGCAGAGCTCACGTCACGCCCGTCCACCGTCACGGTGCCAGAAGTTGCCGTGTCCATGCCGCCCAGAATGTTGAGGGCCGTGGTCTTGCCGGCACCCGAAGCACCCAAAATGATGGCGAGCTCGCCGCGCTCGACCGTAAAGCTCGCGCCGTCGAGCGCGTGGATGCGGGCATCGCCCTCGCCGTATGCCTTGATGACGTCTTTGAATTCGATATAGGCCATCGATTAATTCCCATCTGGTCGGATAACTCTTTAGTATTACCCATTTCCCACCTACCAAAAAGGGACAGGTTTATTTTGGCAGGTTTTATATGGGGAAACGGCAGCTATAGATAGGGCGCCGGGGAGGCCGAGAAATCATCAACGGGGTCAGGCCGACCGCCAAACACAACGCACGCATCTCAATCTGTCAGCCAAATCATTCGAACAGCTGTTCGTTTCTATGATATGATTCAACTATCTAAGCAGGCCAATACGCAGAAAGGCGGCCAACATGGCGTTCGACTTTAAGAAGGAATGCAAGGAGCTCTACAAACCTGCAAGCAAGCCGAGCATCGTAACAGTCCCGCCTATGAGCTACGTTGCCGTTCGCGGAAAGGGCGACCCAAATACCGAAGGTGGCGAGTATCAAAACGCCCTGCCGCTACTTTACGGCATCGCCTATACCGTCAAGATGTCGAAGAAAGGCTCAAGGAGTATCGAGGGCTATTTCGACTTTGTGGTACCGCCGCTCGAGGGTTTCTGGTGGCAAGAGTCCCCGAGCGGCGGCATCGATTATGTACGCAAGGACAATTTTAACTTTATCTCGTGCATCCGCCTGGTGACGCATAATTTCTTTCGCAAATTGACAACCGCATAGCGGAACACGGCCCGC
>CAMQHT010000048.1 GCA_947001705.1 uncultured Collinsella sp.
CCGGACAGGTCAACCGCTACTCGCAGAGCAGCTTAGCGATCTGGACGGCGTTGGTTGCCGCGCCCTTACGGATTTGGTCGCCGCAGCACCAGAAGGTGATACCGCGCACGGCCTCGGGGTTCGAGATGTCGCGACGCACGCGGCCGACCCAAATCAGGTCCTGGTCGGACGTATCCATCGGCATGGGGAAGCGATCGTGCGCATCCTCGGCGCTCATATCGTCAACCAGCTTCACGCCCGGAGCGGCAGCCAGCGCAGCACGGGCCTCCTCAACCGTAATGTCGCGCTCAAACTCGAGCGTAATGCTCTCGGAGTGCGAGCGCAGCACCGGCACGCGCACGCAGGTGCAATTCACGCGCAGCTCGGGCAGGTGCATGATCTTGCGGCCTTCGTTTTGCAACTTCATCTCTTCGGAAGTAAAGCCCTCCTCCTTGACGCCGCCAATCTGCGGAATCAGGTTGCTCGCCAGCTGGGCGGCAAAAGCGCGCGGCTCGGGAATCTCCTCGCCACGACCCAGGGCGGCCAGCTGGGCCTCAAGCTCGGCCATACCGGGAGCACCAGCGCCCGAAGCCGCCTGGTACGTCGAAACGATCATGCGCTTCACGCCGGCGAGCTGATGCAGCGGCCAGGTGGGAACCAAGCCGATGATGGTCGCGCAGTTGGGGTTGGCGATAAGGCCGTGATGCCACTTGATGTCGTCGGCGTTGATCTCGGGCACGACCAGCGGCACCTCGGGATCCAGACGGAAGGCGTGGCTGTTGTCGACCACGACGGCGCCGCGCTTGACGGCCTCGGGCAGCAGTTCCTTGGCGATATCGTCGCCGGCGGCGCCGAGCACGATGTCGCAGCCCTCAAAGGCCTCGGGGCAAGCCTCCTCAATCACAACCTGCTCGCCGCGGAACTCGACGGTCTTGCCCGCAGAGCGCGCGCTCGCTAGCAGCTTGAGCTTGCCGACCGGAAACTCCTGCTCGTTGAGGCACTCGAGCATCTGGGTGCCCACGGCTCCCGTCGCGCCCAAAATAGCAACCGTGTACTGTTTCATGCTTCCCCCTTTAAAGGCTGTGGCTTTTGCCCGCACGCCGAGCAGGCCGATTATTGTTGCCAGTGTATACAAGAACGGGGCGGATACAAAACCCGCCCCGTCGAAACGAAACCGAAACGAAACGCCCCGCCGTAGTTTTTGAGGCAAGTCCCAAAAAATCTACTGGGATAGCAGCTACTTGTGGAGCGCGGCCGGGGCGGGATCGACCGGCACGGGAGCCTCCAGGTCGGAGACCTTCACAATGCCGTTCTCGTCGGAGAAGGCGCGGTAAATGGTCCGAATCGCCAGGTCGAAGTCCTTCTCCTCGACACCGATAATGATGTTGATCTCGTCACAGCTCTGCGAAATCATGCGCACGCTCACGCCGGCCTGGCCGAGCATGCCAAACAGGTGGCCCGAGATACCTGCGCGGCCGCGCAGGTTACGACCGACGGTCGCGATAAGCGCCAGGCCCTCGACAACCTCGATCTCGAGCGGCTCGACCTCCTGCTGAATGTCGCCCACGAGCGAGTACAGCGAATCGTGCACGTCCTGCTCCTGCACCACGGCGCCAAAGCGGTCGACACCGGTGGGCATGTGCTCGACGGAGACATCATAGCGCTCGAAGACCGAAAGCGCGCGGCGCATAAAGCCGACACGGGGCTTGGTGCGGTCGCGGGCAACGTTGATGGCGACAAAGCCGCGCTTGCCGGTCACGCCGGTAATGATAGGCTCCGCCTCACCCTCGTCAGCCGTCTCGCTAATGATGGTGCCGGGGTCCTGCGGCGCATTGGTGTTCTTGATGACCAGCGGAATGCCTGCCTCGCGCACGGGGAACACGGCCTCCTCGTGCAGGACGCTTGCACCCATGTACGAAAGCTCGCGCAGCTCCTCGTAGGTAACGCGCGCAATGGGCTGAGCCTCGGGAACAATACGCGGATCGGCAGAATAGAAGCCCGAAACGTCGGTCCAGTTCTCGTACAGGTCGGCACCAAGGCACTTGGCCAGAATCGAGCCGGAAATATCGCCGCCGCCACGGTCGAGCAGCTTGATCTGCCCCTCACGCGTCGCGCCGTAGAAACCGGGCATAACAAAGCCGCCCTGCTGGCCGTACTCCTGCACCAGCTCGGCGGTGCGGTTCATGCTGAGCGTACCGTCATGATGGAACGCCACGACCGTCGCGGCATCCAGGAACGGCAGGCCCAGGTACTCGGCCATCAGACGGGCGGTAAAGTACTCGCCGCGGCTCACGAGTTCCTCGGTGGAGTAGCCACCGGAACGGGCGCGCTCGGCAAAGGCCGCGAACTCCTCGCGGATGGGATAGGTGAGCTCCAGCTCGTCAGCGATATCAAAATAGCGCTGGCCAATGTCCTCGAGCAGCTCCTCGCACGACACGTGGTACTTAACGTGTGCGTTAACCAAGTAGAGCAGGTCGGTCACCTTGGTATCGCCCTTAAAGCGGCGACCGCAGGCAGAAACCACCACAAAACGGCGGGCCGGGTCGGCATCGACAATGGCCTTGATCTTCTTAAAGTGTTCGGCGTCGGCGACCGACGAGCCGCCAAACTTGGCAATCTTAATCATGGGCTTGAGGTTACCTTTCTAAAAGCCTCTGCAAACCTGTTTTGCGCGCTCTGATACCATGGTTTCACCGATTGGGACCAAGGCATCCGAGGAGCAGTGTTATATGGGAACTTATCATAGTACACGAGGAAGCACTTTATCGTGCTCAAGTAAGGTGGCAATCCGTACCGGCATCGCTCCCGACGGGGGTTTGTTTGTCTCGGACGAGCTGGGCACCCAGCAACTCGATATCAGCTCGCTTGCAGATAAATCGTACTTTGAAATCGCTCAAGATGTGTTGGGAATGTTACTGAATGATTACACGGCCGAAGAAATTTCGGCGTGTGTCGACGAGGCTTACCGCAGCACGTTTGCGAGCGAAGAGGTCACGCCGCTCGTCAAACTCGACGCCGCACCGGGCGCCGATGCCCCTCAGACCTATGTGATGGAACTCTTTGGCGGCCCCACAAGCGCCTTTAAGGACGTCGCCCTGCAGATGCTCCCCCGCCTGATGGCCCGCACCTCTGCCAAGGACGGCAGCGCCGAGCGCATCATGATCGTCACCGCCACGTCGGGCGACACGGGCAAGGCAGCACTTGCCGGCTTTGCCGACGCTCCGGGCACGGGCATCACTGTCTTTTATCCCGAGGGCAAGGTCAGCCGCGTCCAGAACCTGCAGATGTCCACGCAGGAGGGCGACAACGTCGCTGTCTGCGGCATCCGCGGCAACTTTGACGACGCCCAGAGCGCCGTCAAGCGCATCTTTGCCGATAAGGAGCTTGCCGAGCGCCTGGAGGCCGCTGGCACCGTGCTTTCGAGCGCCAACTCCATCAATGTCGGCCGTCTGGTACCGCAGGTCGTCTACTACTTTGCCGCCTATGCGCAACTGCTGCGCGCCGGCGCCATCGAGGCCGGCGACGCCGTGGAGTTCTGCGTACCGACCGGCAACTTCGGCGATATCCTGGCCGGCTACTATGCCAAGCGCATGGGCCTGCCCGTCGCCAAGCTCATCGTCGCGAGCGACAAGAACAACGTGCTGGCTGACTTCCTGACCACCGGTGTCTACGACCGCAACCGTCCGTTCTACACGACCATCTCGCCGTCGATGGACATCCTCATCAGCTCCAACCTGGAGCGCATGCTGTACTTCCTGTCCGATGGCGACTGCGAGCTTGTTGCCGACCTTATGGAGCAGCTGGCACAGACTGGTCGCTACGAAGTTCCCGCAGACCTGCTGGCAAAGATTCAGAGCATCTTTGGCTGCGGCTGGGCCAGCGAGGCCGAGGTTCGCACTGCCATCAAGAGCTGCTGGGACGCAAACGGCTACGTGATTGACCCGCACACCGCCTGCGGCTATCACGTCTTTGAAAAAGTCACCCCCGCCGAGGGCGCCAAGGCCCGCGTGCTGCTTTCGACCGCCAGCCCCTACAAGTTCCCGCGCGCCTGCTGCGACGCTCTGGGCCTCGACGTTCCCGAGGATGATTTTGAGGCTATGCGTGTGCTCGAGCAGGCCACCGATACGGTCGCCCCGGCACAACTTGCCGAGCTCGAGTCCAAGCCCGTCCGCTTTGAAGACGTCTGCGACGTCGATGAGATGGACAGTTACGTCGAGTCTGCAGCAAAAAAGATGGCTACCAACTAAACCCCTCATTAAGCGCCGGCGAAAGCCGGCGCACCTTCTTTCATCAGATAACCCCCGGGATGATGACGAACGCGCACAGCGTGCCTGGCTGTTTAGTTCGTCGCGAATTCCGCACGCAAAGGAAAGCACTTAATGTGCTTTCCGTCTTGCGCAGGACTGCCCGAGCAGCGAACTAAACAGCCAGGCACGCCAGGAGGACTCACATGATCAAAATCACCGTCCCAGCAACCAGCGCCAACCTAGGCATTGGCTACGACACCCTCGGCATGGCCGTCAGCCTCTACTCGCACTTCACCTTTGAGCGCGCCGACAAGCTCACCATCACGGGCTGCCCCGAGGAGTTCCAAAACGAGAACAACCTGGTCTACGTGAGCTTTGTCGATGCACTGGCTGCATGGGACGAGCCGGCTTTTCCCGTTGCCATCGACATTCAAACCGATGTGCCCGTCGCTCGCGGCCTGGGCTCCAGCTCCACCTGCGTCGTCGCGGGCATCATGGCAGCCGCCGCGCTGACGGGCCACACCGTCGACCGCGCCGAGCTCGTCCGCATCGCCACCGAGGTCGAGGGCCATCCCGACAACGTCGCCCCCGCTATCCTGGGCGGCGCCGTCTGTTCCTTTACGCCGACCGATTCGCTCCCCCAGTGCCTGCGCTACGAGGTGAGCGATCGCCTGCGTTTTATTACCGTGATTCCGCCCTACGAGGTACACACGAGTGAGGCGCGCAAGGTCGTGCCGCAGGAGATTCCACTCTCCACCGCCGTATGGCAAATGGGCCGCATCGCCGGCATGACGCGCGGCCTGGAGACCGGCGACCTGGATCTGATTGCCGCCGCCAATGACGACCGCATCCAAGAGCCGTATCGCCGTCGCCTGATTCCCGACTACAACGCCGTGCGCGACACCTGCCTTAACGGCGGCGCCAAGACCATCTGGATCAGTGGCTCCGGCTCGGCCCTCATGGCCGTGACTGACGACACCATCGTGGCAAAGTTCTTGCAGGTTAAGCTGCGCGAGCAGTTCCCTAAGTGTGATACGCATATTCTGACGTGCGACACCGAGGGCGCTCAAATCGAGTACCTGTAGACATCGCTGGTTAATCCTTTCGGGCCGCCCAAGGGTATCCCCTTAAAAACGTCCTCGCACTTGAGGCCCGCTTCTCCTGCTCCTTCGGAGCTACGGATAAGCGGGCCTCGTGCTGCGGAATGTTTTTAAGGGGATACCCTTGGGCGGCCCTACAGCAACGTGGTCGACGATGTCTATAGGAACCCACGCTTTGAAGGGGCGCCGGGCTGATGGTTTGGCTTTTTATTGGTGGGGGCCCTTACTGGGATGGGACCCTTACTAGAGGCAGGCCTCGGCGATGCGGCGTTTGAGTTCGTCGATGCCGGTGCCGGTTTGGGAGCTTGTGATGATTACGTTTTCGGCCGGGACGTTGAGCTGCTTTTTGATGGCTGCTGCTTGGCGGGCCTGCTGGGTGCGGCTGAGCTTGTCGGCTTTGGTGAGGCAGACGATAAAGTTGAACTCGTTGCCCTGCAGGTAGTCGATCATGTCATGGTCGAGCTTACTGGGGTCGTGGCGAATGTCAACCAGCGACACGACCAGGTTAAAGCTGCGCTCGGAGTCAAAGAAGTCGCCAATAAGCTCGGCCCAGCGGTCGCGCTCGGCCTTGGAGCGACGGGCGAAACCGTAACCCGGCAGGTCCACGAAATGTACGTCGTCGGCCTCAAAGAAGTTGATGTTGCTCGTCTTGCCCGGCGTACTCGAAACCTTGACCAGGTTCTTGCGGCCAAAGAGCTTGTTCATAATCGACGACTTGCCCACATTGGAGCGGCCCACAAAGCTCACCTCGGGACAGGTGGACTCGGGAATCTGCGAAACCTTGCCGTAGCTGGCGACGAACTTGGCAAGCTGGTAGTTAATGGAATCGGCCATGGACACTCCTTGGTCGTAGGTTCTTACAAAAGAGCGCGCTATTGCGCAGCGGCAATGCGGCGGACGATATCGAGCGTGATGTCACTTGCGACACGCGCATACTCGAACAGATCGAACTCTCGATCGCAAATTGCATCGTACGCCTCGTCACAATTATCGCTGATAGCGCGCAACACCAGGCAATCGACACCATTTTTGGTTGCGACATGGGCAATTGCCGCGCCCTCCATGCCGACACAATCGGCATGCGTCGCCTCGATAGCGTCGTTGCGCATGGCGGCGCCCGTCACAAAGCGGTTACCCGTGGCAATCGTGCCGACCAGGAACTGCTTGGTGCCCTCGTTCGAAGCGACTGCATTTGTCGAAGCGTCAACGAACCCACGCTCAGCAAGCACGTCGACGGCAATATCGACCAGCGCGGGCGTCGAACCAAACTCCTCAAGCCCCGGTGCAGACTCGGCGATAAGCGCGGTATCGGTATCCAGATAGCGCAGGCGTTTGCCAATGACCACGTCGTCGATATGGAGCTTGGGGTTCAAACCGCCCGCAATGCCCGAAAACACAACAGCCTGCGGAGCATACTTACTAATGAGGTGCTGCGTTGCAGCGGCGGCGTTCACTGTGCCCATGCCCGCCGTTGTGGCGACAACTGTCAGGCCGTCGAGCTCACCGCTCACGACGGTCAAGCCTGCCTCCCGCGCCTCGCAAACGTCACTCAGCTCTTCCTTAATCTGCATGATCTCTTTTTCGAGCGCACCGATAATCGCGATGGCAGCCATACCATTCCCCAAACCTATACGAAATTCTCAACCAAGGTATGGTACCAGCATTTTGTTTGACCTCGCCAAACGAACACGCTAAGCCAGCGCAGCTCGCGTATCAAACAGAGCCTTTGCAATCGCAGCCGTAACCTCGCTCGAGTGGTCGCTCCACGACATCAATGTCATGATACTCATAACATAGCTATGGCCGTCGACTTCGATCAGTCCGGCATCGCATGTCGAATAGTAACCATCCTCGCTAATCCAGCCCGCCTTGTTGCGCATCTTAAAGGGTAGTCAATTTGGGACGGGCTTGTTAGCCGATGGCCGACCTGAGCTCCGCACGGCGCTTTTTCATGCCGGCCATGACGGCGTTGCGCAGCTCGGGCATGCGCGCGGTATCCATCTGGGGCACGCCCTCGAGCTTATAGGGAATACCCAGCTGCTCGTACTTGACGACACCCATCGTGTGATACGGCAGCATTTCCAGGCCCACCACGTTGTGCCATGGAGCGATCAGGCGACCGAGCTTCTCGCATTCCTCCGCCGTGTCGGTGATACCCGGCACCACCACATGGCGAATAACAACCTTAATCTTGCGATGGGCAAGCTCATCGCCAAACGCCAGGATGCGCGCAGGATCGCAACCGGTCAGCTTTTTATGCTCAACCGGATCGGCATGCTTGATGTCGAGCAGTACCATATCGGTCTCGTTGAGAACAGCATCGAACTTCTCCGGATGCTTGGGATCAAATGCATAGCCACAGCTATCTAGGCAGGTATGCACACGGCCATCGGGATTGTTGTGCATTGCACGGAACAGGTCGGCCAAAAACTCGGGCTGCAGGAGCGGTTCGCCACCCGAAACGGTAATGCCGCCGCTACGGTAGAACTCATGGTTGCTCTGGAACTCGTCCATGAGATGCTCGACGGTCACCATCGTGCCGCCGTTAACAGACCAGGTATCGGGATTGTGGCAATACGCGCAGCGCATGGGACAGCCCTGAACAAACACCACAAAGCGGATGCCGGGTCCGTCGACCGTTCCCATCGTCTCGATCGAATGCACGCGACCCAGGGCATACGCAGAGTCCTCGGGACGAGCGTCCACACCCTCAAGCGTCATTTCTGCCATTCGCGCTACCTTGCCTCTCCTTGGATGCAACCAATTAAAATGCCAGAGCCATTCTAGCCCATGCGTTTGCGTTTAAACGTCTCGGACTAGAACGGCACGTTTTAATCTATCCCCCATCACCATGGCTGGGGGGCTACGTCGAGATGTCAGGCTGGAGAACGCTCGCCTGCGGCCTTTACGCCTTAAGCGTGAGCCCCGCGCCGAAGGCGGTCGGGCCGCAATGGCTCGAGATGACGCCGCCAACCTGCGTCCAGGTAACGTCCTCAAAGCCCAGGTCGTGCGCATAGACTTCCATGTCGTCGCGCAGCTCCTGGGAAAGGCCCACCGAATACGCCAAGCCAATGTGCGAGTAATCAATATCGCCCTTGGCAACCATGTGGTCAATAAAGGCACGGGCGCATTTGAGCATGGAGCCGCGGAGCTTCTTGGTCGCCACGAACTTGCCACCCGTCACCTCAATGCAGGGCTTAATCTTGAGCAGATGAGCGCCTAGGAACGCGGCGTTAGACAAGCGACCGCCCGCCTTAAGGAAGGCAAGGTCGGTAGGAACAAAGCCCAGCAGCACGCGGTCCATGACGGAGTTCGTAAAAGCAAAAATCTCATCGACGGTGGCATCGGGGTGAGCCTCGATGTATTTGGCGGTCTCGACGGCAACGAGCGACTGGCCAACCGAAACAAAACGCGTGTCCATAGAGAAGACGTAGTCGCGGCCCTTAGCTGCAATCTTGGAGGACTGATGCGAGCAGGTCGTGGCCTCGGAATATGCGAGATGCAAAATGGTCGCGTCGGGCTGCTCGGCATGGATGCGGTCGTACACGTGAGCAAAATCCGCAGGCGCGCAGCCACTGGTCTTGGGCATCACGCCAAACTCGTTGCAGCGCGAATAAATCTCAAGCGGATCGATCGAGCCGTCCTCGACGGTCTCGTCACCAATCGTGACATGCATGGGCACACGCACGATGCCATAGCGTTCGCAGAGCTCCGGTGTCACATCCGAACCAGACTCAACCACGATTACGTACTTGCCCATTATCATCACGACCCATCTCGACGTTGGTTATTTATTACGCGCGCACGCCCGTCGCCCAATTGAACAACGACTCCCAAGCACCAGAGAGACGCCGCCCTTCGCCACAACAAAGGACAGCGTCTCCCTGAAATACTCCGTGCTTGCATGAGATTCTACACGGTTTGGTAATGAGTGTTACTTACTCCGCAAACGGTAGCTATATGCGATAAACGGTAGCCACCAAGAAAGCCTGTGTATCCAAAACGCCATGGTCACTCACAATGCGGCTAGCGAGCCAGACGGTAAAACTCCATCGAGGCGTCGCCCTCGGCGCGCAACTGCATCGCCGGCGCCGCAGACGAATAGGTGCGGCTCGTAAGCGCAACCTCGCCGTCGTTGACAAATACCTCGAGCATCGTGGCATCCGAAAGGACTCGCAGGCAGTAAAGCTCGTCGAGCTCAACCGACCTCTTGTCGCGTCCATAGCCCTCATCGCCCATATCAAGTGTGAGCATTCCGTTGGCAAAGCACACGACAACGCCCTCACGAACTTCCAGCTCAATGGACTTCGTCCCCCGGCACGACACGACGGCATCAAACAGTCGACCAGGAGAGCCGACGGTCTCTCCGGCGGTCACCGAAACACGCTCCTTGCGCAGTTGCTCAACCTCGCGCGCGGGCCACTGACAGAGCTTACCGTCGCGCATATTCAGCACCCTCGGCACGGTAAGCGCGCACTGCCATCCGCGTTCCACCGTCGGGTTTTGAGCCGTTGCATCGGGGCAGCCGGCCCAACCGATCATAATCCGTCGACCGTCGGCATCTGCAAATGATTGAGGGGCATAGAAGTCAAGACCCGCATCGACCATCGGGGGCATACCCTGCCCGGCGATTTTAAAGCTAGGCGCCTCCCAATCGGCCTCAATACGAAACCACACGCACTGATGCGGGTTTTGGTAACGCCAACCATCGGCGGGCACGCCCTGCGGACAGCAAACGAGAATAAGCTCGCCATCAAGCTCAAACAGATCGGGGCACTCCCACATAAAACCGAACTTCTCGCCGAGCTCAATACGCGTCGCATATTTCCAGCACTCAAGATCGTGCGAGGTATAGACGAGCACGCAACCGCGGTCGTCTTTCGTACGAGCACCAAGAACCATATAGTAGATACCGTCGTGCTCCAGGATCTTGGGGTCGCGCACGTGCGTACTAATATCGTCGGGGTAATCGACCGGACCAACAGCTATGTGCTTCTCCCCCAATTTATCGGGGTTCTCGGTAACCATGTGAATCTGATTTTGGTCGCGCCCTGTCAGCACATAGTCATAATCATCGCGGTCAAAATGCTTGACGTTACCGGTATAGAAGTAGTGAATCTTGCCGTCGTGCATAAATGCAGACCCCGAATACGCACCGCTCGAGTCTAGATCTGAATCGGGGAATAGCGCGGGACCGCGGTTCTCGTACGTCACAAAGTCCTTCGTCGTCAGATGATTCCACAGCACCGGTCCGCCGTGCGCGGCATCAAACGGATCGTATTGGTGATAGATGTGGTATGTATCACCAACCTGCACCAAACCGTTGGGATCATTGAGCCAGCCAAGCTCGGGCTCCGCATGGAACAGAAGTCTATCGGAGTCAGCCGCGATGCGAGCCGCAGTCTCATCCTGCCCGGCACGCCACAGCTCGTAGTCCGAGCGCGTCACCTTATGTTTTTGATCGAACATTCAATCGTCCTTCTTGTAGAGGAGAAGGACGCCCGGCCCATGCGAGCCAAACGCCCTTCTCCAACAGGTCGACCCGTACATTACCTTGACGGATCTGGATTAGAAGCTGACATCAAAGCCGGCGCCTGCACCCTCTTCATCGGTGGTCGGAACGCCCTTTGCCTTGTTGTAGGCAAAGATCAGGATGATCGGGACGAAGAAAGCGATCAGATTGCCAGCCACATACCACACGAGGGTCTCGGGCGTGACGATGAGCAGGCCAAGTACGCCGGTCAGACCCTGGCCGATAGCGCGCACCTCAAAGAGCTTCACGAAGGCACCGCCGCAGCCGGCACCGATGCAAGCGCAGATGAACGGAATGATCGAGTAGCGCATGTTTGCAGCAAAGATAGCGGGCTCGGAGATTCCGACCAGCGTCGGGATAAAGGACGACATGCAGATGTTGCGCTCTTTGGAATGCTTCTTGTGAATGAGATACATGCCGATGGCGCCGCCGCCCTGGGCGATGATGGAAACGGACCAGATGGCCTGGATGTAGTTGAAGCCGGTCGTGGCAACGAGATTAGCCTCGATACCCTGAATGAACTGGTGCGTACCGGTAACGACGAGCGGCTGCAGGAACGCGGCAAAGACGAAGGCACCAAAGACGCCCATCCTGTTGTACAGGACATCGATTACGCCGGCAAGGACGTCGCCAATCAGGTTGCCGAGCGGGCCGAACACGGTGAACAGGGCGACGTTGGCAAGAATCAGGGTAACGGTCGGGACAAAGACGAACGAGACGACCTCGGGGATGTACTTCTGGGCAATCTTCTCGACCTTGGCCATGAACCAGGCGGTCAGGATTGCGGGGAACACGCCGCCCTGGAAAGCAACCATGGGAATGGAGAGCGGACCAAAGTTCCAATACTCAGCACCCGTCGGGTCCATAACGAACGCGTTGCGGTTCATAAGGCTCGGATGAACCATGACGATGCCGACGAGGATACCTAGGATCGGGTTGCCGCCAAAACGCTTGACCGCGCTGTACATCACCAGGACAGGCAGGTAATCGAAGGTGGTAGCGATAATGGCAAAGAAGCTTGCGAGGTTCTTGAGGAACTCGCTGTGGTCGGCAAGGCTGCCCTCCATGCCAAAGAGGCCGTTGGCAACGATCAGCGACTTAAGGCCGATGATGATAGCAGCGCCGACGAAAGCGGGAATGATGGGGATAAAGATGTCCGAGAATACCTTGAGGACCGAGAAGAACTTGCCCTTCTTGTCCGCCTCGGCGCCCTTGACCTCGGAAGCACTGATCTCCTTAACGCCCGTCAGAGCCATAAACTCATCATAGACCTTGTTTACGGTACCGGTACCGAAGATGATCATGAGCTGGCCGCTGTTGTACAGCACGCCCTTGACGCCATCGATGTTCTCGAGCTCGGCCTTGTTGTACTTGCTCGTATCCTTGAGCACCAGACGCAGACGCGTAACGCAATGCGTGGCACCCTCGATGTTATCCAGACCGCCGACGTTATCGACGACTTGCTGAGACACTACTTTGTAGTCCATGTTCCTCTCCATTCCCTTACGAAATCATAAGACGTTTTGTGGCCATTACAGAGATGCGATCGTTGCATTTGCGCACTTGACCGTACCGTCGGTGACCGTCAGCGCCACACCCTGGCCCTGCTTATTGCAGAAGCGAGCGTTAAGCGCAACATCATCGACAAAGATGGTCGCGATATCGTCGTCAACGACCAGGCGCACATGATGAGTGCCCTCGCCCTTAAAGAACAACGGACGCTCGAGGCCCATGTTGTTGACCTGGAACCACGGATACTGGGGGGCCGCCGTAAACTCGAGCTTGCCCTCACGCAGGTTGGCGCGGAACTCATAGGCAAGACCAGACTCGGCGTCCTCGGCGAGCTTCACCGAGAAGCCGGCAGCGTCACCGGCGAGCTCGATGTCGGCGTCGAGCATATAGGTGGAACCGGCATCCGCAGCGAGCACCTGCTCGACCTTGCCCGACTCGCAGGAAAGCTCAAAGGCCTCGACTGCCTTAGCCTCGCCAAAGGCGCCAAGCATGCTGTCGGGGAGTTTGGTGCCAAGCGTTCCGTCGGCACGCTGAACGATCTCGAGGGGCATAAAGGTGCCACCCCACAGGTAAGAGCTGGGGTCGCCGCCCTCGTCACGCGTAGGAACCCAACCAAAGAGAACGCGGCGCTCGCCATCAAATGCGGTACGTGCGGCATAGTACGCGCGGCCATCGAAGGAATCGTCCGCAGGAGTAATCCAGGGACCGTTGATAGAGCGAGACATGCGGTAACGGGTCTTGTTGCCATCGCTGTACTCAGAGAACACCAGATACCACCAGTCGCCCATCTTAAAGAGATCAGGCATCTCAAACATGGTGTACAGGCCCGGATTCCACCAGTCGCCCTGGAACTCCCAGGTATCCAGGTCCTTGGAGGTGAACTTGACCAGACGACCGGTCATCAGACGCTTGTCCTCGCCCACACGCGTGCCGAGGATGAGCATGTACTCTTCGTTCTCCTCATCCCAAAGCACAAAGGGATCGCGCCAGTTGCGGTCATCGTAACCCTCCTGGGGCGGAAGCAGCGTCTCGGCGATGTTCTTCTCCCACTTGACGGCGTCGTCACTCGTTGCGTGAAGAAGAACCTGCTTCATCAAACGTGCGCGGACCTTATCGCGATTGCAACCAGTGTAGAGCGCATGGTACTTGTCGCCCACCTTAAACACCGTGCCGGCATAAACATACTGGTCGACTTCCTCGTCGCCGCCACGCTCAAGGCTCTCGCCAAAGTCTTTGTAATTGACGAAGTCCTTGGTCGTAGCGAGCGCCCAGCCAAACGGCTCTCCGAAAGGTCCGGGGTTACGCGTGTCACGCTGGTGATAGAGATAGAACGTGCCGTCCTCGCCGTACGGCATGATGTCGCCTACCCAAATTCCCTCAGGCTGGTAATACACCTTGTGCATCCGAGACTTCCTTTCCCGCAAGATACTAACTCGGTACAACTGCAAGATATGTCAATCGTTTTCATATGTCAAACGTTTTCACACCAATACGTCTTTTCGCAGTTCCAGTCGTCGGCAAACGGTTGACATATGCCGGCGAACGGTCATCAGAGGCGTTTGAGGAATTCTTTTGGCACGGGATGAACTACGCGGTTTTGCCCTCAATGAGTTCAACGGGGAGTTTGATATTCGATTCGGGCTTATCGCCGTTAATAAGAGCGATGATGGATTGCGCCGCGAGCTCTCCGATGCGATCGATATCTTGGCGTACGGTTGTTAAGTCAGGCATAAACGTCATGGTGCGGCGGGCACCATCCGCGCCCACGACCTTAATATCGTCCGGAGCGCTCAAGCCGCGTTGCTTCATCACGTTGAGACAGATGGCCGCCATCGTGTCGTCTCCCGCAAAGATGCCGTCAATATCGGGGTTCTCATCGAGGATCTTCGCAACGACCGCGCTCTTTTCGTCGTCGGACTTAACGAACTCGACCTCACGGGCAAGCGCGGGCAAACCGGCCTGCTCCACAACATCGTGGTAGGCATCGGTACGCTTATTGGCAGGCATACGCATGCGGCTATTGTTGCGCAGGCACAAGATGCGCGAACACCCGTCATCGATCAGGCGACGCGTGGCAAGTTCGCCGATGCTATAGCTGTCGCTCGCAATCTGAACAGAGGCCTCGCCAAGGTCGCAGTCGATACCAACCAGACTCAAGCCCATCTCGGCATACGCCTCGGCACCGATATTAAGCGAGTTGACGATGACGCCATCAACCATATTGCGCCGAAGCATATCGATATAAGAACGCTCAAGATCAGGTCGATTGGCGCTATTGCACAGCAACATCTTAAAACCGTTTTCGGCCAGGGTACGCTCAACGGCTTGGACCGCTTGTGCATGAAACGGGCTGCTGACATAGGGAACGATCATACCGATTAGATTCAGGCGACCGTTGAGCATGGCACGGGCGATATCGTTGGGCGTATAGTTGATACGCTCCATCGCGGCATGGACCTTATCGCGGGTCTCTTGGCTAATATAGCCGCGATTATTAAGCACGCGAGATACCGTAGTAGGCGAAACCCCCGCCACCGCTGCAACTTCCTTGATGCCAGGCTTAGCAAAATCCTTAGAACGAGCACCCTCGCGAGCCATAGCACCCTCCCCTCATCAACATGTCATACGTTTACATACGAACAAAGCATACCCCAACAACAGTGGGAAGACGGTAACAGTACAAGTAAGTAAACGACTCATCCAAATAATTAGGAGAGTTCCGCCTAAAGGGTGACTACACAGGACCCCGCCGGGG
>CAMQHT010000049.1 GCA_947001705.1 uncultured Collinsella sp.
CGGGGCGGCGGGTGGGGGCGCGGCGGCGGACCCCGCCGCGGTCGAGACTGCGGGGGCGCCCGAGTAGCATTGGCTCCAACGCAACAATCTTGTTCTAAGAAGGGCGCTCTGGGAAACCAGGGCGCCCTTTTGTTTTTTGCGCTGAGTGAGTGTCATGGTGAACGTTGCGTCGAAGTCCTATATACAGGACCGTTCATCCGTTTCGTCCGGTGATGATTGCCGGGGCGCGGCCCGTTTTGGGACTGTGACTGATACTATGGATGCTCGCAAGCGATATGAATGAGGATGCTCATGGCATATGACGATAGGGAGACCGGGTTGACGGTCGAGGACCGTGGTTCCAAGTTGGGTCTCCCCCAAAACCAAGATGCAGAGGCCAATGTACTGGCCGCCATGCTGCTATCGCCCGAGGTAGTCGAAGAGGCCCAGGTCGAGCTGCAGCCCGATGACTTCTACCGGCCCATTCATAAGACCATCTATACCGCGATGGTCGATATGTACAACAGCCGCATTCCCATCGACTCCATCTCGCTGATCGATTACCTGCGAAGCATCAACAAGCTCGATGCCGTGGGCGGCGAAGCGTACATTTTGGAGTTGATGGGTCAGACCCTGTCGCTCGTCAACTGGCAGCACCATGCCGCTATCGTTCGCCGCGATTCGATGCTGCGTGAGCTGATCGGCGCCACCAACGAGATCAACGCGCTGGCATACAACGCCCCCACCGACACCAAAGAGGTCGTGGAGCTGGCCGAGAGCAAGTTGCTCAAGGTCACGGCGCGCGAGGTCAAGTCGAGCTACAAGACGCTGACCGAGTTTATGGTCGAGGCCTATAACGAGGCCGAGGAAGTGTGCCAGGCCGGCGGCCAGGCTGCGGGCGTGCCCACGGGCTTCCCGTCGCTCGACCGCATGCTCATGGGTTTTCGCGAGGGCCAGCTCATCATCATCGGCGCCCGCCCTGCTGTGGGTAAGACGTCGTTCGCCCTGAACCTGGCGCTCAACGCCGCCGCCGCCGGTTATACCGTCGGCTTCTTCTCTCTGGAGATGTCGGGCAAGGAAATTGCCCAGCGTCTGATTTGCGCCTACGCCATGATTTCGATCAGTGACTTCCGCATGGGCCGCATTAGCCCCGAGCAGTGGGCCAATATCAACGAGGCCACGCAGACCTTGTCCAAGCTCGATATTCTGATTGACGATACGCCCGGCACCACAGTGACCGAAATTCGCGCCAAGAGCCGCCGCATGCTCCACAACAAGGAGAAGGCCATCATCATCCTGGACTACCTGCAGCTGGTGAGTCCTCCGCCGGGACGCCGCTCCGAGAGCCGTACCGTCGAGGTCTCCGAGATGTCGCGTGGTCTGAAGATCATGGCCAAGGAGCTCAAGATCCCGCTCATCGCGCTGTCGCAGCTCTCGCGTCAGGTCGAATCCCGTACCGGCAAGCGCCCGCAGCTTTCCGACCTTCGTGAATCGGGCTCCATCGAGCAGGACGCCGATATCGTTATGTTCTTGGACCGCTCCGCCGACGAGGCCGAAGCCTCGCGCGACGATCGACCCGACGAGGGCGTTACGCGTATCGTCGTGGCCAAGAACCGTTCGGGCCCGATTGGCGACGTCGACCTGATGTTCCTGCCGGCATCCACTAAGTTCTATGAGCTTGATGGGGCACATGCCGAGGAGTAGGACAGGCGCCCGTTGCACGGGTATACTGGGAATGTTTTGTGCTTCTGCGTGCCGGCGTGGCGCGTAGACAGTCCATGAATGTAAGGAGTAAACATGCCGTCAACCGTTTTGGTCGGTGCCCAGTGGGGCGATGAGGGCAAGGGTAAGATCTGCGACCTGGTCGCCGGCGACTTCGATGCCGTCGTGCGCTACTCGGGCGGCAACAACGCCGGCCACACCATCGTCGTCAACGGCAAGAAGTACGGCCTGCACCAGGTGCCCTCCGGCATCATGTATTCCGACCATGTGTCGGTGATCGGTAACGGCTGCGTCGTCAACCCCAAGGTTGTCCTTGAGGAGATCGACATGTTCGAGGCCGACGGCATCACCACCAAGAACCTCAAGATTAGCGGCAACGCGCATGTCATCATGCCGTACCACATCGACCTGGATGGCGCCTTTGAGCAGAAGCTCGGCAAGAAGAACATCGGTACCACCAAGCGCGGTATCGGTCCGTGCTATCAGGACAAGATGGCCCGCATTGGCCTGCGCATGCAGGATATGCTGGACGAGACGCTGTTCCGCGACAAGCTGGAGACCGCTCTCGCCCGCGTGAACCCCGAGCTCGAGCTCATCTACAACCTGCCCACCTACACCGTGGACCAGATTTGCGACGAGTACCTGCCGATGGCCGAGCGCCTGCGCCCCTACATCACCGAGACGAGCCTGCTGCTCAACAACATGATCGATGAGGGCAAGGACCTGCTGTTTGAGGGCGCCCAGGCGACGTTGCTCGACATCGACCACGGCACCTATCCGTACGTGACGTCTTCCAACTGCACCGCCGGCGGCGCCATCACCGGCTCCGGCGTGGGCATGAAGAACGTCGACCGCGTGCTGGGCGTCATGAAGGCCTATATCACCCGCGTCGGTTCGGGCCCCATGCCCACCGAGCTTTCCTATGAGTCCGAGGCCGGTCACACGCTGACCGAGGAGGGCTATGAGTACGGTGTGACCACCGGTCGCCGTCGTCGCTGCGGCTGGTTCGACGGCCCCATCGCCAACTACGCCTCACGCGTCAACGGCCTCACCGATATCGCCCTGACTAAGCTCGACGTGCTTTCGGCCTTCGACACCATCAAGGTGTGCGTGGCCTACGACGTCGATGGCGAGCGCTACACCAGCGTGCCCGAGCATCAGGTGCGCTTTGAGCGTGCCAAGCCCATCTACGAGGAGCTCCCCGGCTGGAAGTGCGACATCACCGGTTGCCGCAGCTTTGATGAGCTGCCGCAGGAGGCTCAGGACTACGTGGCGTTTATCGAGGATCTGGCACACACCCGCGTGACGTTCATTGGCGTCGGCGCCGGTCGCGAGCAGATCATCAACCGATTCTGGAAGTAATCGGGACTATTTGGTTATTGCGATATACCCCTTTGCAGCCCAAGCGGGCGGCCGAGGGGTATATTTGCTTGCAAAGGGCTCGCGCGGAGCGGGCCATTCATCCATAGAGGAGGCACCCTTGAAGGCGGACACTCAAACCATCGACATCCTGTTGTTGGGCAGCGGCGGCCGTGAGCATGCTTTGGCAGCTAAGCTCGCAGCATCACCGCGCGCCGGCAAGCTCTACATCGCGCCGGGCAACGGCGGCACCGCGAGCTGCGGCGAGAACGTTGTTCTCGACGACTGCGATCCTGCGGCCGTGGCGGCGTTTGCGCAGAGCCACGGATGCGGACTCGTGGTAATTGGCCCCGAGGCTCCGCTCGTGGCGGGCGTGGCCGACGCCGTGCGCGCGGTGGGTATTCCCTGCTTTGGCCCGGGTGCCGAGGGCGCCCAGATGGAGGGCTCTAAGCTGTTCTCCAAGCAGCTCATGGAGCGCGCGGGCATTCCGACGGCAGCCTACGGCTCGTTTACCGACGAGGCTTCGGCTCTTGCTTATGTGCGTGAGCAGGGCGCTCCGCTGGTCGTCAAGGCCGACGGCCTTGCCGCGGGCAAGGGCGTTATCGTGGCGACCGAACTTGAGCAGGCCGAGGAGGCCGTGCGCGAGTGCTTTGGCGGCACCTTTGGCGATGCCGGCAACACCGTGGTTATCGAGGAGATGCTGACCGGCCCCGAGTGCTCGCTTTTGGCCTTTACCGACGGCAAGACCGTGCGCCCCATGGCCACCTCGCAGGACCACAAGCGCGCGCTCGAGGGCGACAAGGGCCCCAACACCGGCGGCATGGGTGTCTACAGCCCGGTGCCCATCGTGACCGACGAGGAGCACGCCACCATGGTGAAGGTCATGGAGCAGACCGTTGCCGAGCTTGCTGCCGAGGGCATCGACTACCGCGGCTGCCTGTACGGCGGCTTTATGCTCACGCCCGCCGGCCCCAAGGTGCTGGAGTTCAATGCCCGCTTTGGCGACCCCGAGACGCAGGTCGTGCTGCCGCGCCTTAAGAACGACCTGGTTGAGATCATGCTGGCCTGCGCCAACTGTGAGCTCGATCAGATTGAGCTCGACTGGCGCGACGAGTGGGCCGTGGCCGTTGTCCTGACGAGTGCGGGCTATCCCGGCAGCTACGAGAGGGGCAAGGTCATCGCCGGTATCACCGATGCCGAGGCCATGGAGAACGTGACCGTGTACCACGCGGGCACTGCTGTGGTGAACGGCCAGCTCTTGACCAATGGTGGTCGCGTGCTTGCCGTGACCGCTCTGGGCGACACGTTCGAGAACGCTCGCAACCTTGCCTACGAGGCCTGCGAGAAGATTGATTTTGAGGGTAAGACCCTGCGTCACGACATCGGCCTGCGCGCGCTGCGCGGCCGCGACGCCTGGGATGCCTAAAGTCCGAGAGGAATGAGACGGATGGACGAAAAGAACGAAGAGCTCGTGGATGCGCAGATCGTCGAGGAGGACAGCCGCGTGTATGGGCACGCCGAGGGCGAACCTGGTGGCGAGGTCGCTGACGAGCCGGCGCTGGTGCTGGGCGACGATGACCCGCACGATGCCGAGCTGCACGAGAAGATTCTTTCGGAGGAGTGCGCCTGGAAGGGCAAGATCCTCGACGTCCACCGTCTTGAGGTTGAGCTGCCCAACGGTCGCCGCAGCGCCCGCGATATCGTTCGCCATCCGGGTGCGGCGGCCGTTGTGGCGCTGACCGAGAGCGGCAAGATCGTACTGGTGCGTCAGTACCGCACCGCCATCGACCGTGTGACGGTCGAGATTCCCGCCGGCAAGCTCGATCCAGGCGAGGACCCGCTCGATTGCGCCAAGCGCGAACTGCATGAGGAGACGGGCTTTAGGGCAGGTCGCATTCGCTTTTTGACGTCGATTGTCACGTCCTGCGGCTTCTGCGATGAGATCATCCACATCTACTTGGCTACCAAGCTCGAGTTTGATGCGCCCAACCCCGACGATGACGAGTTTGTCAACGTGGACCTGGTGCCGCTGCACGAGTTGATCGACGCCGTACTCGACGGCAAGATCGAAGACGCCAAGACCGTCGTGGGCGCCTTGGCCTGCGATAGCATCGCGCACCGCTTGGGCGGAGCGGAGCTCTAGGTTACGCGGTTTTACCAAACCGCGTAACGAGTCGACGCTGCAAACGCCCCTAAGCGGCAATCTGCCTTTCAATCGTCGCTCGCGTACCGAAGTACGCGTCGCTCCTCTTTCAAGGCACCTTGCTCGCTTAGGGACGTTTTCGCTGACGCTGCCAGAACGTCGGCGTTATGCTTGTTGGGACGCTTTGTTTTCAGCCTGACCGGTTCAACCGGATTTCTCACGCTATTTATTTCTCTTCGAGGATTGCATGTTTAAAAGGTTTCTTTCGTATTACAAGCCCCAGATGGGGCTTTTTGTTGCTGATACTGTTTGTGCTCTGGTGCTTGCCGCCATTGACCTGGCGTTCCCCATTATCCTGCGCAATTTGACCGGTGGGCTCTTTACTCAGGGTCAGGCTGTCATTATGCAGGCGCTCGGCATGATTGCAGTGGGCTTGGTGCTGATGTATGCCGTCCGCTGCGCCTGCCGCTATTTTGTGAGCTATTGGGGCCACGTGATGGGCGCGCGCATGGAGTCCAAGATGCGCGAGGACCTGTTCGACCAGTATGAGCGCTTCAGCTTTGCGTACTTCGACCGCAACAGCTCGGGCGACATGATGAGCCGCGTGGTCAACGACCTGTTCGATATCTGCGAGGCGGCGCATCACGTGCCCGAGTGGATCATCATCTGCGGCATCGAGATTATCGGCTCGTTTGTGATCCTCTTTACCATCGCCCCGGTGCTGGCGCTTGCCATGGCTGTGGTGACAGCAGCGTTTGCGGTCATCATGTTTTGGCAGAACATGCGCATGCGCGAGGTCTTTAGCGACAATCGCAAAAAAATCAGCGGCATCAATGCGCAGCTGCAGGATTCGCTGGCGGGCATGCGCGTGGTCAAGAGCTTTGCCAATGAGGAGACCGAGCGCTCTAAGTTCCGCGCCTCCAACAATCGCTACCTTTCGTCCAAGGAAAACATGTATCACGCCATGGGCGTCTATACTGCGACGTATGGCCTGCTCTCGGGCGTGCTGTACGTGATCGTGGTGCTGCTGGGTGGTTGGCTCGTTGCCCAGGGTCAGCTGCAGGCGGTCGATATGGCAACCTTCGCGCTCTACATTTCGCTGTTCTGCACGCCGCTCGAGACACTCGTCAATTCGGCCGAAATGTATCAGAAGGCCATCGCTGGCTTTAAGCGTATGGACGAGGTGCTCTCGACCGCGCCGGATATCCAGGACAAGCCGGGCGCCACGGATCTGCAGGTGACCGCCGGCGCCGTGGATTATCACGACGTGTGCTTTAACTACGAGGACGTTGAGCTGGGCGAGGGTGATGCCGAAGAGCGTCCCGTTATCGACCATATGAATCTGTCCATCAAGCCCGGGCAGACCATCGCTTTGGTTGGCCCTTCGGGCGGTGGCAAGTCCACGACCTGTTCGCTGCTGCCGCGCTTTTATGACGTGGCTGCCGGATCCATTAGCATCGACGGCCAGGACGTGCGCGATGTGACGCAGCAGAGCTTGCGCCGCGCCATCGGCCTGGTGCAGCAGGATGTCTACCTGTTTGACGGAACAATCGGCGAGAACATCGCCTACGGCAAGCCGGGCGCTACGGCAGAAGAGATCGCCGAGGCCGCCCGTCGCGCCAACATCGATGCCTTTATCGAGTCGCTTCCACAGGGCTATGACACGGTCGTGGGCGAGCGCGGCAGCCGTCTTTCGGGCGGACAGAAACAGCGCGTTGCCATCGCGCGCGTGTTTCTCAAGAACCCCAAGATCCTGATTTTGGACGAGGCGACGAGTGCTTTGGATAACGAGAGCGAGGAGGCGGTGCAGGAGTCACTCGAAGAGCTGGCACGCGGCCGCACCACGATTATCATCGCCCATCGTCTTTCGACCATTAAGCATGCCGATGAGATTGCGACCGTTGAGCATGGTCGCGTTGTGGAGCGTGGCACGCACGAGGAGCTTCTCGCCCGTGACGGCACCTATGCCCGTTACTATCGAATGCAGTTCGAAGGTGCGCGTGCGCACGAGCTCGACTGATTGATATGACAGGAAGTTTATGGCTGACAAGAACCCTTTGACTCCGGAAGAAGTGACGGAGTTATTCTCCGAAATCGATGCATCCGGCGTCTTGGATCCCACGCTTGCCAAAAAGCGAACCGAGCGCATGCGTGAGAAGGAGGCTGCGGCCAAGCGCGGTGACAAAGCGGCGCTAGCGCAGCTGCGCAACGAGGACCGCGCGAGCCAGGCAAAACATATCGACCCGCTGTCCGAGGACGATCCTTCGGGCTCGCAGGTGAGCCATACCATTACGAAGACCGCGATGGCCGTGGTCATCGGTATTCTGGTGCTGATCGTGGGCATGCAGATCGGCTACGGCGTGATGCGCCGTCTGAATACCGCCAACCTGTCCGAGAGCGTTTCGGTGGATACCGTTTCGACGGCGCTGAAGGGCGGCCTTGAGTGGGGCAACGGCTTTACGCAGTTTCCGCTCGATTTTACCGTCGACGAGGCCGATGAGCGCACGGGCACGGTTGAGGTGACGGTGTTGGACACGTCGTCTGCCAATGAGCTCGAGCTGCTGTCCAACGGGCAGATCCAGGCCGCGGCGCTTGCGACCAACGCGCTGCTCAACGATAAGATCGACCGCGTGGTGTATAACGTTCACGCCTATATCGACGAGGATAGCAACATTCAACACGATTCCTTTTTTGGCATGTTCCCCGCGCGGGGTCATCAGAGCGCCATTTTGACGTTCGTGTGGACCAAGAGCTCATCCAACGTCACGAGTATCGACTGGAAGATGCGCATCGTAAGCATGGACGACACCATTGCCGAGCGCATTCAAAAACAGGTGAACTCGGTTTCGTCGCTGATCGAGGACCCGGTGGTGAGCCAGACCAAGATTGACGAGGAAAAGGCCGAACGTGACCTGGAGCATCGTCTGCATGGCCGCGAGATTTTCCGCGGCGGCAAGCCCGATCGCTCACCGTCCGATCTGCTGGAACAGGACAAGAAAAAGTAAGAGGCCATTATCCCGCGTGAGCCACAAGCCCACGCGGGATGATTTTTAATCCCCGTCCCAGAAAAATCATTATGCATAGAAAGTCATAATTATCATTTCGTAAACATTTCGATGAAATTAACGCCATGGGGCATGCTTGCGGTTACAATACCGCGAGGCCTAACTACACACCTTTAAGCCGGTCCTGTGAGACCGGGAAGGAGAATTATGGCGAACAACCATACCGCGGGCGCTGCCGCCCGCACCTTCGCGCCCAGCGAGCTTTGCCAGCGTATGCTGGCCAAAACCAGCAAGGGCACCTGCGGTCCCTGTATCCTGTATCTTGAGGATGGGACCATTTTTTATGGACGTGCATGCGGCGCCGAGGGCACCGCGACCGGCGAAGTCTGCTTCAACACCTCGCTTGAGGGCTACTTTGAGGTCATGACCGACCCGAGTTATGCCGGCCAAATTGTAACCATGACCTATCCGCAGATCGGCAATTACGGTATCGACGAGACCGATGTCCAGTCGGCCTTCCCCGGCGACGCCGTGCGCCCTGCGAGCGCTCCGGCTATGCGCGGCATGATCGTTCGCGACATGTGCGCCACGCCTTCTAACTGGCGCTCGGCCGTCAGCGTGCCGGAGTACCTGCGCGCTCACGGCATCGTCGCTATCGAGGGTGTCGACACCCGCGCTCTGGTGCGCCATCTGCGCGACAATGGTTCCAAGATGGGCATTATCTCGACAGAGATCTTCGACGTCGACGAGCTCGCCGAGCGTCTGGACGCAGCGCCCACGCTGGTGGGCGAGAACCTGGTCAAGACCGTGAGCTGTCCCGCGCCTCACGAGTTTGTGGCCGCCGACCTGCCTGCCACGCATGGCTTTGCGCTTGTGGCTGCCGCTCCTGCCCGTCACAAAGTGGTCGCCTACGACTGCGGTGTGAAGCGCGGTATTCTGGAGGGCCTGGTCCGTGCCGGCTGCGACCTCACCGTCGTGCCGTGGGATACGCCCGCCCAGCAGGTGCTCGACATGAATCCTGATGGCGTCTTTTTGTCCAACGGCCCCGGCGACCCCGATGCCGTGGTGGAGACCTACGAGCAGGTGCAGCAGCTGATCGGCAAGGTGCCGGTCTTTGGTATTTGCCTGGGTCACCAGATGATCAGCTTGGCCTGCGGCGCCCAAATGGAAAAGCTTAAATTCGGTCACCGTGGCGGTAACCAGCCGGTTATGAATCTGGTGAGCCGTCGCGTGGAGATCACCGCGCAAAACCACGGCTTTGGCCTGCTGTTCCCCAGTCTGGGCAAACTGATTCCGGAGCTTTCCGGCGGCGAAACCGAGCATGCGGCCGATGGCGACCTGCGCGCCTGGGTGCGTCGCGGCGTCGCGCCGGTCGTGATGAACGAGCGCTTTGGTCGCATTCGCCTGACACATGTGAACCTCAACGACGGCACCGCCGAGGGCATCCAGCTGCTCGACGCCCCGTGTTTCTCGGTCCAGTACCACCCCGAGGCTTCGCCCGGCCCCACCGATGCCCACTATCTCTTTACCGCCTTTACGCGACTCATGGACGGCGAGGAGAACTACCTGGACATCGACACCGCGAAGGACCGCCTCGCCGGCTGGAATTTCGCCGAGTCCGAGAACGCTGCGACCGAGGAGAACTGACATGCCTAAACGTACTGACATCAAGCGCATCCTCGTTATTGGTTCGGGCCCCATCGTTATTGGCCAGGCCTGCGAGTTCGACTACTCCGGCGCCCAGGCCTGCAAGGTGCTCAAGGAGGATGGCTTTGAGGTCATCCTGGTCAACTCCAATCCGGCGACCATCATGACCGACCCGGGCTTGGCCGACCGCACCTATGTTGAGCCTATCACCGCCGAGTTTATCGAGCGCGTGATCAAGAAAGAGCGCCCGGCCGCGCTGCTGCCCACGCTGGGCGGCCAGACCGGTCTGAACGCCGCCGTCGAGCTGGCAAAGGACGGCACGCTCGACAAGTACGGCGTCGAGATGATCGGCTGCGACCTGGCCGCTATCGAGCGCGGCGAGGACCGCAAACTCTTTAACGAGGCCATGGCCGAGATCGGCCTGGAGGTCGCGCGCTCGGGCTATGCCTACAGCGTGGCCGACGCCGAGGCTATCGCCGAGCGCGTGGGATATCCCTGCGTACTGCGCCCGAGCTTTACCCTCGGTGGCGCCGGCGGCGGCATCGCGCATACCCACGAGGAGCTCGTCTCCATCGTGAGCCAGGGCCTTGAGCTCTCGCCTGCCCATGAGGTGCTGGTCGAGGAGTCCATCGAGGGTTGGAAAGAGTATGAGATGGAGGTCATGCGCGACCACGCCGGCAACGGCATCATCGTGTGCTCCATCGAGAACCTCGACCCCATGGGCGTGCACACCGGCGACTCCATCACCGTGGCGCCAGCGCAGACCCTCTCCGACCTTGAGTACCAGCGCATGCGTGTCGCGTCGCTCGCCATTCTGGAGAAGATTGGCGTCGAGACCGGCGGCTCCAACGTGCAGTTTGCCGTGAACCCCCAGACCGGCCGCCTGATCGTCATCGAGATGAACCCGCGCGTGAGCCGTTCGTCCGCACTGGCCTCCAAGGCCACGGGCTTCCCCATCGCCAAGGCCGCCGCTCGCCTGGCCGTGGGCTACACGCTCGACGAGATCGTCAACGACATCACCAAGGCAACGCCCGCCTGCTTTGAGCCCACAATCGACTACTGCGTCGTCAAGGTGCCGCGCTTTGCCTTCGAGAAGTTTAAGGGCACTGATCCTACGCTCACCACGCGCATGAAGGCCGTGGGCGAGATTATGGCGATCGGCCGCACCTTTGAGGAGGCCTTCGGCAAGGCCATGCGCTCACTGGAGGACGGGCATCAGGGCATTTGTGCCGGTGGCAAGGAGGGTGCCGACAAGCTGAGCGACGATGAGCTCGCTCAGGCCGTGGCAACCCCGACCGAGCACCGCATCTTCTTTGTGGTCGAGGCCCTGCGCCGTGGCTGGGACATCGCCCGCATCCACGCCATCTGCGGTATCGATCCGTGGTACCTCAACCGCATCAACGACATGGTGCAGGTCCAGGAGAGCATCCGCGGCCTGCGTGTGGAGGATATCGACGCCAACGCGATGCGCCTGCTCAAGCAGTATGGTACGAGCGACGCCGAGATCGCCGCGTTGACCGGCTCGGACGAGCGCTTTGTGCGCGCCTATCGCAAGGGTCTGGGCGTGGTTCCCAGCATGAAGACGGTCGATACCTGCGCTGCGGAGTTCTCGAGCGCCACGGAGTACCACTACAAGACGTACGAGAACATCTACCGCACGAGCCCGGATGCCAAGAAGTGCGTGGCTCCCGACGAGACCACGCCGGCGGACAAGCCCAAGGCGATGATCCTGGGCGCCGGCCCCAACCGCATTGGCCAAGGTATCGAGTTCGATTACTGCTGCGTGCACGCGAGCTACGCACTGGCGGCTCGCGGCTTCGAGACCATCATGGTCAACTGCAACCCCGAGACCGTTTCGACTGACTACGACACCTCGGACCGCTTGTACTTTGAGCCGCTCACCTACGAGGACGTCATGGACGTTATCGATGTCGAGCGCCCCGACGGTGTCGTGGTGACGCTCGGCGGCCAGACTCCGCTTAAGCTGGCGCGCATGCTCGAGGAGAGCGGCGTGAACATTATGGGCACCAAGCCCGATGCCATCGACTTTGCCGAGGACCGCGAGTGCTTCGCCGCTCTGCTCGACAAGCTGGGCATCATGTACCCGCCGGCGGGCCAGGCCACCTCGTTTGAGGAGGCCGAGGCCGTGGCCGCGCACATCGGCTATCCGCTGCTGGTGCGCCCGAGCTATGTGCTGGGCGGCCGCGGCATGATGATCGCCTACGATGCCGAGCATCTGCGCGATTACATGGCCGAGGCCGCGCGCATTAGCCCCGACTACCCGGTGTATCTGGACCGCTTCCTGGAGGGTGCGATTGAGTCCGATGTCGACGCCCTGTGCGATGGCGAAGAGGTATACATCGGCGGCATCCTGGAACATATTGAGGAGGCCGGTATTCACTCCGGCGACTCTGCGACCTGCATCCCACCGTTTAGCTTTAGCGAGAGCCTGCAGGCGAAGCTCCGCGAGACTACGCGCCGCATCGCGATGGCGCTGGGAGTCCGCGGTCTGGTCAATGTGCAGTATGCCATCAAGGGCGAGACCGTCTACGTGATCGAGGCCAACCCGCGCGCCAGCCGTACCGTGCCGTTCATCTCCAAGGCCACCGGCGTGCCGCTGGCCAAGTGCGCGGCGCGCATCATGGCAGGCGATTCCATCGCGAGCTTGGGCCTGCCGAGCGACGAACGTCAACTGGACTGGTTCTGCATGAAGGAAGCCGTCATGCCCTGGGGTCGTTTCCCGGGCGCCGACGTCATCCTGGGGCCTGAGATGAAGTCGACGGGCGAGGTCATGGGTATCGCTAAGAGCTATCCCGAGGCATACGCCAAGACGCAGCTGGCGATCGACTACAAGCTGCCCGACCCGAGTTGCGGCAAGGTGTTCATTAGCGTGTGCGACCGCGACAAGCGCCATATCCTTTCGGTCGCCCGTATCCTGCGCTATCTGGGCTTTGACATCTGCTCTACCGAGGGTACGGCGCGCGTGCTGCGTGGAGGCAACGTGACGTGCGAGATCGTGGAGAAGATAAGCGGCCCGCACGACGGCGAGCGCCCCAACATCGGCGACCTCATCGCCGATGGCAAGATCGCGGTGATCATCAACACGCCGTACGGTCCGGGCTCGCGCGGCGACGGCTATCTGCTGCGCACCGAGGCAGTGCGACGCGGTGTGACCTGCGTGACCGCGATGTCTGCCGCCAACACGTACGTGAGTGCCATCGAGGCGGTGCGTGAGGACCAGCAGGGTCACGGCAGCGCCAACGACATGGGCATGGACGTCATCGCCCTGCAGGACCTGCCGCAGCATACGGTGTAGGTTGAACTGGCCGGCCGGGGCGGAGGGGGCTGAGTTTCCCCCTTCGCTCCGGCTGCAAGCAGAGTCGCTCAGTGGGAAACTCAGCCCCCTCCGCCCCGGCCTACGGTGACTCGGCTGCACCGTGTGCTGCCGAAGGGGCTTTGCGCGATGACTAGGGCTGAAAAAGAAAGTGAGTGTGGGGGGGGCCCCGGCGGGGGGGGGGGGCGGCGCCCCCGGGTGGTTTTTTTTTGGGGGGGGGGGGGGGGGGGTTTTTGTGGGGGGGGGCCCCCCAACACACCCCCCCCCCCCCCCCCCCCCCCCCCCGGGCGGCGATACCCGCACCCTCATCCTCTGCAAAAAGATTTCGCAAACTCCGA
>CAMQHT010000050.1 GCA_947001705.1 uncultured Collinsella sp.
TAGCCACGGCCGCCACCCGCACGGGCATGCCGGCGACGGCGTGCCCCTCGCGGCGTTTCCCGGGGATGGACCGCGCCATCCCCGGACCCCTGCGCGCCAAAGGGCCGAGGCCCCTTGGAACCCTGGAACGGCCGCCGGCGGGCCGCGAACGGCGGGCCAATCACTCGGCTTCAACTCGCGATCGCCCCGCCGTGTCACGCCCCGCCGGCTCTCGCTCCGGCTACGTTCGATGGCTTCCTATGGGTCGCCATCACTTCGCCTACGCTCACCTGCCCATATCCGGGAAAACGTGTGGGTTCCCTACTATGGGCATGCAAGATGTGGGAATGTGTACACATTCCATCTTGCCGGCGCTTCCGCGCCGGGGCTCCGGGCGGTCGGAACCGCACCTGCCGGCGCTCCCCTACGCCCTGCGCGGGGACGGCGAGCCGCGCCCGTTGGCGCTCCCGCCGGCCCCTTGCCGAAACAACCGGAAGGGGGCCGTTTTGGCCAAAGAGAAGAAAGAGACCCAGATCCACCTCCGGATCAGCGAGCGCGACGCCGCGCTCATGCGCGAGCGCGCGCAGGCGGCCGGGCTCGGCCTGTCGGCCTACGTCCGCCGGTGTGCGCTCGCCGGTGGCGCTCCCGCGCCCGTCGCCGACGCCCGCGAGCTCCGTCCGATATACGCGGAGCTCCGTCGGTGCGGCAACAACGCCAACCAGATCGCCCGCGCCCTCAACGCCTACGGCATCGGCGGGGCCCCGGCGGCCGATGTCGCGCGCGCCGTGGCCCAGCTGGAGCGCGCCGCCCAGGCGGTCGCCGACGCGATGGAGGCCGCGAGGCCGTAGGGTGCGATTGTGAAGGGTTGGTATAGGGGTAGAACAGGGGTATAATAGGGGCAACACATAAGGGTCGTCGAACGGAGATTGCCATGCCGACCATCAAGCCAAAACGCACATTCGTCTACTCATCCGAAAGCGCCAGGCGCGCCCTCGAGGCCGCCCTCGCGGACCGCTGTGAGGTCAATCGCACCAACATGAGCCAGGAGATCGAGAGTATCCTCATCGGCGCCCTCATTCCGCATGACGGTGGGCTCGCCGAGCGCGCCATGACGCGCATCTATTACGGGCAGACTGGGGTGCGCGACGAGGTTGCGGCCGCGTTCAGCGATGCGGCCGCCGTATACGACTGGGAGACCGGAACCTCCGACCTTCGGCCGCTCGTCGAGATTGCTGCCCAGCAGTCGCTCGGAGCGCTGATCGACGCGTCGAAGGAGGAGGCCGACGGCTCGCGCCCCATCTACCATCTGAGGACCTGCTGGGACTCCGTGTGCAGCCGTCTGCACCACGTCTGCGAGAGCGACCCGGACAGCCGCGAGGCCCTGTCGGCCGCCGTCGACGAGGGCGTCGCCCGCGATCTCTCCCGCGCCCTCGATGCCGGTTGCAAGATGGTCGAGGCGAGGGCGTTCTTCGACATCGCCCTGCGCAACTGGGCCGTCCTGGGCGGGTTCACGTACACCTATCGGTCCCTCATGGACGTCGTCGGCCTCGCCGACGAGTGGCCCGAGACCGCCCGCGCGCGCGAGGACCTGAAGGAGTGTCTGTGGTCCATCTCTGACGGCCGAGGCGGCGAGTGACATGGATCTTGGTCGATACCGCAGCACCGCTATCCTGGCAGCGGCCTTCGCCGCCGTCATCGATATAGCTCTCTATCCAATCGTGGCCCCTGCGATCGCGTGCGTGGTCGCAGGGGCCGCTTTCGACTGGTTGGGGTGGCTCGACGCCATCGGCCTGGACCTCTGGGAGGCGTTCTGGACGTCCGGCGAATGGCTCTGGCACATGCCGTTCATGCTCGCCGGCTTCGCGCTGGCGTTCTTGATTCTGTTCGGGTACTCGGTCGCCAGGGAGGGGGAGCGCACCCGTGAGGTCGAAAGCGGTATCTACGGCGACGCCCGCGTCATCCGCGGCGCGGCGGAGCTCGTCCGCCGGAACGATTTCTGGGACGGTCGCGGGACACCGGAGAGGGCTGGGCTCGTCCTCGGCGCGACCGCGAAGGGCTATTGGTTCGACTCTTCCGTTCCCCATGCGCTGACCTGCGGAAAGACCGGTTCAGGCAAGACCCAGCTTCAGGTGCTTGAGACCATGCATCTGACGTTTGCGGCTGGTTGGAGCGTCGTTTCCACCGGCAAGCCCGAGGTCCTTGAACTCACGGCCGACAGGGCGTGGGGACTGGGATACAAGGTTGTTGTCCTCGATCTGACCGGCTACCCGGGGGCAAGTCGGTACAACCCCATCGGCCTTGTCGTCGATGCCGTCGAGGCTGGGGACACCGATGCGGCCGTGAGGACGGCCCGCCAGGTCGCCGTCGATCTCATCCCCATCGGCGGAGAGAAGAACACCTATTTCCCCAAGGCCGCGCGCAACATGCTCGCTGCGTGCATCCTCGTCGTCTGCACCGCCGATATCCCGCGCAGGCGGAAGAACATGGCGAGCGTCGCCGCGCTCGTCGAGCGCGGGACCGCCGGAGACGACCCGAAGGACCCATCCGCACCCCTCAAGGACTACATTCGCAACCTCGGCCCGTCGCACCCGGCGTTCTCGCCGGCGTCCGACCTCCTCGGGGACGGCGGCGCGACGACCGCCGGAAAAAACGTCGTCTCGACCCTCAAGGAGGCCCTGAGCATCTTCTCGGACGGCGCGCTCCGCGCCGTGACGTCCGAGAGCAGCGTGTCGATCCGCGACCTCATCGAGAAGAAAACAGCGGTCTATATCGAGATGCTGGACGAGGGCGACCCCTACGGCGTCGTCTACACGTGCTTCCTCGACCAGTGGTGGCAGGTGGCGCAACAGGTCTGCAAGGAGAACGGCGGCCGGATGCCGCACGAGACGGCGCTCGTCCTCGACGAGATCGGCAACCTTAACGTCAAGGTCGCGTGCCTGCCGGCTATCGCGACGCTCGGCCGCAGCATGAGGATCCATGAATATTTGTTCGTGCAAAATTTAAAACAATTGAATGCATATAACGAACCAGGCGACGGCGGGGCCGGGCGCGACAAGCTGATAGGCTCCATCGGCACCAAGGTCGCCCTGTCGCTCTCGGAACCCGAGGACTTCAAGTTTTTTACCGCACTCGCTGGAAAACGGACGGTGCGCTCGATGGGAACTTCCAGCCAGAGGGGCCAGGGCCGCGCCTCAGTCGGGACGAGCTACAGCGAGGCTGCCGTTCCGCTGATTAACGAATGGGAGTGGCAGCAGCGCATCCCCATCCGCGACGGGCTCATCGCCATCAAGGGCGGGGAGAACTCGAAGCCGGGCCGCGAGGGCGTGTTCGAGCTTCCGCTCGACTATGCCAACCGCACCCCGGCGGGCTCCTTCTTCGGGCTCGGCGACGAGGAGGCGGAGCGCCAGAAGCGCTCCGCCTACTACGCCCGCGCCAAGGCCTCCGCGCAGAACGAAGTGTATGAGGTGCCGGAACCGTGGTGTCCCGAGTTCAACGTTGGCGATGAGACGGACGATGATGACGAGATCGCGCCCGACGACGTGTTCAAGGCTGACGAGGAGAACGCGACGTTCGAGGACGAGTGGGCCGCGTGGGACGAGTGAGGGGGCGGTAAACATGACGGCTATCAAACAGGTATCGGTGACCAGTGCGCAGCATATGAAGAGTCTTGCTGGTTATCTCGACAGGTCGAGCAATAAGCATGACGCACTCGACCTCGACTCCCGGAATCTCAACGACCCGGAGAACTGGGCTCGCGAGATGGACCGCACCCGCGATGCCTATGGGCACAACGAGTCCGGCCGCAAGGGCTCGAAATGCACCTACTGCTACCACCAGATCATCGCCTTCAATCCAGACGAATGCGACGTCAACGGTGGTAGGCTCACCAGGGCCGGGTGCATGGGATTCGCCCGCGAGTGGGTGGAGCGCTACTATCCGAACCAGGAAGCCGCCTGGGCGCTTCACCTCGAGCACTCGAAGGACGGAACGGACCGTTACGCCGTGCATATCGCCATCAACCGGACCGACCTCGAGACCGGACGCAGGCTCGATGAGGGCCGAGCAAGCCGTCAGAAGGTGCTCCACGCGTCGAGGATGCGCGAGATGGACGAGAGATGGGGTCTCTCGCAGCTCGAACGCGGCCAGAGGAATAGCAGGTCCCATGCTCGCCAGGAGTCTCCCGGCGAGCGGAGGGCCCGCGAGGCCGGCCGCGCGTCGTCGCCGCGGTTCGAGACGGATCTTGACCATGTTCGCCGCGTCGTACGCGAGAGCGTTCGCGAGGTTGCCGCCTCGGGAGCCCCCAACAAGATGCGCGCGCTCAACGAGGCGCTCGAGAAGAGAGGGGTTCATATGCGAATGAGCCGAGACGGGCAGGCGAAGGCTAGGGACGTGGTCTTCGAGTATCGTTCGACCTACGACCGCAGAGACGGCCGCGGCAACCGTATAAGGGTTTCCGCAATCCGCGGACATCGTCTCGGTCGCGGGTTCAGCATCGCCGGTATCCAACATGCCCTGGGCGTCGGCATGGCCATGTACCGCATGGCCGAGCGCGCCATGGACGACGGGAACGGTAACGATATGTGATCGATGCTCAAGATGAGGAAGCGCGAGCGAGGGCATCCGGCATCTAAGGAGAAACCTCCGACGTGTCTATATAGAATGTATATACTTTCTATATAGACACTTTTCGCTTAGAGCAGTGTAAAATAACTTTATCCTTAACATACGTCCTGTAATGCCATAGGCATTCCCCTCGGGGTGGCTCCTAAGGTCTTTACCTCACTCCGTTTCTTTTCATCTGTTTCATGCAAGCCAGAGGAGAGTTTTTATGCCAGTCTCGCGTCACAAGGCCCAGAGCAAACACGACGGCTACTGGTACGAGGATGAGCGCCACAAGAACCAGCAACGTAACGAAATGCTGTTCAATACTCCAGGGTGGTATTGGTGTGATGCCGACTCGTTCTATCGCTCGCTCTTTCCGGAGGGTAGCTTGCAGAAGAAGGGTGCTGATTCAGACGGTAAGCCCAACCTCATCGTCCTTGAAGATACGGGTAAGGAGATTGACCATGGCACCGACGCGAAGGGCAACAAGCTCGTCAAGCGTGTCATGCACCGCTACACGGTCCACGACGATCTCGACGAACTTGAGCATCTGAGAGACGTGTCTATCTCACAGAACACTTTCATGTTTCTCGCCCCGGTCAGTTACTACGGCAAGAGCCGCAACAGTAAGAATGCTCGTTTTCTGCACGCAATCATGATCGACCTCGATTACGTCGGGACTAGGCAGCTGGTGAACCTGCTGCACGAGATGGAGCGCGGTGTCATTCCCTATGCAAACTATCTCGTCAGCTCAGGAACCGGGCTTCACGTCGTGTACAAGCTCGATCGTCCCGTGCCACTTATGACCCGCTATGTCACCGGACTACAGGTTTTGAAGCGCGAACTGACCGATAGGGTCTGGAACGCCAACACGAGCGATAGCGACCCCGACAAGAAGCAGAGCCAAGGCATATTCCAGGGGTTCCGCATGGTTGGCACCGCGACGAAGCTCAATGGCGATATTGGTAACCCCAAGTACAAGCAACCCTACGCTGTCGAATGCTTCTCGCACGACGAGACGCCGCCCGCCACTATCCCTTACTTGCTCTCCTTTATCCCGAGGCTAAGGGACAAGGAGGACATGGAAGGTCTCGACGCGCTCAGCGCCCTCACGAAGGAGGTTCGCAAGACGACCCCGATAGCCGAGGCCAAGGAGAAGTGGCCGGAGTGGTACGAGAAGCACGTCGTCAACGACGAGCCTCTGGGCGGGTGGCTGTATGGCCGTGCGGCCTATGACCGCGTGCTGAGTGTCATCAGGGAGCATGTTTCGGTGAGTCACCGCTATTGGTGCATCTTCTATCTGGCCGTAATGGCGAACAAGTGCGGCGTGCCCCAAGACGAGCTCGAGGACGACGCCTACGGTCTTCTCGACCGTTTCGATGCCCTGTCAGTCGAACCTGACAACAGGTTCACCGCCAACGACGTCGCAGCGGCCCTTGAAGCCTACGAGGGCGGACTGGCATCGGGAAGGGCAAGGCGGTACACCCAAGATTTCTGCGAGCGCAAGGCAGCGGTCGAGTACGGTGAGAAGATGGGGCACGGGAGCAACCCGTCGGAAAAACGGCTTCCGAAGGACTTGTCGCTCAAGAAGGCCAGGTACGAACGTGATCTCAAGCAGGAGATGAATGGCACCACCTGGTGGAACAAGGACGGCGCACCGAAGAAGGCCATGCAAGTATGGCGAGCCGCAGCCGAGAATCCCGGCCTGAGCGTCGCCGCCCTCGCCCGTAAGGCCGAGGTCTCTAGGCCGACTGTGTACAAGTGGCTCAAGCCTGGCTGGGAGGCCGAGTATGCCGCGGCGATGCGCAAGGATGAAACATCTCGACCCACGCCGCGACCGGCTCGGCACAAAGTCATCGAGGAGCAGGCGGAGCAATTCAAGAGGCGGTACGCTGAGGACAGCGGTGCGTTCGAGGCAATGGTCGTTCGCCACATCGCCTCGCATCCATGGGAGCCGTTCGGCCAGACGGCGGCGTTTTTCGGCCTACCCGATGCTGCTGCCGTCGAGAAGATTGCAAGCAGAAACAAGACCGAGCTTGATAGGGCAAGGCTCGGGCTTGATGAGCGTTTCCGCGCGTGGAACTCTGAGACTGACGACTACTTCGACGCCATGACCGCGGCCAGGGTCTTGGGCAGGTTCGATGAGTTTATGACTGCCCGTGCGAGCGGTGTTCAGTCATCGATTGAATGGGCGAGGAGCGAGATCCCTGCCGCCTTCGCGCATCTGCAAGAGATTAGGGCTGAGGGACGTCAGCCGACCGCCGAAGACCTTGTCGCAGTAAAGGAAATGTATATACACTCTATATAGAGTGTATATACTATCTATATAGGCAAATTGAAGGGAACTCGATGATTATCTCGACAATCAACCTGAAGGGCGGCGTCGGCAAGACGACCACGGCCATAGCTCTCGCCACCGCCGCCGTTCGCGACGGCAAGGACGTCGAACTGTACGACTGCGACCCGCAGTCGAGCGCGAGCCTCTGGGCGATGATGGCCGAGGAAGCCGGCGACCCCCTGCCGTTCCCCGTTACGCCCGCCAACGTCGCGACCGTCCGCATGGCGGGGCACAGACTCAAGAGCACCGAGGACAAATGGCTCTTCATTGACTGCCCGCCCAACGGGCGCGTCATGGACGAGGCGGCGGACTGCTCCGACCTCATCGTCGTCCCGACCACGACTGGACCAGCCGACATGGTGAAGACGTTTGAGACGACGGATACCCTCGGAGCAAGGGGCTTTCTGTTCGCTATTCTGCTCACCCGCGTGCTCCCCGGCACCCTCAGCCTCAAACAGTCCCTCGGCGAGCTTGCGGACCGCGACACCAGCTACTTCGACTACCAGATTCCTAGCCGCGAGGGCTTGAAGAACTTCTTTGGCAATTCCTTCGGCGATGACCTGTACGGCTATGAGAAGGTCTACGAGCAAATCAAGCAGAGCATCGAGGAAGACAAGGAGGCCTACGGTGCCAACTAAGCGACCGCAGCGCCGCACCGCCCCCGCGGCGGAGACGGCCAGCATGACCCTCATGGGCAACCAGGACCTTCAGTACAAGGGCGACTCAACCAGCTCGCGCAGGAAGGATAAGTGCATCACCTTTTGGGTCACCGACGAGCAGAAGGCCGAGATCTCGGCCTTCGCTTCCGAGCACAACACGACCGTCTCACGCCTTATTGTCGAGGGGCTTGAGTTGCGGATGAATCAAGGATAGTTATATAAGAAGTATATACACTCTATATAGATTCTATATAGAGTGTATATACATTAAGGGGTGACAATGGCTGGAAATAGCAGCCTTGCCAAGGCGAAGGACGCGAGGCAGGACGAGTTCTACACGCAGCTCACAGACATTGAAAAGGAGCTGCGGCACTATCGTAGGCATTTTCAGGGGAAGACCGTCTTGTGCAATTGTGACGACCCCTTCGAGTCGAACTTCTTCAAGTATTTCGCGCTCAACTTCAACCGCCTTGGTCTCAAGAAGCTCATGGCCACCTGCTATTCAGGTTCCCCCATCACCGGGACGCAGCTCTCGCTATTCGGCGACGCCACCGAGGAGGAGCGACGTACCCCCTACAAGGCCGTCGTCACGTCGGTCCATGACGCGACCGGTAACGGTGGCGTAGAGATGGAGGACGTTGCCGAGTTGTTCAGGAACGGTGAGAACACGATCGAACGGCTTGAGGGGAACGGTAGCTACGACAGCCTCGAGTGCCTCAAGCTTCTTGACGAGGCCGACATCGTTGTCACCAATCCACCGTTCTCCCTGATACGCGATTACGTCCTCACTCTTATCGCGCACGAAAAGAAATTCATCCTCATTGGTCCCCAGAGTGTCACCAAGTACAAGGAGACATTTCCCCTCATCAGGGATGGGAAGATGTGGCTTGGCTATGGCTTCGACAAGGGTGATGCCTATTTCAGCATTCCAAAGGAGAGTGCCAGGGACTTCGCGCAGGGCGTATACAGCGAAAGGACTGGGCTTGTTCACTTCCGTAACTGCGTATGGGTTACCAACTTAGACATCCGCAAACGTCATGAGGAACAGATTCTTTTCCGCAGGTACAAACCAGAGGATTACCCGGCATACACCAATTTCGATGGCATCGACGTTGCGAAGGTCGCTGATATACCGTGTGACTACCCCGGAAACATGGGGGTTCCCATTACCTTTGTGAATCAGCACAACCCTGAGCAGTTTGAAATCGTTGGCCTTGGTGAAGGAGATCTCGCCAAAGAGATGGGCGTGACAAGGAATCACAGGGGGAGAAGCGATCTTGAAGTTCAGACGTCAAGTGGTGCGTTCAAGCGTCCTTATGCGCGTATTGTGATCCGTAACCTCCATCCCGAACAGCCGAAGGAGGCCTAGCCGTGCGTATTGAGGAACGAAAGGTAACCGTCGGCGAGGTCTGCGACGGCTACCTCAACGATGCCGAAGAGGGTGTCGTTGGCTACGGCGAGCGCTTGGACATCCGTCCTTGTTACCAGCGTGAGTTTGTTTACAAGGACAGGCAACGAGACGAGGTCGTTAGGACCGTCATGAAGGGACTGCCTCTCAACGTCATTTACTGGTGCAAGACCGGAGGGGACTCCTATGAGGTCCTGGACGGCCAACAGCGCACCATTTCGCTGTGCGAGTACGTTGACGGATCGTTTTCGGTTGACGATAAGTATTTCTATAACCTGCCCGAGGACCAGAAGAGAAAAATACTCGACTATCAACTGTTCGTTTACGTTTGCGATGGCACGGACTCCGAGAAACTTGATTGGTTCCGCATCATCAATATCGCGGGCGAGCAACTGACCGACCAGGAGTTGAGGAACGCCGTCTACGCTGGTTCCTGGACATCGAGCGCCAAGCGCTATTTCTCGAAGACGGGCTGTGCCGCATCGACTCTTGCTGGCGACTACCTCAAGGGATCCTCAATACGCCAGGACTACCTTGAAACGGCCATCTCGTGGGCTGCGGCTGCTGAGGGAAAGACAATCGAGGGCTACATGGCTCAGCATCAGCACGACCCGAGTGCGGTATCGCTGTGGAACTACTTCCGTTCCGTCATTGATTGGGCCCAGGCGATCTTCCCCAGGTACCGCAAGGAAATGAAGGGCCTTCCGTGGGGTCTTTTCTACAACGATAACAAGGACCGCACGGATCTCGATCCCGCGACGCTTGAAGCCGAGGTATCCCGCCTCATGGCCGACGAGGACGTGACCAAGAAGGCCGGTGTCTACGAGTACCTACTCACCGGGATGGAGCGCTGCCTCTCCATCCGAGCGTTCGACGACCGCATGAAGCGTGCGGCCTATGAACGGCAGGGTGGAGTCTGTCCGTATTGCGGGGAGCATTTTGAGCTCTCTGAAATGCATGCCGATCATATCGTGCCCTGGAGCAAGGGCGGCACGACGACCGCCGATAACTGCCAGATGCTTTGCCGTGACTGCAATCTCAAGAAGGGCGACGACTGACATCTGCGGGATTGATTGATAGCCCCTTTTAGGCCCTATCGCGGCGTTCCGTCTTTGGCGGACGTCGAGTAACGGTTGGGTAAGAGGGCCGGCGCGGCCGGTCGCTTGTGGAGTACATCCTTCCGCCCGTCCAGGTTACGGGCGGAAGGATGTACTCCCGGCTTATCGAGCGGCAAATGAATATCGGAGCCAGGTCTATCCTTGTGCGGTCGCTTTGGCGTCGTTATCCGTGATGCAATCGACAAGATTTCCGGCAAGGCGGTCAACTTGGCCTGCGGCGAATTCGACGACTCTCTCTGGGTCTTGGATATCGCCACGTGAGGCGGCGACGAGCGTTGCCGCGAGCCCCCTCATCTCGTAGCTGATATCGAAGATCCGATTATGTTCGAGCTCGGTCATGAAAATGCTCCTCAACGGTAGGGATATTGGTCTATAGTATAGAACATACGTTCGTACTATGGGGGGCCGTATTGTTCAAGAAGCACTCGCTGGCCGGGACGTGTGGGATACCGGTCGAGGAGCGTCGTATCTATATCGACGTTGATACCAAGGGGTCCGTCAATTTCAACCATGGGCCGGCGGATCCCCGGGTGATTCACTGGCCCGACGGCCGGTCGTGGACAGTCGAATCTATTTATGACAGGCGGGAATATGGTCGCGCGATCTTCGGCAACCTTTGTGTCGAGGTCGGCGTCTGCATCGCGAAGCAGCGCAAAACCATCTGGTGGGAGGGCGGCAGATGGTTCGTGGCCAAGGGTTCCGGTATGGCGGCGACGGCCATATGAGGGACGTCTTCACCGGCGAGTACACCGCCCGGTCGGTTGGGCCTGATCACAGCCGTCGCGCCCACAAACAGTACGTCGACGTCATGGTGAGGACATCGAGTTCGGGCGAGGTTCGCCCGTTCGCGGTCCTCTGGCCCGACGGCAGGAAGTTCCTCGTCGACGAGATCCTCGAGGTCGCGCCTCCCGGTCCGGTGCTGAACGGAAGCAGCAGCCAGTCGTACACGGTGAGGTTCGGCCGGTGGAAGACTGCCATGTATCTCGAAAGGTCGGTTGGGCAAGACCGGGCGGATACGGTTCGCTGGTGGGTCTGGGCCTTCGACTCGATGGAGATCAAGAATCCGGTCGGATAAACGGCGCTCGGTTCGTGCTTGGTGTTTCCGGCGCACCTGAAAAACAACTCCTTTTCTTCGGGCCCGCCGGCAACGGGCCTTTTTGCTGCCGCGACACGGCATACGCCGCCGTATGGCCACGGCTCCGCGGCCGGGTGGCACCTCCGCTACGCCGCGTCAAGGGGGCCCATGAGACCCCGCACAAACCTCCGCTCCGCTCCGGTTGGTGGAGGTCGTCATGGACCTCCCTTGACCCGCCTTCGCTCCGGTGCGGCTTTGCGGGGAGCAAAGCCGACGACGACGCGCGGCGTCGCCATTCGGCTTTGCCCGCAGGGGCGAGATGTTGAGGGCAGGGTGCCCGGAATGGAGGAAGACATGCAGCGGCTGATGACCGAGGAAATCGCCAAGACGGTGCCGAGGCTCTACGAGCAGGACGGGGCAGGGGACCCCACGGTCTACGCCCACTACTTCTCGTGCGTGAACGGATGGGACTGGTGGCTGCTCGAGTTCGACGGCACGGACGAGGCGTTCGGCCTCGTCGAGGGCTACGACGACGAGCTCGGCTACTTTAGCATCAAGGAGATGGAGGAGCTGAACCGCCAGATGGGGTTCGCCGCCGTCGAGCGTGACGAGCACTTCTCCCCGAAGCCGCTTAGCGCCGTCAGGAGGAGGTAGCCGCATGGTCACGGTCGAGTTCGACTCCATGGGCGAGGCGGTCCGCCTCGCCCTCGTGGCCGAGGAGTACGTGGGCGGCGGCCTGGCCGTCCTCCTCCTCGACGCCACGGACCCGCGCTCCGAGGGCTACATGGCCGAGTGGGGCGTGCTCACGGCGAACGTGCCGGCGGCGGCCGAGTGGTGCCGCGGGCGCGGCAACATCGCCATCGACGCCGCGGTCCCCGCGGCGCTCCTCGGGGCGCTCGAGGCCGCCGGCATGCTCCGCACGGTCGGCAGCTCGGCGGCGTCCGGGATGGCCCGCTACCCGCTGGCCACGGTCGCCGGGCGCGCCCTCGACGGCATGGGCGGCCTGACCGAGACCCTCGAGGAGGCGCTCGGATCGACGGTCGTCGTCGAGTACGAGTCGGGCGGCGACGGCGGCGCGTTCGAGGTGGGGGCCGCGCCGGCGGGCTCGGCCGAGCTCGGGCGCCTCATCGCCGCCGCGAGGTCCGAGGCCGACGCGTTGGCGGCCGCCGGCGGATGGGCGGCCGTCCGGGTCGGTTTCGGGGATGCCGAGACCATCGACTGCGAGACGGGCCGAACGGTCTACGCGACCGAGGCGGAATAGCCACGGCCGCCACCCGCACGGGCATGCCGGCGACGGCGTGCCCCTCGCGGCG
>CAMQHT010000051.1 GCA_947001705.1 uncultured Collinsella sp.
AAGGCGGGGCCGAGGCCGCCTCGATCAATTTGCGAAAGAATCTTGACGGTACCAAAGATCGCCAGACTGGCTTGTCCGCAAAACACGAGTCCTCGCTCAAAAGCCCCCAAAACCGGCACGTCTTTCAACTTCTCCAACGCCATCGAAACCCAGCACACGCAGTAGCTGCCGGCAAGAGCGGCAACTGTCGCAACCACAAACCCATCCACGCGGCGGCTCGAAAGCTCAAGCCCACTCAGCGCGGCAAGGACAAGCCAAGCAACACCGGCTCCCATGAACAGCAGAGGCTTGCTCACGCTCGGCTCCAGCCCCCTTTGGCGCGCCGTATAACCAATCCACATCAGCAAGACGATATAGCGGCTCAAATCCAAATCGAGCGGCAGGTAAGCACCAAAATAGCGAGACATGCTCAAACCGCAAAAGGCAATCGCGGCACAGACAACGCCCTGCCAAACAACCCCAATCCCGCGGCGATCAAACAGCCGCACGAGCGCATTAAACAGCAGGCGCGACGTAAACAGCGCCGCCAAAAATCATGCCATGCCAACGGCGGTAATGCCAAGCCCATGCACATCAACGCCCAAGGCAAACACGAGTGTCTCGAGCCCGCCCGCAAACGCACCGCTCGTCAAAGGAGCGCCGCTCATCAAGAACGTCGGCACCTGCCACGCCAGTGCAAGAACCACATACGGCACCAGCAGGCGCGATACCGAACCACTCAGCAGTCACGCCATGGCTTCGGCCTAAACGTATACCCGGCAAGAATAAAGAACAACGGCATGTGAAACGAGAAGATCGCGTGCCGCAAGGGAGAGGGATTTGGGACGGTGTGCCCCACAATGACCAGAATAATTGCAATCCCCTTTGCAATATCGATCCAGTCGAGCCTTTTGCTTCCCATAGCGAACCCTTCAAAGCCGCAGCACACAAGATGAAAAAAGCCCAGACCACCAAGCGGTCCGGGCTTAATAAACGATGGTGCTCCATGGCGGATTCGAACCGTCGACCTTGGGATTAGAAGTCCCCTGCTCTATCCAACTGAGCTAATGGAGCAAATAACCGCACGACCAAGCAAGCGTAAGCCTGTCAGGCGCAAGTAATTATAACCTAGTTGAACTGCTCGCGGTACGCCTTGCAGACCTCATCGACCGGGCCGTCCATGCGAAGGTCACCCTTCTCAATCCAAACGGCACGCTGGCAGATGCGCTCAACCTGCTCCATGGAGTGCGAAACGAACAGAACCGTCACGTCGCCGCTCTGGATAAAGTGCTGGATGCGGGCCTCGCACTTCTGCTGGAAGAACACGTCACCGACGGACAGCGTCTCGTCAACGATCAGAATATCGGGCTCGGTAATCGTCGCGATTGCAAAGGCGATACGCGCCACCATGCCCGAGGAGAAGTTCTTAAGCGGCATATCGACAAAATTCTGCAGCTCAGCGAACTCGATAATCCCGTCAAAGTTGGCGTCGATGAACTCCTTGGTATACCCGAGCAGGGCGCCGTTCAGATAGATGTTCTCGCGGGCGGTCAGCTCGGGGTCAAAGCCGGCACCAAGCTCAATCAGCGGCGCGATGTTACCGTGCACCTTAACGCTGCCCTCACTGGGCTCAAGCACGCCAGCGATAATCTTGAGCATCGTGGATTTGCCGGAGCCGTTGGTGCCGACCAGACCGACAACTTCGCCGCGATGAATATCGAACGAGATGTGCTTAAGCGCCCTAAACTCCTCAAAGAACAGCTCGTGCTTGGCAAGCTTAATGAAGTACTCCTTGAGGTTGGTCAGCGACTCGGACGCCATGTTAAAGATCATGGTGACGTCGTCGACCTCGACAGCCAGAGGCTGCTCGCTGTAATCAACAACAGATTCAGACATCACAGCACTCCTTAGATGTAGAGGATAAATTTGCGCTCGGACTTATGGAACACGGTGTAGCCAATAACAAGCGCAAGAACCGCCCAAGCGACGCACATACCAAACGTCAAAAGCGAGGGCGTGGTCTGGAACAGGAAGATATCGCGCATAAACTGCAGGTAGTTATACATGGGGTTCGCATAGACCAGAATGCGCACGAGATGCGGCATTTGCGCAACGAAGTCGGTCGTCCAGAAAATAGGCGTGATGTAAGTCCAAGCCGTAATGACAACGCTCCACAGATGCATGACATCGCGGAAAAAGACCGTGAGGGCAGAGAGCATCATGCCCAGACCCATGCAAAATCCCATAAGCAAAAGCAGGCAAACCGGCAGCAGAATCAGGTGCCAAGAAGGCATAACGCGGAACCACAGCATGACGATGGCGACGGCGACCAGCGAGAAGGCAAAGTTCACCAGCGAGAAAAGCACTTTCTGCACCGGGAAGACCCAGCGGTGCACCTTAACCTTCTTGAGCAGCGGGGCAGCACCCACGATCGACGTTAGGGCCTGGTTCGTGGACTCGGACATGACGGCAAAGGTAACGTTACCCACGATCAAGTACAGCGGGTACATCTCGGGCGTCATTGATCCATTGCGGCCCTGGCCAAAAATCGTCGAGAACACGATGGCCATGACGATCATCATCAGCAGCGGGTTGAGCACCGACCATGCGACGCCCAGAACGCTGCGGCGATACTTGATCTTAAAATCCTTGGTAACCAGCTGACGAAGGATAAACGCGTCCTTCTCAAATTCGTTCTTAGCAAACGTCGCAGGCAGACTGCGAGTTTCTTGTTGCTTTGTCTGATCCGACACGGATGCAACTCCTTTACTCGTAATCGTTGACAAACGAACAGTATAGACCCGCCCTCAACGCCATAAGGCGGCGTTGCGAAACTGGAGAACTATCTCACAACATCGTTTTCGGAACGTCTTTCACCAGACAGCATGCCGCGAGCGACCACCACAAGCACGGCAGGAAGACCAAATTGAGCAGCCACGATATAACGAGGCCAGTACCAAATAGGACTGGCAATAAAGAGCGTCCCGTACAACAACAAAAATGGCAAAAGCGGCAAAGCAAACCTTGCGCGACCACAAGACACCAACAGTGCTGACGAAAACATGAGCAACCAAAAGACAACGGCGCCAGGAATAGACCAAGCGCTCAGTCCAATCGCCACATCAACATCATCGCCGAGGGGCGCAAGCAAGTTGCGAAATGTAACTCCCGTAGAAGCCTTTGAGTCGGCCACAAGGTTATACGGAACGCCCATGAGAAAGTTTTCAGGCAGACCGTCAGCACCCTTTACATTTGGGGCCCAAAAACCAAACGTCTGCAGTTCCCACGCCTCAAAGTATATCGATGGGTTACGCGAAAGCATCGAGGCCCAATGAGCCCAGAATCCATCCTTTAAATGGTCCGAATTAAAGTCATCGTTCCATTTAAGCGGATCGATAATACTGGGGTGGTAAACCTCCTTGTAACGATCGAGCGGAAGCAACTCGTTCATATAAGAACGGTCGGACTCGGACATATCACCATCAAGCGCGGCAACGCGGGCCATCTGGGCAAGCGGAATACCCACCGACTCAACTTCCTCCGACGGAACAATGCCCATCGCCGAGTACACGGGGCCCGTAATCACCAAGCATGCAACTATCGCCAATCCAAGAGGAACAGCCATACGGAAAGCCAACTCCATCGGAACAGTGCGGCCAAGTCGGCCCAGTACCGCAATTATTGCAAGCACGATACATAGCGCAGCGCAAATATACAAACCGTTATTACGCAGCAGCATGACGCCTAACGAAAGCAGGCCAAATACAAGCAGACGCGGCGTACCCAATCGAGGCCCATGCTCCAAAACGGCATCCGTAAGCATGGCCACCACCAAAACAAGGCAGCAAGAAAACAGTGGGTCCTTCCAGAGCGCCACTGAATATAGTGCGCAATACCGAGACAAGCCAAATAGAGCCACGAGCAGCCAGGACCAACGAGCAGAAACCCCCAAGCGGGAAGTCACCCAAAGAGCAAGATAGCCAAACGTGCAGGCAACGCAGGCCATCTGAAATACCGTCAGCAATGCAACGCCCACCGAAGGGCCTAGCCCAAACAACCCGACAATCTTGATGCAAGCGCCCATCATCAAAGTGAAAGCAACCGGATGATGGTTGCTCAGGGGATTCCACCCCATAATCTGAGCGAACGAAGAAAAGGTGTCGCCAAAAAACAGGCCGGGGAAATACCTCATAAAGAACGGTAGATACAGAAGAAAAATGACAAGAGCACGGATTACAACGGACGAGACCGAAACAGGAACTAACGTATCACCGCCATTCGCCCTCTGAAACTTCTTAACGAAGGCACAGCGACGACCACAACCAGACAGCTGAACCAGCGCCGACAAAATCCAAAAGACCAGTGCCGCCATCATGCAAAATGCGACGATATCATACACGGAATACGGCTCAATATAATTCTCGTTAACCCCGCCGGCTATCACCGGTTCGGCCACGCGAATATGAGCTCCCAACACAAGAACAAACGAAAATGCAAGGGAGCTCATAAGACAGCAAACTCGACCAACAAGAGACGGAAATGCAAAATCCCTGCATCCCAACTTTTTGAAATAAACCAATGATGCGATTATCGCAATGCACGCCAAGACCGATGGAAACAGGGCAAAGGAACCACTACAATACGTCACCGTAGCGATGCTTACTGCAACCAGCAAAGAAGCACGTACCACATCTAAAAGCTTGAACTGTCGAATCAATGCGCTCATCCTAACCATGTAACAAACGATTCGATTGTACGCGACCAAAGGAACCTTCATGGCCGAGCAAACGATTGCCATTATTATCCCCTGCTACAACGAAGCCCTCACGATCGGCAAAGTAATCGACGACTTTCACCGCGAGCTTCCGCAAGCGACGGTCTATGTCTATGACAACAACTCGTCGGACGATACCTCACGCATCGCCACCGAGCACGGCGCCACGGTCCGCTTTGAGCCCCGTCAGGGAAAGGGCAACGTGTGCCGCCAGATGTTTCGCGATATCGACGCCGATTGCTACCTGATGGTCGACGGAGACGACACCTACCCCGCCGAGGCCGCCGAGGCCCTCTGCGAGCCTATCCTCAACGGCACGGCCGATATGACCGTAGGCGACCGCCTTTCCAACGGCACCTACGCCGAGGAAAACAAGCGTGCTTTCCACGGCTTTGGCAACAACCTAGTTCGCGCCATGATCAAGTGGATCTATGGCTACAGCTTCGATGACGTCATGACCGGCTACCGTGCCATGAGCCGCCCGTTCGTTAAAACCTTCCCTGTGCTTTCCGAGGGCTTCCAAATCGAAACCGAGCTCTCGATCCACGCCGTCGACCACCGCTGGCGCATCAAAGATGTGCCCATCGAGTACCGCGACCGTCCGGAAGGCTCCGAGTCCAAGCTCAATACCGTGAGCGACGGCATTAAAGTCGTCGCGATGATCGGTACGCTGTTCAAGGACTACCGCCCACTGAAGTTCTTCAGCCTCGTCGCGCTTCTGTTTGCGGTGATCGGCCTCGCTCTGGGCATGCCCATCATTGTCGAGTATTTCCACACCGGCCTCGTTCCGCGCTTCCCCACCGCCATGCTCGCCGCGTCGTTTATGTTCCTGTGCGGTCTGAGCCTTGCAACCGGATTCATCCTCGATTCCGTGGCAAAGGTCGAAAAAAAGCAGTGGGAGGTCAACGTGTACAGCAAATACGACTACGACGACCAGCTCGGCCACCCCACTTCCAAGCCAAGCGAGAGGTAAACCACCATGCCGCTCATCTCCATCGTCGTGCCGTGCTACAACGAGCAGGAATCACTTCCGATCTTTCTCAAAGAGCTCGATGGCGTCGTTCGCATCATGAACCAGCAAGACCTCGGCATTTCCTTTGAAGCCGTCCTCATCGACGATGGCTCGGCAGACAAAACGCTCGCCGTCATGAAGGCAGAAGCCGCGGCGGCGCATCCATACGCCATCCGCTGGCACTCTTTCTCGCGCAACTTTGGCAAGGAGGCGGCACTACTCGCCGGACTCCAGCACGCAAAGGGCGACTATGTCGCCACCATGGATGCCGACATGCAGGACCCGCCTTCGCTCCTGCCGCAGATGTACGAGATCTTGCAAACCGAAGACTACGACAACGTCGCAACGCGCAGGACCACCCGCGAAGGCGAGCCTCCCATCAGGTCGTTCTGTGCCCGTATGCTCTACAAGATCATCAACCGCATTTCCAAGGCCGACATCGTCGACGGAGCACGCGATTTTAGGCTCATGAAGCGGCCTATGGTCAACGCCATCATCTCCATGGGCGAATACAACCGATTCTCCAAGGGCATTTACGGCTGGGTGGGCTTCAAAACCAAATGGCTCCCCTACGTAAACGTCAACCGCGTGGCCGGCGAGACCAAATGGAGCTTTTGGTCGCTGCTCCTCTATTCCATCGACGGCATCGTCGCGTTTTCCACGGCGCCGCTCTCCCTCGCCGCCCTCACAGGTATCGTCTTCTGCCTCATCGCTATTCTGGGATTCGTCGTCATCCTAGTAAAGACGCTTGTCTGGGGCGACCCCGTCGGCGGATGGCCGTCGCTCGCCTGCCTCATAACGCTGTTTGGCGGCATGCAGCTTCTGTGCCTGGGAATCATAGGTGAATACTTGGCAAAAGCCTACTTGGAAACCAAGCGACGTCCCATCTATATCATTCGAGAATCCAACGAGGAATCTGATGACACGGCCCAATAACAGCACGCTCAAGAACGTGGCGTTCTACGCCGCCTGCCTCACGTTTTCCATCGCACTTTTTGTCGCACTTGCAGCGGCGGGGCATGTCTACCCCTTTGGCGACAACTCGTTTCTCACTAACGATCTCAAGTACCAGTACATCGACTTCTTTGCTTGGTTCCGGCGCGTCCTTTTGAGCAAGGCAAATCTTCGCTATTCCTTCTCACAGGGACTCGGCATGAACACATGGGGGCTCTATAGCTACTACCTCGCCAGCCCCTTCAACCTGCTCTGCGTGCTGTTTCCCGCAGACAAGCTGACACTCTTCGTATTTGCCATAACCGCGCTCAAACTGGGCTGCATCCACATCAGCAGCGCTTGGTATGTGCAAAAGCGCTTTGACCTATCAAAGCCCGCAGCATTTCTGCTTTCCCTTTCGTTCACATTTTGCAGCTGGACCATCAGCAACCTTCGCAACCCGCTCTGGATCGATTGTCTGATCCTGCTGCCCATCTGCGCCTACGGATGCCGCGAGCTCATCCGCAAGCGGCGCATAATCCGCCTCGTCATCGCAACGGCGCTCAATGTCATGTTCTGCTGGTATACGGCCTACATCAGCATCCTGTTCCTCTGCATCTTCGTATTGGTCGAATTTGTCGATTATGTTGCAGAAGATGGATTTAGCTGGAAGCTCATGCTCGATCGGGCCCTGCGATTTGCCGGGGCCATCGCGCTTGGACTGCTTCTGTCCGCTTGGACCTTTTTGCCGACCATCCTTGCCATGTCCAAGGGCGGTCCCGTTCTAGCACTCGGCCCCCTACTTAAAGCCGGCCTCAAGTCGCTCATCAGGGGCTTTCTTCCCTGCATGTGGGTAAGCAACGAAAGCACACCGCAGTTCTATTGCGGCATCATCATGATGCTGCTTGCGGTGAGCCTGCTGGTTAACCGCACGGTTTCAATCAAGACGCGCATCACAACACTCGTCGTCACGATAATCCTGGTCGCAAGCTCCGTTTTGAGCCCGCTCGAGTACATCTGGTGCGGCATGCGCGTTCCTAACGGATTCTACTCGCGCACGGCCTTTTTGCTTAGCTTCTTTGCGCTGTGGGCCGCAGGATACGCGTTGCAGAAACTCAATGAGCGGCCAACATTTCGTCGAGCCCATCGTCCGGCCATCATCTTGCCGCTCCTGGCACTCACGGCAATTGAACTATTTACCAACGCCCATATTATGTGGAACCAGCTGTACACAGGCTATTCCGAAGAAGCCAACAGCGTCTATGTCGCCACCGCAACCGACACGATCACGGCCATTCAAGACCAGACTTCGGCGTCGTTCTATCGCATTGACCGCACGACCACGCGCGCCGATAGCGCCGCCCTCAACGAAGGCCTGGCGCTTGGGTACAACCAGTTGTCTTCGTATTCGTCTGCCAACAACCCGCAGGCCATCGCACTGCTCAACTCCCTTGGATACAGCAGCGTCGGCGAATTCTCGACCCGTTATGCCGAACCCATTCTCGCCGTCGATGCCCTACTGGGAGTCAAGTATGCCATTCCCGAGAACGCGCCTGCGGGATACGTTTTAGCCAAGATGAATCAGGCCGACTCCACAAGCGCAGTGTACGAGAACCCCTATGCGCTCAGCATTGGCGTCGCAGCCTCAAGCGATATCCAAAACAGCACGCTGAAGAGCGAGAACCCCTTCGAAAAGCAAAACGAACTCTACAGCAAAATCCTAGGCCGCGAGGTCAATCTCTATACCAAGATCGAGGCCACGAGCACGGAGAATAGCGATAGCTTAAAGCAATGGAGCGTTACTGTACCGGCAAGCTCCATCGGGTATCTCTACATCAACAAAGATACGACTGCCGGCAGTTATTGGCCCGTCACTCTTACCATCGACCAGCGAGCGATCGAAAACGAGGCCTGGAGATTCGACAATAATATCCGCCAGATTACGGATGCATCGGACGCCCCGAGCCAGCATACGGTGTCAATCGGAGTCGCAGAGGGCTATACAGACATGCCCCAAGACAATGAACCGGTCTTTTACGCCCTCAATCTGGACGTTTTCGAGCAGATTATTAACGAGCTTAAGACGAGCGAATTTGTTCCGACGGTTTTTGAGGACGGAAGGATCGAAGGCGAGTATACCGCCAAGGATGACGGCAACCTGCTGCTGAGCGTTCCGTACGATGAGGGCTGGAACGTAACGGTAAACGGAATCGCCGCAGAACTAACGCCCGCCGCCGATAAGGGTTTGTCATCCCTGAACATGCAGAAAGGCTCGAATAGGATCGTGATGACCTACAAGACTCCGGGCGCCCTTGCGGGGCTTGCAGTGAGTCTGGCGACCGCCGCCGCCCTTGTTGCAGCGGGGCTATTCACCAGGCATAAGAAAAGCCGCCGTTAAAGAACGGCGGCTTTTACTCTCGAAAAGTTATTAGCGGCTAGAGCGTCTTGAGGTACTCCCCCAGCTCTTCCTCCCAGTCGGGCATGCGGAAGCCGACCGACTCGAGCCTGGACAGGTCGAGCGCGGAGTGGACCGGGCGCGGGGCGACGGGCCCCTCGGCGCCGGCGTAGTAGTCGGCGGTCGAAACCGGCACGACCCTCTCCCCGTTGCCGTTGGCGGCCTCGAAGACGGCGCGGGCGATGTCGGCCCAGGACTTCACCGCGCCGGAGCCGGTGCAGTTATAGGTGCCGTAGGGGGCGTGCGTCCCCAGCACGTGGAAGATGGCCTCGGCCATGTCGCGCGTGAAGGTTAGGCGACCCAGCTGGTCGTCGACCACGGTGACCTGCTCGAGCTTGTCCTCGGGGTCGGCGACGCGGTCGGACAGGCCCTTCATGGTCTTGACGAAGTTGTGCCCCTCGCCGATGACCCAGCTGGAGCGCATGATGTAGTGGCGCGGGCACCCGGCCACGGCGATGTCGCCGGCGGCCTTGGTCTGGCCGTAGACGGAAAGCGGGGAGAAGGGCTCGTCCTCGCCATGCACCTCGGCGGTGCCGTCGAAGACGTAGTCGCTGGACACGTGGACCAGGGTGATCCCGTGCTCGGAGCAGGTGCGGGCGAGAAGGGCCGGCCCCGTCGCGTTGGCCTTCCAGGCGGCCACGCGGCCCCCGGGGGTCTCGGCCCTGTCGACCGCGGTGTAGGCCCCGCAGTTGATCACGGTGCCGCAAAGCGACCAGTCGTACTGCGCGTAGGCCTCCGGGTCGGACATGTCGAAGGTGTCGATGTCGCAGAAGTCGAAGTCCTTCGCCACGCCGCGCTCCTCCGCGAGCGCGCGCACCGCGCGGCCCAGCTGCCCGTTGCAGCCGGTGACGAGCGTCCTCTTGGGCGCCATGGGGACGACGTCCTTGAGCATCGGGTGCTTGAGGTCGGCCTCGGAGACGGTGGCCTCGTCGAGAGGGATCGGCCACTCGATGGCGAGCTCGGGGTCGGCGAGGTTCACGAAGGTGTAGGTCCTCTTCAGCTCCAGCGACCAGTGGGCGTCCACCAGGTAGGTGTAGGCGGTGCCGTCCTCCAGGGCCTGGAAGGAGTTGCCCACGCCGCGCGGGACGTAGATGGCCTTGCTCGGGTCCAGGGTGCAGGTGAACACCTTCCCGTAGGTGGAACTGCCCTCGCGCAGGTCCACCCAGGCGCCGAAGACCGAGCCGCGGGCCACGGAGATGAACTTGTCCCAGGGCTCCGCGTGGATGCCGCGCGTGACGCCGCGGCTGTCGTTGTAGGAGATGTTGTTCTGGACGACGCGGAGGTCGGGGATCCCGAGCGCGCACATCTTGGCGCGCTGCCAGTTCTCCTTGAACCAGCCGCGCGAGTCGCCGTGGACGGCCAGGTCGACGACCTTCAGGCCCTCGATGCCGGTCTCCACCACGGAGAGGTCCTTCTCGAATGCGATGTCTGCCATGTGGGAAAAGCTCCTATCGAAGAGGTTGGATAACCGGGGGCGCCCGCGCGGGGACGCAGGATCATCCCCATGCCCTGCGGCCCGCGCGGCGCGCCCCGTAAGGGCACTCGGGCGGCCTACTGCCCCTGCGCGCGGTAGCGGGCCTCGGTGGCCTCCTTGGCCGGGCGCCACCAGGACTCGTTGGCCACGTACC
>CAMQHT010000052.1 GCA_947001705.1 uncultured Collinsella sp.
GAGCACAACCTTGCCAAGGTTGGGGTCGCGGGTTCGAGCCCCGTTGTCCGCTCCAAACGCAACAGCCCGGCTACTACGGTAGCCGGGCTTTTTTGTACCCATCGCCTGGGCTCGAACCCGAGAGGGAGCGAGCGTTTGGGTCGTGGCTGTGGCGTTGTTTGCTGCGAATGTGCGCTTTGGGCGTATCATCGTGGGTATCTCGCAAAACCTCGTTGCAAGGGAGACTCATCGCATGGCTACAGAAAAGTCCTCTTCGCGCTCATGGATGTCCGACGCTGCGATCTATCAGATCTACCCGCGCTCGTTTAAGGATTCGACTGGTTCGGGTCTGGGCGATATCGCGGGCATTACCCAGCAGATGGACTATCTTGAGCGGCTGGGTATCGAGGCGATCTGGTTGAGCCCGTTTTACCCATCGCCTCTTGTCGATGGCGGCTATGATGTGGCGGACTACTGCGATGTCGACCCACGTCTCGGCTCGCTTGACGACTTCGATGACATGATCGCTGCGGCTCACGCGCACGGCATCAAGGTCATCGTCGACATCGTGCCCAACCATTCATCCAACCAGCACCCCTGGTTCAAAGCCGCTCTTGCCGCCGGCCCCGGATCGCCCGAGCGCGCCCGTTATATCTTCCGCGATGGTCGCGGCGAGCATGGCGAGCTGCCTCCCACCAATTGGAATGCCAACTTTGGCGGCCCCGCATGGACGCGTGTTGCGGACGGTCAGTGGTATCTGCACATGTTTACGCCCGAGCAGCCGGACTTTGACTGGTCATGCCCTGAGGTTCACGCGCTCTTTTGCGACGTCCTGGCGTTTTGGAGCGATCGAGGCGTCGACGGCTTTCGCATTGATGTGGCGCAGGGTCTCGCCAAGGATCTCGACCGCGATGACCTCGACCGGTGGCATCTCGCCGAGGGCGATGACATGGTTGACGACGGCACCCATCCGCTGTGGGACCGCAATGAGGTCCACGAGATCTATCGCGAGTGGCGCCGCGTGTTCGACCGCTATAATCCGCCGCGCAGTGCCGTTGCCGAGGCGTGGGTGCTGCCCGAGCGCCAGTATCTCTACGCGCGTCCCAGCGAGCTTGGCCAGACATTCAACTTTGAGTTTGCCAAGGCCACTTGGACCTATGATGACATGCACACTGCAATCGAGAAGGGCTTGAAGGCAGCCGTCGAATCCGATTCCGCCTCGACCTGGGTACTCTCCAACCACGACGTGCCGCGCGTGGCGACACGCTATGCCCTGCCGCAAATCAAGGCGACGCGCTACCATCAGATTGCGCTCGACTGGCTCTTACGCGACGGGTCGTCTTATGACGAGGACCGTGAACTCGGCGAGCGCCGCGCGCGGGCGGCCCTTTTGCTTGAACTGGCGCTTCCGGGCTCGGCATACGTGTATCAGGGTGAGGAGCTCGGCCTTTTTGAGGTGGCTGATATCCCGTGGGCTGCACTCGAAGACCCTACTGCGACCAATACGCACGGACCGAAGCGCGAGAAGGGGCGCGACGGCTGTCGTGTGCCCCTGCCGTGGGTGGCGGCGGACGATCCCGCGCATGGCGGATCGTTTGGGTTTTCGCCGGCAGACGCCGATGCGGCGCCCCATCTGCCGCAGCCTGCATGGTTTTCCGATTATGCTGCCGATAGGGAAGAAGTGGACCCGACATCGATGCTTGCGCTCTATCGTGACGCCCTCTGGCTGCGGCGCAAGCTGCGCGGGTGCGCCAACGATCTTGCGTGGCTCGATCTTGACGGGCGCACCGGTCTTGCGGATGGTGCTGAGGGCGCTGAGGGCGGCGTCATCGCCTATCGCCGCGATAACGGCTGGGCGTGTGTGACGAACTTCGGTGCAGCACCCGTGGAGCTGCCGGCGGGCAGGGTCCTGCTCACCTCATCACCGCTTGCAGACGGCAGGCTCGCACAGGACAGCTCTGCCTGGATCATGCTCGGTGAGATGTAGGGGCATCTCGCTGCGAGCCTGCGTTTGTCCGCGCCTTTCGTGACGACTGATGCCCTCGCGAGAGCGTCGCAAAACTTTTCAAAAAAAGTTCTTGCATAGGATGCGGGCATCACGTAAGATTAATCTTCGTAAGCGGACATGGCTCAGTTGGTAGAGCACAACCTTGCCAAGGTTGGGGTCGCGGGTTCGAGCCCCGTTGTCCGCTCCATTTGGGCGTTTAGCTCAGGGGGAGAGCGCTTCCCTGACACGGAAGAGGTCAGAAGTTCAAATCTTCTAACGCCCACCAAATGTTCGCAGCTCAGAGGCTATGTCCTCTGGGCTGTTTTGTTTTGCTACCAAGCACGCCGCCAAATAAGCCACCAAATATTGATCCAAGGTCCGTACGCGATGGCCTTCGCATCCCGTAGAGGTGCCGGCAGATTGCATACGTCCTGGCCGATCGTGACCGCAACATGTTGGTCAAGCATAATCTTTTGGATTCTTTTGGCGTGAGCGGCTTGGTTTTGGTAGGATTTGTCAGCGGCTTGACTAAGGGGGTTTTATAACTGCCATGCAGGTAGCCGTGTTGGTAACGTTTTACCGACTTCCCAAGAACCCCTCATTTTTAATGCGTCTGCAAAATGACTAATTGCTTTGACCTGCTGAAACACTATATGTTGTGTTTGACCTAAAAAAAGAATACAGGATATAGATGCCTCTTTGTCGTATGATAGATGGCGGACAGAGAACGAGAACCTTATTCGCCCCATTTGGATAGATCTTTGAGCCCCTTGATTGGCTGCGAGGATTGTCCGCATGAGGGACTATGGTTATCGAGAACACAGATTGCGCGACGGCGCCGCAAGACAGGGGCACGCCCTGCCGGGCATCGTTTGGCTCTGAAGCGCAATGAGACTACGACGCGAAAGAGGCAAGAGGATGAAGATCATCAAGCGCAGCGGCACCGAGGTTGTCTTTGACATCGATAAGATCGTCAATGCCATCCGTGCCGCAAACTTGGAGGTCGAGGAGAGCTCTCGTCTTACCGACCGCCAGGTGGTTTACGCGGCACAAAACGTCGCCGAGGCATGCGAGAACGCGGGCCACACTGTTTCGGTCGAGGAGATTCAGGATTTGGTCGAGGACGAGATCATGCGTCTCGACTGCTACGAGGTTGCCCGCCACTACATCATCTATCGCTATGTTCAGAGCCTGAAGCGCCAGAAGAACACGACCGATGACAAGATCCTGTCGCTGATCGAGTGCAACAACGAAGAGGTTAAGCAGGAGAACTCCAACAAGAACCCGACCGTCAATTCCGTTCAGCGTGACTACATGGCCGGCGAGATCTCCAAGGACCTGACCCAGCGTGTGCTGCTGCCCCAGGAGATTGTGGATGCTCACAATGAGGGTCTGATTCACTTCCATGATTCGGACTACTTTGCCCAGCACATGCATAACTGCGACCTGGTGAACCTGGAGGATATGCTCCAGAACGGTACTGTTATTTCGGGCACGCTGATCGAGAAGCCGCACAGCTTCTCGACTGCCTGCAACATCGCGACGCAGATCATCGCTCAGGTTGCTTCCTCCCAGTACGGTGGCCAGTCGATTTCGCTGACCCATCTTGCCCCGTTCGTCGAGGTGAGCCGTCAAAAGATTCGCGGCGAGGTCGCCCGCGAGCTCGAGGAGCTTGGCGTTTCCGCATCTCCCGAAAAGGTCCGCGAGGTTGTTGAGGACCGCCTGCGTGACGAGATCCGTCGCGGCGTTCAGACGATTCAGTATCAGGTCGTGACCCTTATGACCACGAATGGCCAGGCGCCGTTCGTGACGGTCTTTATGTATCTCAATGAGGCCCGTACGCCCCAGGAGAAGCACGACCTTGCCATGATTGTGGAGGAGACGCTTCGTCAGCGCTATGAGGGCGTTAAGAACGAAGCCGGCGTGTGGATCACCCCGGCGTTCCCCAAGCTCATCTACGTGCTCGAGGACGATAACGTTCACGAGAATTCCCCGTACTTCTACCTGACCCAGCTGGCTGCTAAGTGCACCGCCAAGCGCATGGTGCCCGACTACATCTCCGAGAAGAAGATGCGCGAGCTCAAGCTGTCGAAGGGCGAGACCGCGGGCAACGGCGACTGCTATACCTGCATGGGTTGCCGCAGCTTCCTGACGCCCGACCGCTCCGGTAACGGATTTAACAACGTGGCCAACGCGCTGAACTATGACCCGAACAAGCCCAAGTACTACGGTCGCTTTAACCAGGGCGTTGTGACCATCAACCTGCCCGATGTCGCGCTGAGCTCGCATCAGGACATGGATAAGTTCTGGAAGATCTTCGATGAGCGCCTTGAGCTGTGCCACCGTGCCCTGCTGTGCCGTCATGAGCGCCTGATGGGTACGCTTTCTGACGCCGCACCGATTCTGTGGCAGTACGGCGCCCTCGCTCGTCTGAAGAAGGGCGAGACAATCGATAAGCTGCTCGTGGGCGGATACTCCACCATCAGCCTGGGCTATGCCGGCCTGTATGAGTGCGTCAAGTACATGACGGGCCACAGCCACACCGAGAAGGAGGGCACGCCGTTTGCCATGGCCGTCATGCAGCGCATGAACGACAAGTGCGCCGAGTGGAAGGCCGAAAGCGATATTGACTTCTCGCTGTACGGTACCCCGCTTGAGTCGACGACCTACAAGTTCGCCAAGTGCCTGCAGCGTCGTTTTGGCATCATCCCGGGCGTGACGGACAAGGGCTACATCACCAACAGCTACCACGTCCACGTGTCCGAGGAGATCGACGCATTCGACAAGCTCAAGTTCGAGGGTATGTTCCAGCAGCTTTCGCCGGGCGGTGCCATCTCCTACGTCGAGGTTCCCAACATGCAGGACAACCTCAAGGCTGTCATTCGCGTGATGCAGTACATCTACGACAACATCATGTACGCCGAGCTCAACACCAAGAGCGATTATTGCCAGGTGTGCGGTTACGACGGCGAGATCAAGATTGTCGAGGATGACGGCAAACTGGTGTGGGAGTGCCCCAACTGCGGCAACCGCGACCAGGAGAAGATGAACGTCGCCCGTCGTACGTGCGGCTACATCGGTACCCAGTTCTGGAACCAGGGTCGAACCGAGGAGATCCGCGACCGCGTGCTGCATCTCTAATAACCATCCCAGGCCGCCCCGTAGCGAGGCCCCGGACCTTTGCTCGATATTTCGGACAGTCCTGACTCACGACGGAGGCGCCACTGGCGCCTCCTGTTCGTGCGGAACTCATATCGAGCAAAGGTCCGGGGCCTCGCTACGGGGCGGCCAAGTTGACGTAGCTGAGATGCGGCATGCGGTCTGCTCACTCCTCGAAGTTCTTAGCGGAGATAATTCGAGCTGCAGCTGCGATTTACTTGCGATGGCGGTTGAGCCGCAACCCTGTTTTTATTAGATCTCGAACCCTATGCTCGATGTTCGCCTCGTTCATTGAGTTACCCTTTGCATGAGGCCGGGACATATCGTCCCGCCCGCAGTTTCGCAGGCCGCAGGCCGAGAATGTTTGAGGACGGGATGATATGTCCCGGCCTCCCGGGAGAGTTACCTATGAACTACGCGAACATTAAGTATTTCGACATTGCTGATGGAGAAGGCGTTCGTACTTCTCTGTTTGTGAGCGGGTGCCGTCGTGGGTGCAAGAACTGCTTTAACTCTGTCGCGTGGGATTTTGCTGCGGGCGAGCCGTTCGATCACGCCGTCGAGGATAAGATTATCGAGAGTCTCGACCACCCCTTTATCGATGGCCTGACGATTCTGGGCGGGGAGCCTATGGAGCCCGAGAACCAGATGGGGCTCGTTGATTTCATTGAGCGTGTCCGGGCCGCTTATCCTGCGGGGTCGGGCAAGACCATTTGGTGCTTTACCGGTGACGTGCTCGAGGAGCTTATGCCGGGTGGCCGTCACCATACCGAGGTGACGGACCGCATTCTCGCCTGCCTCGATATGTTGGTGGACGGCCCGTTTGTTCAGGACCTGTACGATATCTCGTTGCGCTTTAGGGGCTCGAGCAATCAGCGCGTGATTGATATGAACGCCACGCGCGCCCGTGCCGAGCGTGAGAACGTCGCGCTTTGCGACGCCGTGGAGCTTTGGCGGGACGATCCGGTCTATTCGACCCATACTATGTAGCTGGCAGAGGTTGCGTGCCGGCGTGGTACCATAGTGCGAACGCGAAATCGAAAAAAGTGAGGCCCAGATGGTCGATCAGGAAAAAGTCGAGACTGCCATTAAGCTGCTGCTTGAAGGTATAGGCGAGGACCCAACTCGTGAGGGCCTGCTGGAGACTCCGGCACGCGTCGCCCGTATGTATGGCGAGATTGCCGGCGGTATGGACCAGAGTGCCGAGGAGCACCTGTCCAAAACTTTTGCCGTCGCTTCGAACGATTTGGTTATCGAGCGCGACATTACGTTTTACTCACTGTGCGAACACCATCTGCTGCCGTTTTATGGCAAGGCTGCGATCGGCTATATCCCTAACGGCCGCGTGGCGGGTCTGTCTAAGCTTGCCCGCACGGTTGAGGTCTATGCCCGTCGTCTGCAGCTGCAAGAGCAGCTGTGCGCACAGGTTGCCGATGCCCTCATGGATTATCTCGCTCCCCAGGGAGCGATTGTGCTGATGGAAGCCGAGCATATGTGCATGACCATGCGCGGCGTGCAAAAGCCCGGTACCAAGACCGTAACGCTTGCTCGCCGCGGTGTCTTTGAGACCGATCCCGCGCTCGAGGAGCGATTCTTTAGGATGTTGGGCCGCTAACCATGAGAGTCGTCAACGACTTTGCATCGAAGACCGATGAGGGAACGTCGCGTCGCGGTTTTATGGCTTCGGGCCTGGCGCCTTTTGGCGTCATGCCTCGTATTGATTACATTTGTGCCAACGGGCTGTTCCGGCGGCACCTGGGCAACATTGCACAGTTGGAATCGGGGCGCATCTTCTGCCGCCACGGTATTGACCATCTGCTGGATGTCGCGCGCATTATGTGGATCAAGAATCTCGAGGAACAGCTCGAATTTGACCGCGAGGTCATCTACGCCACGGCACTTCTTCACGATATCGGCAAAGATGAACAGTATGAATCGGGTATATCCCATGATGTTGCAAGCGAACGCGTCGCTGATGCGATTCTCGGCGGCATGCCCGATGACGTGGCGTTTGAGCCGGCCGATGCCGCAGCCATTAAGACGGCCATTCTGGGCCATCGAAAGCTGCGCGTGAACAGCCAACCGCTTGAGCGTCTGCTCTATGCAGCCGACAAAGCGTCGCGCGCCTGCTTTGCATGCCCCGCGCGCAATGCTTGCAACTGGAGCGATGATAAAAAGAACCTGTCGATTCGCGTGTAGTTAGTTTGCGCGGTCGGGGTTCTAAACGAAGGAGACGATCGCGATGAGTAACAAGAAACTGCCCGAGAATGCAACCAAGACTGAAGGCGCCGAGCTCGCCCGCCGTGGAAGGGGCGAAATATCCACTGCAACGGCGGTGCCCCACGTGAGCTATGACGATTTGCGCCATACCGACCGCATTACCATCGACGGTCTCGAGGTCTTTGCCAACCACGGCGTGTATCCCGAAGAGAACGCGCTGGGCCAGAAGTTCATCGTGTCCCTGGTGCTCTATGCCGACCTGCGTGCAGCGGGGGAGCACGATAACCTTGACGCCTCGATTGACTACGGCTCGGTGTGCCATGATGTTGATGGCTATCTGCGCGAGCATACGTTTAAGCTCATCGAGGCTGCAGCCGAGGGTGTGGCCCAGATGCTGCTACGTCGTTACCCCCTGATGCTTGGCGTGCGTGTTAAGCTCGATAAGCCTTGGGCACCCGTCGGTCTTCCCCTGGCAAGCTGCGGCGTCGAGATCGAGCGCGTGCGCTAACCGGTTCTAATACGTCTCTATGGGTGGCTGCTTGAGCCGCTGGGACAAAGCTCTATTGTTGGGGCAGTACATGTCGAGCAGGGCGTGAAACCGCTGATTGTGGCTTGGTTCGAGCAAGTGGACGAGCTCGTGGGCGACAACCATGTCGAGGCACTCGACGGGGTAGGCGGCAAGTTCTCGTGCGATGCGAACGGCGCCGGATTTGGGCGTGCAGGAGCCCCAACGCGTTTTCATGCTGCGTACGGAAACGCGGGAAACGGCGACACCCATTGCGATTTCGTATGCGTGTACCATATCGCGCAGCGCCGAAGTGACTTCGGACGTATAGAGCTGGTCGATGTGGGCTTGGAGCTCATCGGACGTTAGGCCGTCGAGGATTGCGTGCCGCTTGGCCTGTGGGCCTTCGTCCGATTCATCGGTACCCATAAAACTTGCGAAGGTGGCCTGTTTGGGTCGCGGTGCGGGTGATGCGAAGTTGTGATCGAGCGCATCTTGTACCGTGATGGGCTTGCCCCAAAGCGCAATGATGGACGAGGGGCTGAGCGGCTCTCGCGCCGTCGCCTGACGTTGCTCGCGCTGGGCAAGTCGGCTGATAATCCAGGCGCTGTTGCGCTTCACAAACGCTTCGATACGCTCGCGGCTGGCGCCGAGCGGTGCGCTTGCGTGGACCTCACCGCTCGATGTGACGCGTAGGTTGAAGTTCTTGACGCGCTTTTTGGTAACGACGACGGGGATGGGCGTCCCATCCGGTCGGGATACGGAAATCGTAAACTGCTGCGTCAAAAGCGGTCCTTCAGATTGGGGACGGGCCGGCATGGAGACCCGAAGGGCAACCGGGCCCCCCCAGGGCTATGAAAAAAAAATGTATCTTAAAAAAAAAAAAAACCCACCTCACCGCGATGATTTGTAATTTTGTACAAAATATGGCAAAATTCCAATGCATCGCGTCAAATCAGTATTTTACTTACATAA
>CAMQHT010000053.1 GCA_947001705.1 uncultured Collinsella sp.
ACGTTGTCGACGCCGATCCAGCTCAGAAGCTATATCGATACAGAAAGGTCCCCGGCGCTGCCCGGGCGCCAACGGCCGCATATGAACTTTATCGCGAGTTCCGCACGAACAGGAGGCCACTTAATGTGGCCTCCGTCGTGAGCAGGACTGTAGAGCAGGAAAGTTCATATGCGGCCGTTGGCGCCCGGGCAGCGCCGGGGATCGCACCTTTGCGGCTACAGCGTCATGTTCGGATCGGCATCGACGTCGAACGGCGAGATTTCTCCTCGGTCGAATTTACGGCGAGCAACCTCTGCGATCATGGCGGCGTTGTCGGTGCACGCCGAAAGCGGTGGCACCGTTACGCGGATCCCCTGACGCCCAAGCTTCTTGATCATCATCTCGCGCAGATGCGGATTAGCCGAGACGCCGCCGCCGATGCAGTATTCCTTGCATCCGGTGGCATGCAGGGCGTTTTTGGCCTTCTTGTACTGAACGTCAAAGACGGCTGCCTCAAACGAAGCCGCCAGATCGGGCAGGTGAATCGTGCGCCCGGCCTTGGTCTCCTGCTCGATGTAGAGCGTCACGGCCGTTTTAAGACCCGAAAGCGAGAAACGATAGTCTCCCCTGCTGTTAAGCGCGCGAGGAAAATCGATCGCGCGGGGGTTGCCCGTCTCGGCCAGCTTGGAGATGATGGGGCCACCGGGATAGCCCAGACCCAACGCCTTGGCTACCTTGTCGAAGGCCTCGCCCACAGCATCGTCGAGTGTCTCACCAAGTACCTCGTAGTCGCCCCATGCCTTCACGTGCACGAGCATGGTATGACCGCCCGAGACGAGCGTGAAGATAAACGGCGGCCTGAGATCGGGCTGCGCCAGCAGGTTGGCGAACAGATGGCCCTCCAGATGGTTGACGCACACGAGCGGCTTGCCGGCGGCATAGGCAAAGCCCTTGGCGAAGGCGACGCCCACTACCAGAGCACCCACCAGGCCCGGACCCTGCGTCACGCCAACAGCGGCGAGTTCGCTCGGCGCGATGGCTCCACCCTCAAGACCAAGCGATGCTGCGGCATCCTCGAGCGCCGCATCCACGACACTCACAATCACCTCAACGTGTTTGCGCGAGGCGATCTCGGGCACCACGCCGCCAAAGCGGGCGTGAAAATCAATCTGTGTCGACACCTGGTTGGCCAGCATATTGCCATCCGCATCGATAATCGCCACGGCCGTCTCGTCGCAGGAGCTCTCGATAGCGAGCACTAGGCGGCGGCGCTCAATTTCGGCACGCTCCCCCTCGGAGCGCCCAGGCGCAGGCAGCGGCCATACGCGCTGCTCTGCCGCCGTCGGCTCGGGCGAAGCATTGTCGACCGGAAGCACCAGGGGCAGCGGAGCCGTCATGACGATGGCGTCCTTGCCGGCACCATAATAGCCGCGGCGACGGCCAGCCTCGGTAAAGCCCAGAGCGTTATAAAGCGCGGTCGCTCCCTCGTTACCGTCCTCGACCTCGAGCGAAGCCGTAGTGCAGCCGAGCATCTGGGCATCATAGCTCACGTGCGACAGCAGCTTGCGGGCAATGCCCTCACGGCGATGTGCCGGGTCGACGGCGACATCCAGAATCTGCACATCACCGTCCACGACCATACCGCCGGCAAGGCCCAGCAGCTTGCCGTCGTCGTGTGCCACCCACCAACTACGCGGCGCAGCGACGTCCTCGCCCAGTTCGGACAGGAACATGCCCGGCGTCCATGCCTCGTGTCCGGCACCTTCAAAGCAGGCAGCCTCCAGCGCGCTCGCGCCCTCGGCATCCGCCGCGCCCATGGGACGGAACTGCAGATGACGACCGGCGAGCTCATCGGCAACACCCGTAATTTCGCTCTGCGCACTCTCGGCAAGACCAAGACGCTTGCGCTCGTTTTCCTCGGCATCCGAAAGGCGCGTGTAAATCGGCAGGACGCGGGCCGGATCGCCGTCACCCGCAGCGTGCGCGAGCAGCAAGCCCTCGCCCGAAGGCCACCACAGGTCGCGCTCCACGCAACGGGCGGCCTCGTCCTCACCCAGCAGCTTGCCATAGCGCACGAGACCGTCACCGGTCAGCTGAACCTGGCCCCAGTCCGCTGCTTGGCGCCACTCATCGAGCGCCACGGCGGCCTTGACCACGTGTTCGCGCTCAAATTGACGCTCGGGACCCTCATCGACCAGCATATACAGCGCCGGATATACCTCACCGCGCATAGCATCGGCCAAGATACCAAGCTTGCCGCGCACGCCAGCCTTCCACGCCGTCCAAGCGCAAGCGTCGAGCGTCGACACGCCCAGCAGCGGAACATTGGCACCACGCGCGAGGCCCTTGGCAGTGGAGATGCCGATGCGCACACCCGTAAAGGACCCCGGGCCGCGGCCGACCACATAGCAACCAACATCGCTGCGATCCAGACCGGCTTGAGCCAGCACGCCATCAACGGTATTCACGAGCTCAACGTTGGCGTGACGGCGACACATGTGGTCGCCACTCACGAGCTTCGTCTCACCCGTCTGCCCATCAATCCAGCTTGCCGCGCAGGCAAGCATGTCAGTCGAGGTATCGAGCGCCACCACCAGCGCGTTGTCGTTATGCAAGCTCATCTTGTACAGCCTTATCAATCAAATGGGAAAGTTCCATTGCGCGGTCACCGTGCGCCTCAAGCGTTATCGTTCGCACGTCGCTGTCGCCCTCATCACGCCTGAGCGTCACCGAAAGATACTCATCCGTCAGCTCGTCCTGGAATTGTTCGCCCCATTCCAGCAGGCAAGCACCCTCATAGCCCAGCACATCGAAAATGCCCGTATCCTCGAGCTCGTAGGCATGCTCCAGGCGGTATAGATCAAAGTGAAACAGCGGAATACGACCTTGATCGTGAACGGCCATGAGGGCGAACGTAGGGCTCGTAACCATATGCCCATCGCCCAGCCCGCGCGAGACGCCCTTGGTAAAGTGAGTTTTGCCCACTCCCAGGCCACCGGTCAGGATGAGCACATCGCCGTCCTCAAGGCACGGTGCAATTAGCTCGCCAAAGTACTCCGTATCGGCAGCGCAAGTCGTTTTGTAAGTACCTACCCCCAGGCGCTCCAGGGACATATATGCTCCTTATTATTCCGAGGCGTCCTCTGGCGCGGGATGTCGCTCCAGATAGTCGCCCAGCATCTTAAAGTCTTCCTCCAGCAGCTCCTGCCAAGCCGGATTGCGCAGCGCTGCTGCCGGATGGAACGTGGGCATTACCACAAAATGCCCCATCTGGTGGAACCTGCCGCGCAGCTTAGTAATGCCAATCTCGGTCTTTAGCACAAAGTGCGTCGCGGGGTTGCCGAGCGTCACAATAATATCGGGCCAGATGCTTCGAATCTGCTCACGCAAAAATGGCGAGCAAGCCAGCACTTCCTCGGGACGCGGATTGCGGTTTCCCGGCGGGCGGCACTTAAGCACGTTGGCAATGTAGACGTCTTCGCGTTTGAGCCCCGCCAGCGACAAAATGCCGTTGAGGTCCTCGCCTGCCGCCCCCACAAAGGGCTCGCCCTGCAAATCCTCATTGCGGCCCGGCGCCTCGCCAATAAACATCACGCGAGCGTGGGGGTTTCCCACGCCAAACACGATGTTATGGCGCGACTGGTAAAGCTGGCAAAGGTGACAATCGCCCAGAACGGCCTCGATCTCCTCGAGTGCGACCTCACGCGGCGCCTGATGGCTATGGCCGGGGATGTGCATGACGCCCATAGCGACTCCTACACGTAGACCTTGTCGAGACGCATACCAAAGCCGCAAGCGACCTCGTAGTTAATCGTGCCGCGTAGGCGCGCCATCTCGTCCATGGTAATCTCGGCATCTCCATCGCGGCCGACAATGATCATCTCGTCACCATACTCGGCCTCGGGAATCTCATGCGCCGGGTTGGACTGAATGGCGACCATAAACTGGTCCATGCAGATATTGCCCACCTGACGCACACGCTCGCCGCGATACAGCACGTCCATACGATTGGAAAGCGTACGCGAAAGGCCATCGGCATAACCGATCGGAAGGGTGCAGATCTGAACGCGCGTGCGCGGTACGCGGTAGGTAAAGCCGTAGCCCACGCCCTCGCCCATCGCAGGATGCGCCACGCGCGTCACACGCGCGTGGACGCTCATGACGGGATCAAGCTGCATCACGCGACCACTCAGCTCACATGGCTGCAGACCATACAAACCGATGCCGGCACGAATCATGTCAAAGTGCATTGAAGAATCGAGCATCGAGGACGGCGTATTGGCACAATGCACGATACCGCATTCAAAACCTGCGTCCTTAATGGCCTGAACGGCCTCGGTAAAACGCTGGCACTGCAGCTTGTAGTCCCAACCCGAAGGTTCATCGGCCGTGGCAAAGTGCGTAAATACGCCGTCGCACTGGATGCCGCGATGGAAACTGATGCCGCGTACAAAGTCGAGCACCTGTGTGTAGTGAACACCGATACGATTCATGCCCGTCTCGATGGCAAGATGGTACTTGCCCACCTTGCCCGCCGCGACGGCGCATTCGCCATACGCAAGAGCAAAATCGGACGTATAGACCGAGGGCATGATATCGAATTCGAGCAATGCAGGAATAGCCTCGATAGGCGGCTCACTTAGAATCAGGACGGGCTTAGTAATCCCGCCCTGACGGAGCCCAACGCCCTCGTTAACCGTCGCCACGGCAAACATGTCGGCACCGGCCGAATACATGATCTTGGCACACTCAACAGCTCCATGACCATAAGCATCGGCCTTGACCACGCAGCACAGGCGCTGACGCGGATTCAACAAGTTCTTATAGGCCCTCGTGTTGCGACGGAGCGCCCCGCGGTCGATCTCGACCCAGGACCAGCGCGTCAAATCGGCTTTATTCATGATTAGTCATCCGACCCTTCGTCCATGATTCCCAGATCTTCGAGCGCATCCTTTGCCGCCAGCTCCATGGCAGGACCGATCAAGTCGATAAGATCGGTCGCGATGACGCTCTTCTCACCATACTCCGTCGCCGCGGCAAAACCGGCGTAGCTGTGAAGTGCGACGGCGTACGAATACAGCAACTCCCAACGATCCATCTCGTCGCGCATGGTGGCAAGCGTGCCGGCCAAAATACCCGCGAGAACATCACCCGAACCGGCAGTTGCCAGAGAAGCCGGACCCGAGAGCGGCAGCAGCACACGCTCAACGCCACAGATAGCCGTCGTCGGCCCCTTGGCAATGACCACCAGATTGTCGGAGCCTGCAGCCCAGACAACCTTCTGCGCGGCCGCAATCGCGGTACCAAGGTCGTTCACCTCGTCACCGGCAACCAGGCGCGAAAGCTCACGATAGTGCGGCGTCATAACCAACGGCTGCTCGCGGCGATACATCTCGGGGTTACTATCAATACCGTCAATGGCAATCTTAGCAAGGCAGTTGAGTGCATCGGCGTCCAAAATTAGCGGTACATCAAGCTCGAGCAAGCCCGAAACCACCTGCATAGCGCCGGCAGACGTCGTCATACCGGGACCGCACAGCACGCAGCTGTACTTCTTTGCGATCTCGCACACCGTCATGCGCGCAGCGGCGCCAAAGGAGCCGCGGGAATCAGACGGAATAGCAAAGACCGGAATCGAAGGAAGTGCCATGCGAATGAGATTGGCGCAGGCGTCAGGAGCCGCGACTGCCACGTAACCAGCACCCGCGCGAGCTGCAGACTTGGCCGCCATAATGGCAGCACCAGGATATTGCGCAGATCCGGCGACAATAAGCACGGAGCCACGGGAATACTTATCGATATTCGATGGTAGCGGAGCAAAGTAATCAACTAAGTCACCGGGCTCGACAATCTCGGCGGCGTGGTCGACATCATCGATGACCTCGTCAAGACGGTCGTAAAGATTGCCGCAGATCAAATCGCCAGCATACTCAGGACCATCAGCGCTATACAGACCAATCTTGGGCGCAATCATCGTCACCGTGCGCTCGGCACGAATGCAGCCGTCATCAACAACGCCCGTCTCTGCATTCAGGCCCGAGGGGACATCAATGGATACGACACAATCGGCGCATTCATTGACCGTAGGAATCCAAATGGAGAACGGCACACGCAGATTCCCGTGGAAACCGGTACCAAAAATGGCATCGACAACAACATCGGCCTTATCGATCAAAACCTCGAGTTCATCACGCGAGGGGCCGACGCAAACGTGCACATCGCGGCCGGCAGTACGACGAGCAACATGACGTGCCAGAGCAGCAGGAATCTCATCCGGTTCAACCGGAGAAACGATATCCACGTCCACACCCTTATGGCTCAGGATATCGGCGGCAACCCAACCGTCGCCGCCATTATTACCAAAACCGACCAAAACGAGAACCCGATCGGGATTGAGCTTCAAGACCTCGTTAGCGGCAAACTCACCCGCTAGCTCCATAAGCTCGGCCTTCGAAGTCCCTTCGCGTTCGATGATATCCTCGAGACGAACGACTTCTTCGGTACTCAAAACCGGTTTCATCTATGCTCCTAGCGTATCTTGCGAAGCATCGCCCAGGTGCTCCGTCAATGCTGAATTCTGCAGCTGCTCGAGCTCATCTAATACAGAGCGAGCCTCTTTAAATGTCTGCGTAACGCGTTTCTTGGTGCTCACCTTTTCATCTTTTGGCTTAGGCCGAGCATCTTCGGTAATCGCGATGGCATTCGCAACGGCCAAGTCTCCCGTAAGCGTAATGGAAAGAGCGACCTCAACAACGCCCAGTTCTTGAGCGATCTCGAGAGCACGGCCCGAAAGCAGCGCCTTCGGTTTGCCGAGTTTATCACGCGTTACCGAAACATCCTTGCGACCTACACCTTGACTAAAACCCGTGCCGAGAGCTTTAAGCACCGCCTCGCGCGAAGCAAAGCGGCTCGCATAGTGAGCAGCGGGACGCGATGATGCATCGCAATACGCACGCTCTTCTTCGGTAAACACACGCCGAGCAAACGACGGCGTCTTTTCAAGAATTGATTTCATGCGGGAAATCTCGACGATATCAACGCCGATACCAGCTTCAGCCATGTTCACCTCCATATCGCACAGACTAAGTTATTGTAGCCCGTTCACAGAAGATGCGACAAACGAGGGTTATAAAACACAGCTACTATGTGAGACAAAAGCCCGTAAACGCAAAAAAAGGGGGAGGCCGCGAGGCCTCCCCCTTCTCAGTTTAAGCGTACGGCTCGGT
>CAMQHT010000054.1 GCA_947001705.1 uncultured Collinsella sp.
ACGCGAGCAGTTTGCTCGTATAATGAGCAACGTCGAAAGATACAAAAACCTGTACCTTTTTGCACAACAAAAAAGCCGCTCTAACCAGCGGCTTTTCTTCTATAGACAACAAAAAAGGCGACCGCCCTATAGGACGATCGCCTTTGTTAATTCTTGTATTGTTTGTGCTAGGCGCGAGTCTTGATCTCCTCGAGCACCTTGGCCACAAACTCGTCAACGCTCATCTGAACGGTCTCGTTGGAACGATCGCGGACGGAGATGTTGCCGGCCTCGACCTCCTTCTCGCCCAGGATGAGCATGTAGGGCACGCGGTCGATGCTGCGGGCCTCGCGGATCTTGTAGCCGATCTTCTCATCGCGGTCGTCGCAGACCACGCGAATGCCGGCCTCCTCCAGCTTGGCGCACACCTCGTGAGCATAGTCGCGGCTCTTCTCGGAGACGGGAAGTGCCTTGACCTGCACGGGAGCCAGCCAGGTGGGGAACTTGCCTGCAAAGTGCTCAATCAGAATACCGATAAAGCGCTCAATGGAGCCAAAGCACACGCGATGCAGCATGATGGGGCGCTTCTTGGTGCCGTCGGCATCCACGTACTCCAGGTCAAAGTTGAGCGGCATCTGGAAATCGAGCTGGACGGTGCCGCACTGCCAGGTACGGCCGAGCGAATCCTCCAGGTGGAAGTCGATCTTGGGGCCGTAGAAGGCGCCGTCGCCCTCGTTGACCTCGTAGTCCATACCCAGCTTCTCCAGAGCGGTGCGCAGGCCCTCCTCGGCGCGAGCCCAGTCCTCGTCCGAACCCATGGAGTCCTCGGGGCGGGTGGAAAGCTCAACGTGATACTTAAAGCCAAACTTCTGGTACACGGAGTCGATGAGGTTAACCACGCCCACGATCTCGTCGGTCAGCTGGTCGGGACGCACAAACAGGTGGGCGTCGTCCTGGTTAAAGCAGCGCACGCGGAACAGGCCGTGCAGGGCGCCGCGCAGCTCATGGCGGTGCACCAGGCCAATCTCGCCGGCGCGGATGGGCAGCTCGCGGTAGGAGTGCGGCTTGGAGGCGTACACCAGCACGCCGCCCGGGCAGTTCATGGGCTTAATGCAGTACTCTTCGTCATCGATGACGGTGGAGTACATGTTGTCCTTGTAGTGGTCCCAGTGACCCGAGGTCTTCCACAGCTGCTTGTTCATGATAAGCGGCGTGGAGATCTCCACGTAGCCGGCCTTGTGGTGGATCTCGCGCCAGTAGTCCAGCAGCGTGTTCTTAAGGATCATGCCGTTGGGCAGGAAGAACGGGAAGCCGGGGGCCTCGTCGCGCATCATAAAGAGGTCCATCTCGCGGCCGATCTTGCGGTGGTCGCGCTTCTTGGCCTCCTCCAGCATGTGCATGTGCTCGTCGAGCTCTTCCTTGGTGGCAAAGGCGACGCCGTTGATGCGGGTGAGCATCTTGTTGTCCTTGTCGCCCTTCCAGTAGGCGCCCGAGACGCCGGTGAGCTTAAAGGCCTTCAGCGCCTTGGTGTAGCAGATGTGGGGGCCGACGCACATGTCGATGTAGTCGCCCTGCTGGTAGAAGGTGATGCGGGCGTCGTCGTCCAGGTCGCCGATGTGCTCGACCTTGTACTTCTCGCCGCGCTCCTCCATAAGGGCGATGGCCTCGGCGCGGGGCTTCTCGTACACGGAGAACTTGAGGTTCTCCTTGACGATCTTCTTCATCTCGGCCTCGATCGCGGGGAAGTCGTCCTCGCTGATCTTGACGCCCTCGGGCAGGTCGACGTCGTAGTAAAAGCCGTTGTCGGTCGCGGGGCCGTAGGCAAAGTCGGCCTGGGGGTACAGGCGCTTGATGGCCTGCGCCATGATGTGCGCGGCGGAGTGGCGGATGACGTGCGTGACCTCGTCCTGCGGGAGCTCGGCCACCGAACCGTCATTGTAGAGTGCCTTCATGGGTATGTTTTCTCCTCTCGGATGCCTGATGCAAGTACGTGCGATGCGCTCGGCGTTTTTGACTTGCATCATTATAGGCAGGTTGCCTTGGTATACAAGCGCCCGCCGCACCTTAATGGCACGGCGGGCGATTTTCTACGCATGCTTCATCGTGTGGGACGGGGTGTGGGGCGCGCGTCTGCCTTTCGCATGGCGCGCGGCGCCCGTGACTTGCGGCCGGCCCGGCGATGGATGCGTTACTGGATGCGAGTTCGGCAGTAGGGGCAGACCTTCCAGTGCGCATCGAGTGGACGATGGCAGCTGGGGCACACGTTACGAACCTGGGTGTCGCACACCGGGCACACGACAAAGTCCTTCTCGATGGGCGCGCCGCACTGCGGGCAGGTGCCGTACTGGGCAAGCTGGCGCTCGCGCAGGGCCATGTCCAGCTCCTGCTCCTCGCGGTCGGCAGCGTAGGAGTGCGGGCGAAGGACCAGGTAGGCGATGAGGCCCACAAACGGGATGAGGGCGATGATGCCCCATGCCACGTAGGCGCTGGCGCCGCGGCGGCGAGCGTCGATGAACACATAGACGACCGACAGCACATACAGGGCGATGATAAAGCCAACAAAGGCATAGACGACGCCCATAAGCTGCGGCGACATGAGCTCGGAGATGTACTTGGACATTACGGGTACCTTTCGGAATAGTAACAGTCCGGTCAAGTTTACCACGGGGTTTGTTTATATGGGACCACGGCTAGGGGCGGGGCCGGCGCGGACACAAACATCTCAATCTGTAACAGGTGGGAGCGGAATCCGGGTCTAGGTGTTACAGATCGAGACACAGGGGCCCCTCCCAGACTTCAATCTCGATCTGTAACATCTTGGGCCCCAAAACCCCTCTTACTGTTACAGATCAAGACATTCAAAATCCGCCGGAAGGTTTGTCTCGATCTGTAACATCTAGAACTCAAATCCTCGTCTAACTGTTACAGGTCGAGACAAACGGTTGCCGTAGCTGTCGGCAGACGAGCTTGTCAACGTTGCTGGGTCTTCCCTCGCCTGCCGTTGGCGGGTATTGCGGGGCTGTTCGCCGCATTGCCGCCGCGCTGGGGGTGTGCAGACCGTAGGATAGTCTTATTGACAGCCTGTCAACTTATCTGGGAGGCACCGTGGCAGAAACGTTTGATATCGCAATTGTGGGCGCGGGCATTACCGGGTGCGCCATCGCGCGGCAGCTCGCACGCTATGACCTGTCCATTTGCGTGGTCGAGGCAGCCAACGATATCGCGCTGGGCGCGTCGAAGGCCAACGGCGGCCTGGTGCACGCCGGCTACGATCCGGCGCCGGGCACCGTAAAGGCGCAGGTCAACGCCCGCGGCTGTGAGCTGTATGGCACGTGGGCCCAGGAGCTGGGCTTTTTGTTTTGCCGCACCGGTTCAATGGTGCTGGGCTTTAGCGAAGACGACCGCGAACAGCTGGAGCAGTTGCGAGCCAACGGACTTGCCAACGGCGTGCCCGAGCTGTCGATTATAGGCCCCGAGCGCATTCACGAGTTGGAGCCGCGTGCAAGCGCCAAGGCGACGTGTGCGCTGTGGTGCCCCTCGACGGGCTTTGTCGATCCGTTTGAAGTGGCCATCGCCGCGCTCGAGAACGCCGTCGCCAACGGCGTAACGTTTATGCGCTCCGCGCCGGTGGAGGCGATTGAGGTTGTTGGCTCAGGCGGCGGGGCCGGCACTGCTGCCGGCGAGGGCCGCGCGCGCTTTACGCTGGCGACCCCCGCTAGCAACGTGCGCTGCCGCTACCTGATCAACGCCGCGGGCAACGGCGCCGCAGACATCTCGCATATGGCAGGCGCCGAGGAGTTCCAGATGGCCTGGCGTCAGGGCAACATCGTGGTGCTGGAAAAGGAGCCGCGCACGCTCATGCCGCTCTACCCCGTGCCGACGCCGGTGTCCAAGGGCGTTATCGTAACGGGTACCGTGCACGGCAACACCGTGATTACCGCGACCGCCGCTGTGCGCGAGCCGGGCGACACGCAGACCTACGCTGCCGATGTCAACGCACTCCTGACCGGTGCGCACAAGCTGGTGCCCGATCTGGATACGCGTCGCGTGGTGCGTGCATTTGCCGGCGGGCGTCCGGTCATTCAGGGAACGAACGACTTCTTTATTGGACAGTCGGCCGTGGTGCCGGGGCTGTTCCAGGCGGCGGGCATTCAGTCGCCGGGCGTGGCAAGCGCGCCGGCCATTGCCGAGCGCATGGAGCTTGTGATGCGTGAGGCGGGCGTGGAGCTGCACGAGCGGGCGGACTGGAACTCAATTCGCCGCGCGCCGGACGACTTTGACCGCGCACCGCTGGCGCGCAAGGAGGAGCTGATCGAGTCCGATCCCGCGTGGGGACAGATCGTCTGCCGCTGCGAGAAGGTGCCCGAAGCCGAGATCGTGGCCGCGATCCGACGCCAGCCGGGCGCGGTTTCGGTGGAGGGCGTCAAGCGCCGCTGCCGCGCCGGCATGGGTCGGTGCCAAAGTGGCTTTTGCCAGAGCCGTGTGGTGGCGATTCTTGCCCGAGAGCTGGACTGCGACCCCAGCGAGGTATTACTGGAGGACGCCGGATCTTGGCTGGTTGAGGGACCGCTGAAGGGGGTGCGTTAGGATGGCGAAATTCAAATCGAGCGCGATTTATTGCGGCGTCGTAGAAGCCGTACAAACGCAAGCCTTCGACGTGGTCGTTATCGGCGGCGGCCCCGCCGGCATGGCGGCCGCGCTGGCCGCGCATAAGGCCGGAGCGCGCGTGGCCATCGTGGAGCGCGAGCAGCACCTGGGCGGTATCCTCCGCCAATGCATCCACCCCGGCTTTGGCCTGTCGCACTTTAAACAGGAGCTCACCGGTCCCGAGTACGCGCAGCGCTTTATCGACCAGGTGCACGCAACCGACACTGCGCTGTTCCTCAACAGCATGGTGATTGGGATTGATTCAGGCGAGCCTGCGGAAGACACCGCGGTCCACACCGTCACGCTCATGAGCCGCGCCGGCATGCTGCAGCTCACCGGGCACGCCGTCGTTCTTGCCATGGGATGTCGCGAGCGCACGCGCAGCGAGATCAAGATCCCCGGCAGTCGTCCCGCCGGCGTGTTTACGGCCGGCCTGGCGCAGCGATACATCAATATCGAAAACCTCAAGCCCGGCTCGCGCGCTGTCATTTTGGGCTCGGGCGACATCGGTCTTATCATGGCGCGCCGCTGCACGCTTGAGGGGATTTCCGTCGAGGGCGTGTACGAGCTCATGCCGTACGCCAACGGTCTGCGCCGCAACGTCAAGAACTGCCTGGACGACTTTGGAATTCCGCTGCACCTGTCCACCACGGTCACGCGCGTGATCGGGCACGACCGCGTGAAAGCCGTCGAGGTGAGCCAAGTCGACGAGCGTCTGGCTCCCATTGCCGGGACCGAGCGCATTATTCCGTGTGACACACTGCTGCTTTCGGTGGGATTGATTCCCGAGAATGAGCTTTCGGTTGCCGCGGGCGTTGAGCTTGACCCGCACACGCGCGGCGCCGTGGTGGACCAGAGTCTGCAAACGGGCGTGCCGGGCATCTTTGCCTGTGGCAACGTGCTGCACGTGCACGACCTGGCCGACAACGTGACGACCGAGTCTGAGCGCGCCGGTACGGCAGCGGCGGCGTATGCGCTGGGGGACGGCGCTGGGTCCGGCGCGGATGCGGGCGCGGGCTGCGAGCTCACGGTCCCCCCTGCCGGCATTGCGGGCTACGCACTGCCGGGACGCATTACGGCCGTGGCGCTCACCAAACTCAACTTCCGTGTGCGCCGGCCCGTCGACGCCGCCCGCGTGAGGATCTTGGCAAACGGCGAGGAACTGTTCGCCGGCAAGGTCCGCGCGTTTAAGCCGAGCGTTATGGAAAGCTTTCCGCTGCCGGCGAAAGTCATCCAGCAAGCGCTCGACCTGGGTGCCAGCGAGATTGTCCTGTCCGTCGATCCCGTTGAGGAGGCATAGCTCATGAGTACGAATGTGACCGAGACGCTGCAGTTCAACTGCACCACCTGCCCATCCGAGTGCCTCCTGACCGTAGAGGTGGAGCACGACGCCAATGGCACCGTGGTGGAAGTGCGCTCCGTAACCGGTAACAACTGCCCGCGCGGCGATACGTTCGCACATCAGGAGCTCACCTGCCCCATGCGCGTGCTCACAACGACCGTGGCCGTCTCCGGCGGCGACGAAGCCCTTCTCCCCGTGCGCACGGCCGAAGCCATCCCGCTGGAGCTTCACGCCCAAGCTATGGACCTCATCCGCGGCGTGGTCGTCGAGGCCCCCATCCGCATGGGCGACATCGTTCTGAAGAACCTCCTCAACACCAACATCGACCTCATCGCCAGCATGAACATCGACCGAGCCTAAGTAGCTAATTGGGGACGGGGCTCTTTTAGCTACCCCGCCATCCACCCGGTCCTCCTCCGCAGTTGCGTGAAATACGGACTGTTTTATGGCTTCAGGCCGCTAAACAGTCCGTATTTCACCGCAACTTATGAGGGCGCGCATGGGATGCAAAGGAGTGTCCCGAAGTGCCGGCATAGACGATATGAGCAGGACATAAAACATTGGGAGCCCCCGGCATGAAAGTCCGCGGATTAGGCCGACAATGGTGAGTGTCTAATCCAGCCGCGGCGGCCACGCCGCATTCATGGAAGGGGCTCCCATGCTCGATACTACC
>CAMQHT010000055.1 GCA_947001705.1 uncultured Collinsella sp.
GGTGCGGACGGGCGGCCCGCTTCCTCCCAGAGGACCCGGGCAAAGGCGCTGCGGGACAGAGCGGGGTCGCCGCCGGCGGCGGCCAGGGCCCCGCCGGGGACCAGCAGAGCGGCGCTCAGCCCTATGGCCAGAACGCGCGTGGGGATCTGTTTCATGGTAATGCTCCTCCTCGTTCATTCGGATAAAAAGAGAATAGCCCGCCCGCCGCCGGCGCCGCCCAGGAAAAAAAAACCCCCCGGGCTTTTACCCCCAAAACCACCCAGGCCCCCCCCCGGCGTGGGGCGCCCCCCTTTTTGGTGCAAGGGGACGGGTTCGTTTGCACCACGGCGGAGGAGGTTATCCCCCCGAGCGGCTTTTCAAGCAAAGTTAAGTTGTTTAAACATATACATGAATCATTGAAATACAACCGCTTTAATGCATAAACGGTAACAGGTAAATATCAACTGGTATTAAATTAAAAGACCTATTTACCTGCGGTTTACATGACTGGTATCTATATTGTATTTTATGCATTGTGGCATAGACGAACCGTCTTAGAAGTTGCTCCCCGATGGGTTCTTGCAATGCGCTAGGTAGGTTCTCGTTGATGTTGGGGTTTGTGTTCGATCCGACGATTCGCCGTATTCCACAACGTGTTGTAGGAATTAGGGGACAACTATGGACGCACACCGCTCACGGTCGCTGGGTATGGCGGCCTTGATCTTCATTTTAATTAGCCTCACCGCCGCAGTTTTTCACGGTGCAGCCCCCGTGCGCGCCGAGGATGCGACGACACCAACGCCGATTGAGATCAACGACGATACGGCAACGGTTGAGGTCAAGCTGTATACCGATGAGAACCATAATCAGCCTTTGGGTGATACTGCCGTAACGTCTACTTCGAAGCTCTACGGAGCTTTTTCGGCACAATTTAAAAGCGGTAAGGCGCCTTCGTCTGGGAACAACATCGCTGTCTATGAGCTGCCAGGCACCATCGTCGTTGATGACGCAGGTGGCAACCTCATGGAGGGTTCGGAATCTTCTGCCGCCCAAGCTGGCACGTGGAAGATCGAAGGTAATAAGGTTGTCTTTACGTTTGACAAGGGCTGGCTTGAACGGAATCCTGCGAACATTCATGTCGCGGCAAACTTCTCGTTCCAGCTTAAAAACAAGAATGTCGGTTCTGGTAGCAACGCATCTTTCGTGTTTCCTGGTGCGGGAATGATCAATATCCCCACCAAAGACGGCAAAGTCACAGGGACGAAGTCGGGGACCTTCTTCCAGGGAGCAGATGGCGTGGCCAAGGTTACCTGGACCGTTAAACTCACCGTCGAGTCGTATGCCACGAATGTCAAGTTAACCGACGCGCTGGGCGACAACTTCAACTTTGTGATAGGCAGCTTCGCACTCGACGGCACGAAGCTCGAACCCCAGCCGAAGATCGACAGCCAGGTCGCGACCCTCGACAGCCTGGGCAATCTTTCCCAGGGCGACCACACGATCACGTACGAAACGGAGCTGAAGAGCGGCGTTTCGGCAAACAGCGGCGATTTGATCAAAGCTGACAATACGGCAATGTGGAATTGGGCTGGTTCAACCGACGGCGACAACAAAACAGCTACGGCTGAGCCTGTTACATTCGGCTACGACATGATTGACAAGTCCAACGGATCGGGCACACCGTCGGACATCAAGTGGACGGTCAGACTCAACCAAGGCAAGCTCAAGGCCGACATGAGCGGCTACGTGTTCACCGATTATCTGGACGGAAAACAGACGTATACGGGCAACTACTTTACGGTTTACAAAGGCGACTCGGAGGCGAGCGGAGTCGAGATTGAGAAAGGCAACCTTGACCCAAAGGAACAATCCTTTTCCTATAAGTTCCGGGATAACCTTGAGGATAAGTACGCCACCTACTGCATCGTTTATCACACAAAGATGAACGACACGAGCTCGTACGGCACCGTGCGCAACAACGCGACCATCGAGCGTGAAGGCTCCGTTTCCGGTACCGATGAAGGCAGTTTCACGCCGCAGCTGACGGGTGTTGTGCCGATCACCAAGAGGCTCGTGAGATCCAATGAGGCGACGACGGGCAGGGCGACATGGGAGACGAAGGTCGCGCTGAAGGCGATCGTCAATGCGGTCCATCCAGACGAGGTGACGGTGAAGGACACGTTTCAGTCGGCATGGTCGCAGAAACTTGGTGTCGACGAAAGCTCCATTACCATTAAAATCGGCGATACCGTGCTGGAACGGGGCGCCGACTGGAATCCAACGGCTAGCTTTCCGGGTAATGAAACAAAGGAAAACTACGACCTCAAAATCATCGTTACCAACAAAGTGAAGGACGCCCTCGAGAAAGAGGACTACGCCGTTATCACCTACGACACCACATCAGAAGCGCTGTCGGGCTGGTACTCAAACTTTGCGTCGGTCAGCGCGCCGGGCCTGAAATTAAAGTGGCCGTTCACCGAACCCGTCAAGTACGTTGTCAACCAAGAAACGAAGTCCGCGGTCGAGAAGCCGGAAGCGGAGTCGAAGGTGTCTTGGGTTGAGAACTTCGATTGGCATACCGTTGACGGCTCGGATGAGAAGGGCGCCTGGATCGTCGGCTGGACGGTGTATGCAAACCGCCAAAAGGGTAATAAGGGCGCAAATGGCGAGTTCGAATACTTTGGAGCTGGAAAGCTGGGCGGGAAACCGCTGAATATCATCGACACCCTTCCGGACGGTATGAGCTATGTCGCGAATTCCGCCAAGTTCACGCTCGTGCAGAATCCCTACGATCAACATACGGGGCTTGGGCGCGGAGGCGAGGCCAAGGAGGTCGTTAAGAGTCGGACACTTGCCGCTGGCAACGTTAGCAGCAGAGGCAACACGGTCACTTTCTCCATCCCCACGACGGAACTCGGCGACTACGCCGGTTACGCTAAGCTTACGTATCAGACGGCGGTCAAGCGTGGTGAGCTCGATACCTCCACAAACGAGGTGAAGTTCACCAATTCTGCGCGCGCCGAGTCGGGAAGCAAGAAATTCGACTATGGCAGTGGTGCTGTCATCATTAAGAACAACGTCATCAAGAAGACCGGCGAACAGGTCGACAATAGTAATCGCATCAAATACACCATTTTCGTTAACGAGTCAGCTGTCGATCTTAAGAGTGACACTGGTGTCCTCGAGCTGGTCGATACCATGGATGCCAAGTGCACGTTGGTGCCGTCGACGCTTAAGATCTATGAGCGCGTGAACAACGATTGGTCTGAGCTGGCCGATAAGGATTATTCGTCAAAGATGGAGCAAATCAACAACGAATCTGGCTCATGTACGAGATTGACACTTAACGTGCCCGATGAGAAATACCTCAAGGTCGAGTACGAGGTCATCCCGAGCGGAAATCCTGGCAACAAGGTTCCTCTTTCCAATACCGCCATGCTTACGGGTGTGAAGGACGGTTCTGCGACTGATGATCAAACATGGGAAATCAAAAAAGCTTCTGCCAGCGCAGGTGGCAACGGCTACGGCATCACGATGACCAAATACGATGCGCAGCAGGTCGGTGCGACGCTCAAGGGGGCGGAGTTCGCACTCTACAGAGTGGATATGGGCGGGGAGAGCGCCAGATCGTTGTTTGCCACCGCTAAGACCGATGACAACGGCAATATATCGTTCGGCACGAGCGACAGCGCGATGAACAGTTGCGTGCTCTACCAGCTTGAGGAGACCAGGGCGCCTGTTGGCTACGCCAAGGCCGAGCCTACGTGGATCATGCTCAAGGGCAACGAAAGCGACGAGGATTATCAAACTGCGCTAGCTAAGGCGAAGACCATCGCCGGCGGCGCGGAGATCGTAGGCGATGACAAAAAGGACGAGATTTGGGTCTATGACAATCGTCTAAAGGGATCCGCAACAATCCAGGCTAAGAAAGTGCTTGAAGGTGGCACATTCAAGAAGGGACAGTTCTCGTTTACACTTAAGGATGGCGACGGCAGGGTGCTCCAGACGGTGACCAACGACGCCGAGGGCAATGTCTCCTTCAACGTCGACTACAACAAGGCCGATACCTACACTTACACCATCTCTGAGGTCGTCCCCGAGGGTGCCGAGAACAATGTCAAGGACCATATCGCCTACGACACAACCGTGCACGATGTTACGGTTAACGTGACTATCGACAATGAGCATGAGCAGCTCGACACCGTCGTCACGTATGACGGTGCCTCCCGGGAGTCGCCGACCTTTACCAACAAGTATTCGACCATGCTTCCTGAGGCGGGCGGTGCCGGCTTGACTATGACGTATTTGGCTGGTGCATCGCTGCTGTGTTTTGCTGCGACATGGATGCATGCTCGTCGCCATCGCGATCAAGATCGAGGTGGTCGCCGTGAATAAGGTGTTTCGTCATTTGTTGACCGTTGTGGCAATAGCCATGGTTGCCGTCTTCTCTTTCGCGATTGCCCCTGGGACGGCCTGCGCGGCGGGCACCGGTGCCATTACGGTGGGCGGTACAGTTGCGACGCGGTATGACGCGTACCAGCTCTTTTCGGCGACCGTTGCCGACGATGACGATGCTGGCCAAAAAATTGCAACTGACGTAACGTGGGCGAATGACACGGTTCGTCAAACTGCTCTTTCGGTGCTGCATGATGCGGGGCTTGATAGCTCGGCATCGACGGCGCAAGAGGCTGCCGAGTGGCTGAATGCGGGCGGACATATGTCGACTGCGCTGACGGCAAAGCTTGCCCGTGCGATTTGCAATGTCGGTGTACCTTCTGTGGCCCTTAACGCGGGCACGACGGCCGAGCTGCCCAGCGGATACTGGCTCATCGTCGCCGACGACGACGCCATCGCCCAGGGCGAGGCCGGCACCGCGCCGATCGTGGCACTGGTCGGCGGCAGCGCCGTAACCGTCAAGCCCAAGGCGGCGACCCCCAAGGTGTTCAAGCATGTGCTGGAGGACAACACCGCCGACTGGCAGAAGGCCGTCGACGCCACCGTGGGCGACGATCTGTACTGGCGCCTCTCGGCCACGGTCCCGGCGGGCCTCGCGGCCTACGACGCCTACACGGTGCAGTTCGTCGACACCATGAGCGCGGGGCTCGACCCCTCCAAGGTGGCCGCGAGCATGCGCGTGTACGTGGCGGCGGGCGCGGACGGCGGCTTTGACGCCGTCACATGTGAGGGCGGTAACGCCAACTCGACGCTGGCTAAAGGGTGGACGGACATTACTTCACAGTGCAGGGTCTCGGTCGAGGGCAATGCCTTCACCGTGCGCACCGGCGACCTGATCGCCGCGCTCGGCGGGGCCGACGCCTTCACCGCGGGCGCCCGCGTGGTTGCTGTCTACAATGCGCCGTTGGGGGCCAACTGCAATCGAGGCGCCACCAAGGGCAACCCCAACGAGGTCTACCTGCGCTACCCGCGCTCTCCCCTCGCCGACCAGTCCGGCGACGCCGGCTTCACCCGCACGCCGAGCGACGATGCGTGCGCCTACACCTGGGGTCTCAGTCTGATCAAGCGCTCAAGCTCGGACGATAAACCGATCGCGGGCGCCAAGCTGCGCATCATCGATGACCGCGGGCGCATCCTAACGACTGACGGCTCGTGGTCGACGGATGCCGACGCGTGCGTCACCACGGGCTCGGACGGCCATGTGGAATTGACCGGTGTGGACGCGGGCGTCTATACCGTCGAAGAGGTCGCGGCACCCAAGGGCTACACCGCCTTTGGGGGCAAGCGTACGGTGACGGTTACGGCCGAGGGTCTGGACGTTAAACAGGTGGCGGCCGCGAAGCCCAAGGTGACTGTATCGGTCGAAAGCCCTCTGCGGGTTGATGCAGCCGATGCCGGGACGGGTTCGATTGAACTGTCGGTGCTCAACACCCCAAGCAAAGAAGTAAGTCGAGGCTTTATGCCCTCGACGGGAGATAGAACGTTGGTACTGGTGGCGGTTTTGGCTGCCATCGGAGTGGCGGCTATTGTTGTCGCGTTCGTCATCAAGCGAGGAGGAGGTCGCCGTGAAAAATAATTGCCCCCCTTGCTCAGTGGCGTACTGCCTCCGTAGCGAGTGACGCGCAGGCCTACCGACCTGATGATCATTGGTTTTGAAAAAGTTACTAGAGAACCCTCCAAGAAAAGCGGGGGCCCCCGGGGCCATTTGCCCCCGGGGCCCCCGGGGTTTGGGGGCCGCCCCCCCCCCCGGCGTGCCGGAAGCACCATAGCCGCGGTAGCCGATGCGGACGATCACAAAGCTCAC
>CAMQHT010000056.1 GCA_947001705.1 uncultured Collinsella sp.
GGCCCGTGGGTTATACCCTAAGAGCAAACCACCCTTTTTAAGGGTGGTTCTGATTGCCGCGCCAACTTTTTGGACCGTCGTGAGCCTACTGGAACATCCTCCAAAGTGGTTAATAAACCGCGCGCAGTGGCCCGTGCGCCCGCCGCCGCGATAGGGGGAGCGTCGCCTCTCTGCTCCAAAGCGGACAGACTCGTTACCCCGTACGCCTAAAACTCCCCAGTTGACCGAAAACCCGCCGCCGCTACTCCTCAACTGAGCTATAACGTTAAACAATTGCAGCGTTTTTGCATGGGGGAGTGATGGTATGACGCTACTGTATTTCCTTACCCTGTTTCCGCTGGTACCGGCGCTGGGCATGCTGCTCGCGCGCGGTGACCGCGCCCGCGATGCGGCGGGGCTTGTAGGCTCTGGCATCATTATGGCGGTGACGGTTGTAGTCGCCGTCATGTTTTTTGGCACGGACCCGCAGAGCTTCGAGGTTGCCCCCGGCACCTCGCATGTGCTCTCGATCATCAGCTCCGTCATCGACGTGATCCTGTGCGCCGTCATCCTGTACAACGCGCGTAAATATAAGAGCACGCTCACCACGGTGCTCGGCGTGGTGCAGCTGGTGGGTTCGGTTGCCTTCGCTGCCATGACGCTGCCCGCGGCCGAGGTTGTCACCGCCACGCCGCTCTACCTGGATTACATGAGTGTGATCATGGTGCTTGCCGTCGGCATTGTCGGCAGCCTTATCTGCGTGTACGCCCTGGGCTACATGAAGGACTTCCAGGCCCACGACGAGCACGAGGCAGCGCTGCGCGGGCAGGCGGCGCCCGACCGACGCCCGCAGTTCCTGGCGCTTATGTTCCTGTTCCTCTCGGCCATGTTCGTCATCGTGACAAGCGACAACCTTGAGTGGCTGTTCTGTGGCTGGGAAATCACCACCGTGTGCTCGTTCCTCATGATTGGCTACACGCGCACGCCCGAGGCCATAAAAAACGCTTTCACCCAGATCATCCTCAACATGCTGGGCGGCATCGCGTTTTTGGCCGGACTCATGTACCTGCACGTTAACGGCATGCCGCTGACCATCTCGGGCATGATCGAGCTTTCCAGCGCCGGAACCGCGCAATCCGCGCTGCTGGTGATGCCGGTCCTGTTGCTGTCGCTTGCCGCGCTCACCAAGGCCGCACAGATGCCGTTCCACACTTGGCTATTGGGTGCCATGGTTGCCCCCACGCCCACGAGTGCCCTGCTGCACTCGTCAACCATGGTCAAAGCCGGCGTGTTCCTGATGGTCAAGCTCAGCCCGCTCTATGCCATCTATCCCGTGACCGGCTTTATGGTCACGAGCGTGGGTGCCATCACGTTTTTGCTCGCTGCCCTCATGGCCATCTCGCAGAGCAACGCCAAACGCGTCCTCGCGTACTCCACCATTTCCAACTTGGGCCTCATCAGTGCTTGCTTGGGTGTCGGCGCGCCCGAGGCCGTATGGGCCGCCATCTTCCTGATCCTGTTCCACACGGTGGCCAAGTCGCTGCTGTTCCTGTGCGTGGGCACGGCCGAGCATCATATCGGCAGCCGCAATATCGAGGACATGGACGGTATGTTCAGCCGCATGCCGCACCTTACGCGTCTGATGATGCTGGGCATCATGGGCATGTTCGTGGCACCGTTTGGCATGCTCGTGTCCAAGTGGGGCGCCCTGGTGGCGTTCGCGCAGACCGGCAACGTGCTCATGATCATGGTGCTTGCCTTTGGCTCGGCCGCGACGTTCTTCTTCTGGGGCAAGTGGCTTGCCAAGCTTTCGGGCGTCGACCCCACGGCTCAAAACGTTGAGGTCAATGTCCATAAGACCGAATGGATGGCCCTCAACACCATCGCCGCGCTGCTGATTCTTTGCTGCGTGGCGTTCCCGCTCATCTCGAGCGGCCTGGTGTCGCCTTACTTGGCCATGGTGTTTGGCCGCGTGCCGTACGTTATTGGCAAGGACGCCATGTATCTGATGGTGGTTATCGTGGCTTTTATCGCCGTGGTGCTGCTGACGTCATTCCGCGTGAGCAACAAACCGCACGTCAACGTGTACCTTTCGGGCGTGGGAACCGACAAATATCGCCATTTCCGCGGCTCGATGGGACACGAGGTGAAGGCCGAAAAGCGCAATTGGTACTCGGAGGACGCCCTTGGCGAGAAGCGTATTGGCCCCGCGGGTAGCGTCGTATGCTGCAGCATTATCTTGTTTGCGCTGCTGTGTTGCGCATGGATTGGGCCCGAGCGGCTTGCCATGAGCGCGCCCTCGGTGCTGCGCGGCAAGTATTTCGAAGGTTCGGGCGTCGTGGGCATCTTTATTGGCACCGTGGCGTTTGCCTTGCTGGCGCCGCTTGCGGGCGGCTTGATCGACGGCATCGACCGCAAACTTTCGGCTCGCATGCAGGGCCGCGTGGGCCCGCGCCTGCTGCAGCCCTTCTACGACGTTGCCAAGCTGCTGCGCAAGGCCCCTGCCAGCGTAAACACCATGGACGATACCTATATGGCGTGCGCGCTCATCTTTACCGTCGTGGGCGGCGGCATCTTTGTGTCGGGCTCCAACACGCTGCTGTGCGCTTTTATGGTGACGCTCGCCGCGATCTTTGTGGTGCTGGCGTCCGCCTCGACGCAAAGCCCGTTTGCGCAGGTCGGCGCCGATCGCGAGCTGCTGCAGGTTATGAGCTACGAGCCCGCCGTTCTGCTGATGAGCGTGGGCCTGTATCTTGCCACCGATAGCTTCGATTCCATCGCCGTGACCGGGCAGTCGGCGCCCATCATCGTGTACAGTGCGCCCATTTTCCTGGCGCTGCTTGCGGTGCTCACCATCAAGCTACGCAAGTCGCCGTTTGACCTTTCGTACTCGCATCACGCGCATCAGGAGATTGTCCAGGGCATCGCCACCGAGATGAGCGGCGGCACGCTGGCCAAGATGACCCTTATGCACTGGTGCGAGACCGTGCTGTTTTTGATGTGGGTGGGCATGTTCTTTGTTTGGGACAACCCGGTGAGCTGGGTCGTAGCCCTGGTCGTGATGGCCGCGACGTATTTTGTCGAGGTGCTGATCGACAACACCTTCGCACGCAGCACCTGGCGCAGCTGCTTTAAGCTCGGCTGGGGCGTGGCGCTGGTGTTTGGCCTGCTCAACCTTATGCCCATCCTCGTCGACGTGTTTATTTAGGAGGCGGCATCCATGGATCATAAAATGTCGCGCTCGCCGTGGGTTATTCATTACGACGGCTCGAGCTGCAACGGATGCGATATCGAGGTGCTTGCTTCGCTCACGCCACTGTTCGATGCGGAGCGCTTTGGCGTGGTCAACACCGGCAACCCCAAGCATGCGGATATCTTTTTGGTGACGGGGTCGGTCAATGCCCAGAACCTGCCCATCGTGCGCCAGATCTACAACCAGATGCTCGAGCCCAAGTGCGTGGTGGCATGCGGCATTTGCGCGTGCTCGGGCGGCGTATTCCGCGATGCCTACAACGTGATCGGCGGCGTGGACCGCGCGATTCCCGTGGATGTGTACGCGCCCGGGTGCGCCATTCGTCCCGAAACGGTGATCGATGCCATCGTGGAGGCGTGCGGTATCCTGGACCAGAAGGAGGCCGTGATGCGCGCCGGCGGCGATCCGCTCACCGTGGGCGGCGCCGCCACCTGGGACGGTGGCGTTGAGCTGGGCGAGGACGGGTTTGTGGCTGCGGGGGCCGGGACTGACGGTGCCGGTGACGCGCCTGCCGGGAAGCCCGCCGCACCCGCTGCTGGCGACGCACCTGCTGAGACGCCCGTCGCTGCAAAGGAGGCCGAGTAATGCAAAAGGCTATCTATACCACCGTTGGGCTCGACGAGCTTCTGTCGCATGTCCAGGCGCTCAAGGGCGCCGGTGCCCGCTTTGTGCAGATGCACGCCGAGCGCTGTGTGGACGACGGATCGTATCGCCTGGTCTATACGTTTATCAACGTTCGTGCTGCTCAGGAGCATATTGCGCAGGACGGCAGCTATGCGATCGAGAACCTGGTGGTTGAGGGAATTGATCGGTACCAGGAGATTCCGTCCATCAGCTCGTACTATCCGGCGGTATTCCCGTTTGAAAACGAAGCGCACGACCTATTCGGTCTTGCCATCACCGATATGCAGATCGACTTTAAGGGCTTTTTCTACCAGGTCTCGACTGCCGAGCCCATGAGCGTTATCACGCCCGAGGTGAAGGCTGCGCGAGAGAAAGCCATGAAGGTCCGTGCCGCTGCCGAGGCCAAGGCGCGCAAGGCCGCGGCCGAGAAGGCCGCCGCTGCTGCGGCTGCTGCAGGGGAGGGCGCCGCGGGCGCTGGTGATGCCGCGGGCGCCGCCGTCGCTCGGCCCGCTGCGGCTGCCGGCTCCGATGCTCAGCATGACGAGGCCGCGGCCAAGGCCGCACTTAAAGCCGCCGAGATGGAGGCAAAGCTCGCCGCCATGGATCCCGAGAAAGCGGCCAAGGTCCGCGCGGCGCTTGCCGCCAAGGTCGTCCGCGACAAGCAGAAAAAGGAGGCGTAAGGTCCATGGCACATCGCTCCGTTATTCCGTTTGGCCCGCAGCACCCGGTGCTGCCCGAGCCGCTTCATCTGGACCTGGTGATCGAGGACGACCGCGTTCTCGAGGCAATTCCGCAGATCGGCTTTGTGCACCGCGGACTCGAGAAGCTCACCGAAAAGCGCGACATGCATCAGTTTGGCTACATCGCCGAGCGCATCTGCGGCATCTGCGCCGTGGGCCACAGTTACGGCTATGCCAGCGCCTGCGAGCGCATGCTCGGCATCGAGGTGCCCGGGCGCGTGCAGTATATCCGCACCATTTTGCACGAGCTTTCGCGCATTCACTCGCACCTGCTGTGGCTGGGCCTGCTCGCCGATGCCTTTGGCTTTGAGGCGCTGTTCTATCGTTCGTGGACCCTGCGCGAGCAGATTCTCAAGATCTTCGAGAGCACGTGCGGTGGCCGCGTGATCCTTTCGATTAACGAGATCGGCGGCCTAAAGCACGACATTGAGGACTCCGAGCTGGCTGGCATTGTCCAGACGCTCGATGCCATGCGTCCCGACTACGAGGCCCTGGTGCATACGTTTTTGGACGACGTCAGCTGTGGCGAGCGCCTGCATGGCGTGGGCGTGATCAGCAAGAAGGACGCGCTGGATCTGTCGATGGTCGGCCCGTTTGGGCGCGCCTCGGGCGTGGACTACGACGTGCGCATGTTTAGCGACGGTGCCTATGCGGACCTGGCTGCGTTTGAGCCGGTTGTCGCCACCGATGGCGATTGCTATGCCCGCTGCCAGGTGCGCTGTGCCGAGGTCACGCAGGCCATGGACATCATTAAGGAGCTTGTGGGCAAGATTCCGCACGACGGGATCGGCGGGCGCACCAAGCTTACGCCGGCCGACGGCGCACGCGGCGAGGTTGTGATTGAGCAGCCGCGCGGCGAGGCGTATTACTATGTGCGCGGTAACGGCACCAAGAACCTGGACCGCTTCCGCGTGCGCACGCCGACGTCGCAGAACCTGGCGGGTCTGACACATGCGCTGCAGGGCGTGCTCCTTGCCAACGTGCCCATGATTATCCTGACCATCGACCCCTGCATTAGCTGCACGGAAAGGTAGGCGCGGCATGAGTTTGCTGACATTTGCCAAGACGGCCTTGGGCTCTATGGTCAAGCAGCCGGTAACGGTGTGCTATCCGCAGGAGAAGCTCGCGGCACCCGAGCGCTTGCGCGGGCATATCGTCAACGACATGGACGCGTGCATCTGCTGCGGCATGTGTGCGCGTCGCTGTCCGGCGGGCGCGCTCGCAGTCGATCGCAAGGGTGGAACGTGGTCGATCGACCCGTATGCCTGCGTGGTGTGCGGTGAGTGCATCGAGAGCTGCCCCAAGCACTGCCTGACTATGGACACCGCCCGCACCCCAGTCGCAGCGGACAAGACTCCCACAGTAGAAACCAAGCCGGAGTAGCGCAGGGGTAGAACTGGAATAGGGGCCGGGGGGGGGGAAAAAAACCCCCCCCCCCCCCCCCCCGCCCCCCCGGGGGGGGGGGGGGCCAAAAAAAAAAACAATTCTACGCAAGGAGAGTGGAAGAGACAAAAAAAAAAAAAACA
>CAMQHT010000057.1 GCA_947001705.1 uncultured Collinsella sp.
CATGGGGCATCCCTATATGGTTCAGCTGGTGGGATATTACATGTGGCGGTCTGCCATTCGGCGTGACTCGCAGGTCATTGAAGAGCGCGATGTCGAGGATGGCCATGCGGATGCCATCTCCGAGTTCTATGAAGCGGTCGACGCGCCCCTGTATTACGGATTGCGCAGCCCACAGCGCCTCTTTATTGAAGCCATGGCGGCTGACGAGGGCAAGCCGACGCGCATGGCGGATATCATTGAGCGTTGCGATCGTACCCAAAGCTGGGCGAGTAAATATCGCGCAAGCTTGATTCGCGAGCGCGTCATCGAGGCTGCCGGATACGGCCTCGTCCGGTTTGCCGTGCCCATGCTGGGCGCGTACGTTCGCGATCGAGTTTTATGGCATGAGTAGGGTGATAAAGGTGACGGAACAGAAGATGAGCCCGCAGGCTATCGAGGTACGCGGCGCGCGCGTCCATAACCTCAAAGACATCGATATCGATATTCCGCTGGGAAAGCTGGTGGGTATTGCCGGCGTATCGGGTTCGGGCAAGAGTTCGCTGGCACTGGGGGTTCTTTATGCCGAGGGTTCGCGCCGCTACTTGGAAGCGCTCAGCACCTATACTCGACGTCGCCTGACGCAGGCCGAACACGCCCAGGTGGATGAGGTATTGCACGTACCGGCGGCGCTCGCATTGCATCAGCGCCCCAGCGTGCCGGGCGTGCGCTCGACCTTTGGTACCATGACCGAGCTCAACAACAGCCTGCGCCTGCTCTTTAGCCGTTGCGCCCATCACGTGTGTCCGCACTGCGGGGCGCGCGTGGAGCCGAGCCTTAACGTGGCTGCGGGCCTGTCGCTCACGTGCCCTGCATGCGGTCGCGAGTTCTACGCGCCGAGCGCCGAGGACCTTGCCTTTAACAGCGGCGGTGCCTGTCCCACCTGCGGCGGCACCGGTGTCATGCGCGAGGTGGACGAAGCGAGCCTGGTGCCCGATGAGTCAAAGACTATCAACGAGGGCGCGGTGCTTCCCTGGGGTACGCTCATGTGGGATCTGATGAAGCAAGTGGCTGGCGAGATGGGCGTGCGCACCGATGTGCCGTTTAACCAGCTCACGCCTGAAGAGCGCGACATCGTGTTCCACGGCCCGGCGGTTAAGAAGCACATTCTCTACGTTCCCAAAAACGGCGAGGGTGCCACGCCGCTCGACTTCACCTATTACAACGCCGTCTATACCGTCGAGAATGCGCTCGCCAAGATTAAGGACGACAAGGGCCTCAAACGCGTTGCGCGCTTTTTGCGCGAGGGAGCATGCCGCGATTGCGGCGGCACGCGTCTCTCCGAGGCTGCGCGCCAGCCCCAAGTGTGCGGTATCAATCTGGCGCAGGCCGCGGCCATGACGCTGGGCGAGGCGATTGAGTGGGTGCGCGGGGTGCCCGCATCCTTGCCGCCCGAGATGCGGCCCATGGCGACGGATATCTGCGATTCGTTTTTGAGCGTGGCCCGTCGTCTGGTCGACCTGGGTCTCGATTACCTTTCACTCGACCGCGCCGGTGCCACGCTCTCCACGGGTGAGCGCCAGCGCGTTCAGCTCGCCCGCGTGGTGCGCAACCGATCGACGGGCGTGCTCTATGTGCTGGACGAGCCTTCGATCGGCTTACATCCCGCCAATGTCGACGGCTTGGTGGGCGTGATGCGCGATCTGGTGGATGACGGCAACACCGTGGTTGTTGTCGACCACGATACGCGCGTACTGGCGGAAGCCGACTATCTGGTCGAGATGGGCCCCGTTGCCGGAGCAGGCGGCGGCAGTGTAATCGCCGCTGGTACGGTAGACGAGGTCGAGCAATCGCAGGGCAGCCGTATCGCGCCGTTTTTGCGCGCCGAGCTCAAGCGCTTGCGTCCGCAGGTGACTGACGACGAAATGTTCGACCAGGGACATATCCGCATGGCAACCGATGCCATCCATACCGTCAAGCCGCTCGAGGTTGATATCCCGCGCGGCCGCCTTGTCGCGGTAACGGGCGTTTCGGGTTCGGGTAAGACGACGCTCGTGCTCGAGACGCTCATTCCTGCACTTAAGGCGCAGGCAGCTGGCGAGCGCTTGCCGGGGCACGTGCGTTGGGTCGATGCCGAGGGCATTGGCCGCGCAAATCTGATTGACGCTACGCCCATCGGCGCCAACGTACGCTCGACGGTAGCGACCTATGCCGACATTCATGACGAGCTGCGCCGCGCCTTCGCCCGTACGCCCGAGGCTAAGGCAGCCGGCTACAAGGCGGGCGCCTTTAGCTACAACACCGGCGCCTTGCGCTGCCCTACGTGTGACGGCACGGGCTCGATATCGCTCGACGTGCAGTTTTTGCCCGACGTCGAGATCATCTGCCCGGCATGCCGTGGTTCGCGCTACGCCGAGGCCGCCTCGCATATCCATCGCGAGGGCAAGGACGGGAGCTTGCTGACGTTGCCGCAGCTCATGGACATGAGTGTGGACGAGGCTATCGACGCTACGGTGGGGCTCAAGAAAGTTCAGGCGCGCTTGCAGACCTTGCACGACCTGGGCTTGGGTTATCTCACGCTCGGTGAGCCTACGCCGGCGCTCTCAGGCGGCGAGGCGCAGCGCCTTAAGCTCGCGAGCGAGATGGGCCGCGTGCAGGATGATGCCGTATTCGTATTCGACGAGCCCACGATTGGCCTGCATCCGCTCGATGTTCAGGTGCTGCTGAGCGTGTTTGACGGCCTCGTTGCCAAGGGCGCCACAGTCGTCGTGATCGAGCACGACCTCGACCTTATCCGTAACGCCGATTATGTGATCGACATGGGTCCGGGCGGTGGCGACGCCGGCGGGCAAATCGTCTGCGCCGGCACGCCGGGCGACATCGCGGCCTGCCCCGCAAGCATCACCGGCCGCTATCTATAGACAATGAGGCAAAGGGACAGCCTCTTTGCCTCATTGATGCCTATTTCACGCATTGAGCCGCGAGATAGTCGCGGAAGAATGGCAATTCAAATGCGACGAGCCCTCGTCCTCGTTCTCCAATGATGCCGGCATCTATCATGCGGCGTCGGTAGCGGGAGACCTGCTGCGGCGAACGCTTAAGGCGCCCGACAAGGTCGGCGGTGGTGGACTCTTCCTCGTCATCGAGCATGGCGATGAGGAATCGCTTGTCCTCTGCAGTGAGTTCCCGATAGGTTGCCGCGAGGATTCGGTCGTCCATCTCGTCGCGCGCGATTTTGATTCCCAGGTCAAAGTCGCGTGACGAGATTTCCTTCGAATCGCTTGTGAGATCCCAGGCACGGTAGCCTACGAGTTGCAATAGGAAGGGGAAACCAGAGATCGAGCGAACGGCTCTATCGATTCCCTCGGCATCTGCTAGGCGATCGTTTTCCTGGATTGTGCGAATCAAGGCCTCGCGTACGTCATAGTCGGCAATGCGACCCAGATGATATTGTTGGGCGCGGCGAAGGAACGAGACCGTCTTGTGGTTCAGCAACGTCGAGACGTTGTTGGGAAGTCCCGCCATGAGCAGGGCGACGCGTTTCCCATCGGTCACAAAGTGCTGATACGTCGCTGCGAGCTGAATCATCTCGTCGAGTGTCGGGTCCACCTCGTCAACCGTGACGAGCAGACCGGTGCCCGCCTCGTTGAGCTGGTCGATGATGTCGCTCATGCGATAACGCCAGGTTGAGGCATCGTGAACGCGACTGACCTCGATGCTGCCGAGCGGTGCAATTCCGAGACCGGTGACTTCGAAGTGGTTGGACGAGTCGATGAGATGGGCTGCGGCACGTTTCGCCCCGAACTCGATTTCCTCAAGCATTCCCGGGAGCGCGGTCGTCTTTACGGCAATCCAGCCGTGGGATTCCGCCCTTGTCGCGAGCGACGACATGAGAGCGGTTTTACCGGTTCCACGCGCGCCTGAGAAGATCGAGGTCAATTCTGGGCGCCTGCGCTGGCTCAAGAAGGCACGGTCCAAATCCCGAATAATCTGTTGTCTGCCAGCGAGATGGGCAGGAACCTCGCCAAAGCTAGGGGTAAACGGGTTTTCGAGGTATTCCACAATGCCCTCCTTTAGCGTCTCAGGTTAATTTCATTTTATTCTAGTTAATCTCAATTAAAAACGATTAATTTCATTTCAAAGTATAAAGTTGGCGCCGTGCGTTGTCGAAGCGGTGCTTGAATAGCTTACGCTGGAGCCCGAAAATGGGTTCAACCCATTCGCGAAATTTGCACGCCCTATTGTGAGTGGGCTCTCAGATGAGCTGAAGCTGCCATCGTGCGGCTGATAGGGGCAATCATGAAAAACAGAATCTATGGGTATGCTCGAGTTTCGTCAGCAGACCAGAACCTGGATCGCCAACTGGATGCGCTGGAGCGGTTTCCGGTCCAAACGAATTTGATCTATGCTGACAAAGCGAGTGGAAAGGACTTCAGGCGTCCTCAGTACCAGCGTCTTCTTCGTCGTCTGCGCGAAGGGGACGTTCTGGTGATTAAGAGTATCGACCGATTGGGTCGCGACTACCGTGAAGTTCTCGATGAATGGCGTCGCCTAACGACGGACAAACGCGTTGCCATCGTGGTGCTCGATATGCCATTGCTTGATACACGCGAACAACCCAATGGAATTACGGGGACTTTTATTGCCGACCTAGTGCTTCAGGTTTTGAGCTACGTGGCTCAGGTGGAGCGCGAAAACATAAAGCAGCGCCAGGCGGAGGGTATCGCGTCGGCGCGTCTGCGGGGTGTGAGGTTTGGGAGACCGACGCTCGAACGTCCGGATAGCTACCGCGATGTCATCAAATCATTCGAAGGAGGTGAGGTTACGAGGCAAGAGGCCGCAATGCTTTTGAACGTTAGCGCATCGACGTTTGATCGTTGGAGACGGGCGGACGTGAACGGATATGACCGTTCGCCGTCTGTCCGTCCTCTTTAGCTAGACATTTTGACGAGGGGAGTTTATTGCACAGGGCCCACTCCTTCCCTCGATGTTTATCCAGTTCACGCCCTTGAATCAAATAGTGCCACTGCGTCGCCAATTCGTCTGCTATTTGACGAGGGGGAGGTTAAACGACTACCAAGGGATATGTAATGAAGAAAAAGTTATTTACGGCAGTTCTGGCTTTTAGCGCGGCGGCGCTAATCGGCATTTCTCTACCACTCGGAATTACGGGTCGCGGCTGGAGTCCGACATGCGCATTTGCAGCGACTAAGAAAAGTGGAAAGAAGCCAAAGCCAGGTAAGAAGGATTCAGTAAAAATCGATCAACTAAACTGGAGTGTCTCAGAAGGCGTTGTTGATGGCGTCGAGATGATGACATTTGAATATGACAATAAATCGAGCTTCGATATTGCTCAGTTCACTATTCAGTTTGAGCCGAAAGGGGAGTTGACTGACGAACAGAAACTCCTGTTTACTGACGTTTTTGATGAGGAAGAGGCTGCGCACGATTATTCAACGCTGATAATGACGGCGGATAGCCAGCGAATCGTCGAGAAGCGAAAATCGGTTGATAGCGTTCCGTGCATTATTCATGGTGACTATGTCGCCAATGCCCAGCAGAATCAATATGACCTGATGGAGCCTTCAGTGGCGACTATTGCCTATCTAGGCGGCGATGGAAAGATATATCTCGAGTACTATAGTTTCAAGTCGAAAACCTATACGACTTCATCAAAGGGCGGTGTCAAGGCGTATGACTGGCCAACAAAAGCCCTTGCAAAATCCTTGCCGAAGCCTGATTGCCCTATCGTTTATACGTCTTTAGACGAAAAAGACTGCCTTTCGTTTGTCGCATTTGGCATCGATCATGATGGGTACGACAAATACATCAAAGCTTGCAAGAAAAAGGGATACAAGGACATCGAATATTCGTATGACAGCAGTTTTTGCGCAAAGGATAAGACGATATGAGCAGGACATAAAAACATTGAGAGCCCCTGCTGCATGAAAGACCG
>CAMQHT010000058.1 GCA_947001705.1 uncultured Collinsella sp.
CCCGTGGGTTATACCCTAAGAGCAAACCACCCTTTTTAAGGGTGGTTCTGATTGCGTTGTTCGCTGTGGTTGAGGGTGGTGGCTTAAACGTAGTAGATGGGCGTGTTTCGTGGCGGATGGGTCACGTGGATACCACCACGAGGCCCAAAATGATTCGTTTTCCTCCGTCCCCAGGGGATCAGCTGGGGCTAGAGCTCTAGCGTGAGGGTGACGGGGCAGTGGTCGCTGCCGAAGATGTCGCCGCGGATGCCGGTGTCGCGTACGTTGTCGGCGATTGCGTCGCTTACCAGGAAGTAGTCGATGCGCCAGCCGGCGTTGTTCTTGCGGGCATTAAAGCGATAGCTCCACCAGCTGTAGACGCCCTCGACGTCGGGGTTTGCCGCGCGCCAGGTATCGGTAAAGCCGGCGTTGAGCAGCTCGGTAAACTTGCCGCGCTCCTCGTCCGAAAAGCCGGCGTTGCCGCGGTTGGACTTGGGGTTCTTAAGGTCGATCTCCTCGTGCGCCACGTTAAAGTCGCCGCAGGTCACGACGGGTTTGCCGGTCTCGCGCTCGAGCGCGTTCAAAAAGCCGCGGTAAGCATCGTCCCAGGCCATGCGCACGTCGATGCGGGCGAGTTCGTTTTGCGCGTTGGGAGTGTAGACATCCACAAACCAGAACTTGTCGAACTCCAGCGCGCAGACGCGGCCCTCGGTTGCGGCTTGGGCGACGAGTACGGCCGCCTCGTTCTCGCCGGCGTAGGGTAGCAGTGCGTCGGCGTGCAGCACGCGCAGCGGTTCCTGGCGGCTAAAGACCGCAGTGCCCGAATAGCCTTTACGCTCGGCGTAGCTCCAGGTTTGGTGATAGCCGGGCAGGTCAATATCGACCTGGCCTTCTTGCAACTTGGTCTCTTGCAGCGCCAGGATATCGACGTCGAGTTCTTGCGCGATCTGGATAAAGCTCGGGTCCTTTTTGAGCACGGCGCGCAGGCCGTTGACGTTCCACGAGGCGAAAGTGTAAGTCTGAGGCATGGTGTCCTTTCGACGGGGTTGGCAGGCTTAAGATTAGCGCAACAGGGGCGGGGTGGGCTCCGCGCATGCTGACTTAAAGGTCGCATGCTGGGACATCGCCCGACGCCGCCCGATCAACAAGGACGGAGGGCTCATATGACGCAGGCAATATCGGACCCCAGGCAGGCGTCCGCCGCGCTGGCGGATCTGTTTGACACCCACAAGCGCGTGGTCTTCTTTGGCGGCGCTGGTGTTTCCACGGCAAGTGGCATCCCCGATTTCCGCAGCGTGGACGGCCTGTATCACCAGCAGTTTGCCTACCCGCCCGAGACTATGCTCTCGCATAGCTTTTATGAGACACATCCGGCCGAGTTCTTCGACTTTTACCGCACCAAGATGATCGCGCTTAACACTAAGCCCAACCGCTGTCACACCAAGCTGGCCGAGCTGGAGCGCGCCGGCAAGCTTGATGCCGTGGTGACGCAAAACATCGACGGCTTGCATCAGATGGCGGGCTCGCAGCGCGTGTTCGAGCTGCACGGATCGGTCCATCGCAACATTTGCCAGTCGTGCGGCGCGGTCTATAGCGCCGAGTGGATTTGCTCGCGCGAGCACGAGGACGCCGCGGGCGTGCCCGTGTGCCCCGCGTGCGGTGGTCGCATCAAGCCCGATGTGGTGCTCTACGAAGAGCCGCTCGACGAGCATGTGTTGACCGGTGCCGTTGCCGCCATTGCCGCGGCCGATGCCCTCATTGTGGGTGGGACCTCGCTCGTGGTGTATCCGGCGGCAGGCCTTACGCGTTACTTTACTGGCGATACGCTGGCCATTTGCAATTTGGCGCCTACCGATCAGGATGCAAATGCCGACCTGCTGATTTCTTGCGACATCGCGGCCGCGTTTGCGTTCTAGCCCGTGTGCGCGGATACAATAGAAAGACTGAGTGCAAAGCGACCCCGCCGCCAGCTCCCCAAGCTCGGCGGCGTGGGCATTTTAGGAGGATGTTCATGGCGAACGACAGCAAGACATGGCGGTGCGGAAAGTATGAGCTCAGCTTTGACCGTCCGCGCATCATGGGCGTCCTCAACGTGACGCCCGATTCGTTTAGCGACGGCGGGGAGCGCTTCGACCCGGATGCCGCCATCGAGTACGGCCTGGCGATGCTTGACGCCGGCGCCGACATCATCGACGTGGGCGGTGAGTCCACGCGCCCCGGCTTTACCCCGGTTAATCCCGACGAGGAGGCTCGCCGCGTGCTGCCCGTGGTGCGCGCGCTGGCCAAAGAGGGCGCCATCGTCTCGATCGACACGCGCCACGTGGCGGTTGCCAAGGCGGCCGTGCGCTGCGGCGCCTCGATCGTCAACGACGTGACGGGCTTCACCGACCCCAAGATGGTCGAGTTTGTTAAGACGAGCACCTGCGGCGTCATCGTGATGCATGCCGGCGAGGTCGCCGCGCCTACACGCACGCACGCAACGGTGCAGCTCGATACCTCGGCTGCGGCGTTTGTTGCCGAGAAGGCGCGCGAGGCGGCTGCCGAGGCCGCGCGTGAGGCTGAGAAGCCGGCTCGCCGCCGTCGCGGCAAGTTGCTGGGCGAGCCTAAGCCGGAGGCCAAGCTTCCGGGCGGCGTGGTGCAGCCCTCGTTGCCGTTTGGCGATCCGGAGCCCGCGACCGAGCCTGCAAGCGAGCAGGAGACGCCGGCCGCCGAGCAGGCTGCTGCCGCCGAGACCGTCGCGCCCGCGCCCGAGGCCACCGAGGCCGCATCGGAGCCCAATGACCGCCTGGCCGCCATGATGCGCCGCAGCGCCCGCCGCGAGGAAGCCTACGTGCCCACCTCGCAGCTCCGCCGCTTCACCCTGCCCGATTCGGCGCCCATCATGCGCCGCGTCATGGGCTTTCTGTCCGACCAGGCCCGCGCGCTCATCCACGCCGGCGTGTCGCGCGACCGCATCTGCATTGATCCCGGTCCGGGCTTTGGCAAGACGGCCAACGAGGACATCGTCATCCAGCGCGAGACTGCCAAGATGGCGTCACTGGGTTATCCGCTCATGTGCGCCGTATCGCGCAAGCGCTTTGTGGGCGCCGTCTCGGGCGTGACCGAGGCCGCCGAGCGCGATGCCGCTACGTTTGGCGTGTGCCTGGGCGCCATCCAGGCCGGTGCCAACATTGTGCGCGTGCACGACGCCGCGGGCTTTGCGCAGTTCCTGAACGGCTACTGGGCGGTTGCCAAGCCGCAGCCGCGCCGCGCGTTTGTGGCCGTGGGCTCCAACCTGGGGCATCGCTGTGACAACATCCGCGCCGCACGCGACATGATCGCCGAGATTCCACTCACCTGCGTGTCCAACTCCTCCAAGATCTACGAGAGCGAGCCGGCCTACGAGACGCGCCAGGACGCGTTTGCCAACGCCGTCATCGAGATTAAGACCGAGCTGGCTCCGCTGGTGCTGCTTGACGAGCTCATGAAGATCGAGGCCGAGCTGGGCCGCGACCGTTCCAAGAAGGCCAAGGCCAACGGCCCGCGCACCATCGACTTGGACCTGCTGTGGATGGACGGCGAGACCCACGGCGGCAAGAAGCTGCGCCTGCCGCATCCGCTGATCGGCGAGCGTGACTTTGTGCTGGTGCCGCTTGAGGACCTGATGCACGACCCGGCGCGGTTCTTCCGCTACAACGGCGTCGAGGTCAAGGAGCCCGAGGATCGCGTGGGCCATATCGTGGGTGAATTGGGGCGTATGTAGATGATCGAGATGAACGCTGTAGTCGCTGCCACTGAGCTCGACGCGGCGCGTGACGCGGGTCGCGAGGGCGTGTCCGCGGGCTGGTGCGCGTGGAGCGTGGGCGATGCTTCGCTGACGTTTTCGTTGGTCGTGCGTCCGGATGTGAACATGCATGCCTTCCACGGCCTGCCGTTTGTGGCCGCGATGGGCATGATGGACGCGCTCGTGGGCACGGCTTCGACGCCGGGGTTGGGCCTTGCCGGCAAGGTGGGCATTGAGTGGCCGAGCAATATCGTGTGCGGTGCGCCTGCGTTTGAGACGTCGCTCGCGCGCGTCGCCGTCAACGGCGGTGCCGGTGCTGCGGGCATGTTTGCCGCGGTGACGGTTGATATTGAACGTGCGGCGCTGGGCGAGCTTGGGGTGGATATGGCCGACGAGGTGCTGGTCGAGGCATTGGCCACCGCCGTGCTGACCCGCGTGGACACCTGGGCGGTTGCCGCCAACACACCACAGGGCGCTGCCGGCCCGCTGGCTCCGGTGCTGGGTGAGTACTTCGATATGGTGCCGCTGCTGGGTCGTCAGGTTGCGGCGGTGTCGCCCAACGGTTTGCCGCTTGCGGTCGGTGTGTTTGCGGGCCTGGACATCTGGGGCCGCGCGACCATCAAGACCGATGCCGGCGAGCAGGAGTTTCCGCCCGAGGCCGTACGGATTCGCGGACTGTAACGCGAGGCGCCCGCGCTCAAAGATAACGATGACAACGAAGCCCTCTTTGGCCTGTGCCGGGGAGGGTTCCGCCTATCTGGGGAATGGGTTGCCAGCGCCCTATTCCTCAAAATTGAAAATTTTTCAGTTTTGAGGAATAGGCTTGGCGATCGTTTGCGGGGCTGTGACATCGGGCGTGCTCGACTTAAGCCCCTGCTCTATCCCAGCTTCTGCATGCGGCGGTAGATTTCGCAGATGCCCTTGATGGTGAGTTGGCCGTCCACCACGTCGAAGGCATCGGTCGAATCGGCGACGATGCCGGCGAGACCGCCCGTGGCGATAACGGTGGCATCCTCGCGGTCCAGCTCGCGCTTCATGCGTGCGACCAAGCCCTCGGCCATGGCGGCAGCGCCCACCACGGCGCCGACCTTGATGCACTCTTCGGTGTCGCGACCGATGGCGTGCTCGGGCGCCTCGAGCGGCACGCTGGCGAGCTTGGCGGCACGGGCGGCAAGCGCGTCCATGGAGATGCGGATGCCCGGCGCAATCGCCCCGCCAATGTAATAACCGTCCTCATCGATGACGTCGATATTGGTCGCGGTGCCAAAGTCCACCACGATTGCCGGCGCGCCGTAGAAAGTCTCGGCTGCGACGGCGTTGGCGACGCGGTCGGCGCCCACGGCCTGGGGGCGCGCCGCGCGCAGCTTGGTCACGGCGGCCGTCTGCGGCCCGATGACGATGGCGTCCGCGGCAATGCGGTCGGCCACGGCGTGCCACTCGCGCGAGAGCTGCGGCACCACGCCCGCAAAGGCGATCGCGTCAACCGCATCGAGCGAGAGGCCGTACATCTTAAAGAAACCCATCAGGCGCACGTGGATCTCGTCGGCGGTATAGGAGCGGTCGGTGGGCATACGCCACGACTGCACCAGCTCGTTTCCGTCAAACAGGCCCATGGCCGTCTGCGTATTTCCCATATCGATAGCGAGCAGCATGTCTACTCCCGGTGTCGGCATAAAAGGACGCGCACCATTGTATACGTGCCGTCGACGGCGCTCGGCTGCGATTCGTTTACGGTGATAGGGGCTGAGGGGTTTAAATATGAAGGAATTATGCTCTACGAGATTTTCCTTGCCGTTTACCGAACTCCCGCGTAATATTCTTTCTTGCGCACATGAGGCGCCCAGACATTGCGGGGTGGAGCAGTCTGGTAGCTCGCCGGGCTCATAACCCGGAGGTCGTAGGTTCAAATCCTGCCCCCGCGACCAAGAACTTGCAGCTCGTCGGCCTAGCCGGCGAGCTTTTTTGTTTCAAGACTTTAGTCTGCTGGCCGCGCAGCGGCCAGCTTTAAACCACCCGCTAC
>CAMQHT010000059.1 GCA_947001705.1 uncultured Collinsella sp.
GCGGGCCGTGTTCCGCTATGCGGTTGTCAATTTGCGAAAGAAATTATGCGTCACCTCGGCGTTATCGTTGGCGCCATCTGTGCCCTTTTTGGTCGTGTGCTCCTGGCAATCGGCGCCTTCCGTGACGAGCACATCGTACTGCTCCTTCCCTTCCTCGCCCTCATGGGCTTGGCCATCGTATTTGCCTACCGCACCTGGGGCAAAGGCACCGATCGGGGCATGAGCTTAGTATTCGACGTAGGTCACGGACGCGAGGACGCCATCTCCCCGCGTCTGGTGCCGCTCATTATGCTGAGCACGTGGGCCACGAATCTCTTTGGCGGCAGCGCGGGACGCGAAGGCGTAGCCGTGCAGATCGGCGCAACCGTCTCGCATTGGATCGGCCGACGTCTACCTTTCCGAGAACCCGGCAACACGTTTTTGCTTATCGGCATGGCCGCCGGCTTTGCCGGACTCTTCCGAACGCCCCTCGCCGCCACGGTCTTTGCGGTCGAGGTGCTGGTCGCCGGACGCATGGAATACCGCGCGCTGTTTCCCGCGCTTACGGCTTCACTTGCCGCAAGCATGACCTCGGGCGCCCTGGGGCTCGAGAAGTTCGAGGTCGCCGTTACCGCCTCGTATGCGCTCGACCTCCCCGGTCTTGGACGGCTGGCGCTGCTGGGCATCGCGTTTGGCATGGTGGGTGGCGCTTTTGCCTGGTGCCTTGCCCACGCCAAGACCCTTGCGGCGCGGCTGCTCCCCAGCCCTTACATACGCATTGCCGTTATGGGCCTTGCGCTGTCGGCGATTCTGTTCGTGCTGTGGCAGGGGCGATACTGCGGCCTTGGCACCAACCTGATATCGGCGGCGCTCAACGGTGACGGCAAGGTCACCATCATGCCTTGGGACTGGGCGCTCAAATTCACACTCACCATCGCCACGCTTGCCGCAGGATATCAAGGTGGTGAGGTGACGCCGTTGTTCTCCATCGGAACCAGCCTGGGTGTCGTGCTCGCCGGAATTCTCGGCATGCCCGTCGAGCTCTGCGCCGCGCTGGGATACGCCGCCGTCTTTGGCAGCGCCACCAACACGCTGCTCGCGCCCATCTTTATTGGCTGCGAGGTCTTTGGCTTTAGCAGTCTGCCGACGTTCTTTATTGTCTGCGTCGTGGCCTACCTGTTCAACATGGATAAGTCGATCTATGCACTGCAGGAGCACAGCCGCACCCGATAAACAGGGCGTTTGCCACCAAAAAACGCGCACGACAGGCCAGGCCCGCCGCGCGCGTCATCCTATACACGATTAGTTATTGTTGTTGGTCATCGAAGCCACTGCTGCCGCAAGATTGGAAATAGGCATTGTCTGCAGCCAGATGCGCCCCGGACCGGTGAGCACAGTGTTAAACACGCCTTCACCGCCAAACATGATGTTTTTGACGCCCTTGACCATCTGCGCGTCGATGCTCACCGTCTCCTCAAAGCCGGCCACGTTGCCGGTATCTACAATCATTTGCTGGCCAGCAGCAAGCTCGTACTCAACTAGGTCGCCGTCGATCTCGGCAAAGGCAATACCCGAGCCCGTGAGCTTTTGCATGATAAAACCCTCGCCGCCAAAGACGCCGGTCTTTGCCTTCTTGTTAAAGTGGATGCTCAGCTCAACACCACTTTCCGCGGCAAGGAACGAACGCTTCTGCAAAATCCAGCTCTTACCAGGGCCAATCTCGATCGGTATAATGCGGCCGGGGAAGCAAGAGCCAAACGCAATCATGCCATCGCCGTGCGCGGTCCAAATGTTTTGGAACAACGCCTCACCCGAAAAAGCCTTAGAGAACATCTTGCCTATGCCACCGCCCGAGGTGGACATCTCCATGTTGGGGGTCATCCAGACCATGGCACCGCTTTCGGTGATCATGGATTCGCCGTCGCTAAGGTTGCACGTAACAACCGGGAAAGCCCCTCCGCCGATCTCGTACTGCATGACCGTCTCCTTTCCTTCGGGAGCCGAACAACGATGTCCATATTTTAGCAGTTAGAGGTGCGTTTATTTGGGTCGGTGGCGTTCATGGCGCCGATCACCGCCAGCCTCCGCTGCCGTCTGCACAGATAAAACCTGCCAAAATAAACCTGTCCCTTTTTGGCAGGTTTTAGAGGCGGACGGTGAAGGTGATCTGATGATCGTGGCCGGATACGGTGGCGGATCCGCCATGGGCTTCGGCGATGGCGCGCACGACGGACAGCCCCACGCCCGAGCCACCTGTCTTGGAGCTGCGCGACACGTCCGCACGATAGAAGCGGTCGAACAGCCGGTCCAGGTCGCCCTCGGGCAGCTCATCAACAGCATTCGATACGACAAGCTCGGCCGAGCCTTTGCCCGCACCGCGCGAAACGGCACGCAGGCTCAGCTCGATCACGCTGTCCTCGCTTGCGTAGCGTGTGGCGTTGTCCAGCAGCAGCTCAACAACCTGCGCCACTGCCGCGGCATCGGCATGGGCCCGCACACCGCTCGCGATCGACGTCGACAGCCGCTTTCCGCGCGAAACCGCCACCGATTCAAATGGCGTCGCAGCCGTGTCCACGGCCTCCGAAAGATCAATCGTCGCCATAGTAAAGCCGGCCGAACCCTCGTCCATACGCGCCAGGAACACCAGACGCTCCGTGAGCGCCGTCAGCCGCGCGACCTGCTCGTGAATGCTCTGCGTCCACTCGCTCTCGCCGCTCTCGATCTCTTGGACCTCGTTGGCGGCGTCAATCACGGCCAGCGGCGTTTTGATCTCGTGGCTTGCATCGGTAATGAAGCGCTTCTGTTTGCTATAACTCTCGACCATCGGCCGAATCACCGCACCCGAGGCGACCGTTACAATTGCCAGCACCGCCAGCCAGCCAATGCAGCTGATTGCCACACTCGCGCTCAAAAACGAATGGAAACTTGCAAGCTCGCGCGAACAGTCCACGAACACATAGGTTGTCTTGTCGCCCTGAACCGTAGCCGTATAACGGTAGTTGCCAGAAAAGCCCGAAGTCCAACCCTTGGAATATAGTCCTGCAGCGATGCGGGCGGCACGCTTGGCACCTACCGCGGCAATGCGGGCCGTGTTGACATCGGTCACCTGCCCGCCGGCAACCGACACCGTAAAGTAGCGCGTGTCGAAGGGAGACTCCGCCGTCATGCCTTCAAAATGCACATCGCGAACGGCCGCCCGGTTACCGGTAGCAACCTTGCCGGCAACCGCATCCTGACCGGGACCGGTCTTAGGCTCGTCCTCCCCATCAATGCCATCCTTGCCTGCCAGGATATAGTCCAGTCGTGCATCGGCCATCTTGCAAACATGCGAATAATTGACAATGTTGATGCCAGCGATGATGAGCGTGAGCACCACGGTCACAGCGCCCATGGCAACGAGGATGAACTTACGACGCAGGCGACGGCCCATTGCACTGGCAGCATCGGCGCGCCCCGGATTACCCGAGCCCACACCCATGCCGAGCTTCGCCGCCATGCGCTTGCACCACGTGCGCACGCTCACGCCCGTTCTCCTTCCTCGACAACCTCGAGCGAATATCCCTGGTTGCGCGACGCGCGGATGGCCAGGTCGGCACCCAGTGCCGTCAGCTTTTTGCGCAGGTACGAGATGTAGACCCACACCACATTGGCGCCTTCGGGCGCGTCTTCGCCCCAAACCTCGAGCATCAGACGTTCGGTGGGCATACGCGTGCCGGCGTTGCGCATAAAGAGCTCCATAAGCTGAAACTCACGATTGGCCAGGTGCTCCTCACCCAAGGGACCCGCAAGCGTGCACGATGCCGTGTCGAGGCGCACGTTGCCCACGCTGAGCGTCGTGGCGTCAATTGCCGTGGCGGCACGCGTCATGGCACGAATGCGAGCAAGTAGCTCCTTGGCGGCGAACGGCTTAGTCAGGTAATCGTTGGCGCCGGCGTCCAAGCCCTCGACCTTATCGGACACCTCGCTTTTGGCCGTAAGCATAATGATGGGCAGTCGCTTACCGGCGGCGCGTGTACGCTTGAGCACCTCGATGCCGTCCATCCTGGGCATCATGATGTCCAAAATTGCGGCGTCATAGTCGTTGGCAAGCAGATATTCGAGCGCCGTCAGACCGTCGAGGGCGGTGTCGACCTCGTAGTCGCTATGTTGAAGAATCGCGGTGAGGGCGCGGGAGAGGCCAGGTTCGTCCTCGGCAAGCATCAGCTTCATAGTTGTTCCTTTGGCGCACGGCTATACAGGTTTCGATACTGCCGATGATAGCGCACCGCCAGCTGCCTTAGCGCAGCCCTAGCTGCTCAACCTGCACGTTTTTAAATGCGCAGAATATGGCTTAGCCAAACTTAAGGCGCAGATGCTGAGCACTTGGACGCATGCCGACCGCGAAAGGACGGCGACTCGTTCTTTCAGGGCGTCTTGGCTATGCAAAGTGCCCGAGCGCTATTCCTCGTACGCGCCCTCAAGCCGCAGTAGCCACTCCTTACGGTCGAGGCCGCCGGCATATCCGTTGAGCGAACCATCGGCGGCAACCACGCGATGGCACGGCACAATAATCGAAACAGGGTTGCGAGCGACCGCAGCCCCCACCGCACGAGGAGACACAACGGGGTCCTCGTTTCCCGGTACACGATGTCGAGCCGCAACACGCTGGGCGATCTCGCCATACGTAGCGACCTCGCCACGCGGAATAGAAAGCAGCTCGTACCAGACTTCACGCTGAAACGCCGTGCCAATCAAATGCAACGGCGGCGTATACCGAGGCTCCTGCCCCGCAAAATAAGCATTCAGCCAAGCCCAAGAACGCTCAAGCACCGAAGAGGCCACACCATTTGCCGGACTCGCCGACGACATGTCACCGGTACCGGAAACCGCGTCGGCGCCTTCAACATGTTCGGAGTCTTCCCGGAGAAGCGTGGAACCAAAGTGCTCCTGCCCCTCAAACCAAAGCCCCGTCAGACCGCGGCCATCAGCGGCAAGCAAGATTTCGCCCAAAGGCGAAGCAAATGTCGTCGTGACCACCAGCGGCTCCTTTCAAAACTCCGCAACATAATACCGCGAATTGTGCAGACAACCCCAATCGACCCCAAAGTCACCCAAGGCAGCAGGCGCGACAGCGCCCCAGCTGCCGCACGACCCCAAAGTCCCCGCAGGCAGCAGGCGCAACGCGCCGCAGCTGCCGGCCGCGCTCCGCAGCCCCCCCAAGGCAGCAGGCGCAAAGCGCCGAGGCCGCCGCCGGGACCAGGGCCCGCAACAACCACGTGCCCCCACATCAGCCCAGCGGCCCCAACCAACAACGGCCCCATCGTGGGCAGCTCGCAGCAACGTCACCGCAGGCGGGGGCCGGGCTTGGTTTTCAGAACACTCCGCAGACCAGTGTGGCGCCTTGTCCGCGGCTCCGAAGGAGCAGGACAAGGCGCCACACATGGTCGAGGACGTTCTGAAAACCAAGCCCGGCCCCCGCCGGACAGGTCAACCGCTACTCGCAGAGCAGCTTAGCGATCTGGACGGCGTTGGT
>CAMQHT010000060.1 GCA_947001705.1 uncultured Collinsella sp.
CCCCCCCCCCCCCCCCCCCCCCCCCCCCCCCCCCCCCCCCCCCCCCCCCCCCACGCCATCTTTTATCAGACAACTCGCTGAAGTAAGGCTGCGAAGGCCGCGGGGCCGGGAGGGGTTTCCTAAGGGCACATCCCGCAGCCGCAACGCGGCGAGGACGTGCCCGTGGAAACCCCGCAGGCCCCGCGGCCGGTGGGAGCAACGCTACTTCACGACCAAAATGTCGCAGTCCGTATTGCGCAGCAGGAACGTCGAAATCGAGCCCAGCAGCGCATACTTGATCGAGGACAGGCCGCGGGCGCCGCAGAGCACCAGGTCGGGCTTGACCACGTCGAGCATCTCGTCCTTGAGCGTCTCGCGAATGCGGCCGGCGCGAATCATGACCTCGACCTCGGGAATGTCGGGATTGGCCTTGGCCTCTTCGAGCTGCTTGGCGATGGAGTTCTTAAATGCCTCCTCTAGGCCGTTGACCAGATCGACCGGATAGGAACCGGCGCTCTCGAGCGCCGTGGAATCGATAACGTGGCCGATGATTAGCTTGGCGCCGTTGTTCGCGGCGACCTTGATGGCGCGTGCGAGCACAAAATCCTGCTGCTCAGTACCATCGAGTGAAACAAATACCTTGGTGTAGCCCTCGTTCATGGTTTCCTCCTTGGTCTATCGCACGGGCGCGGGGCTCGTGCATCGGGCGGGCGCGGGCGCGTTGGCCGCCGGACACTTTATCTTGTTGCAGTTATACCCAAGGATTTCGGTTTGACCGCTCGCAATTCTGTGAACGGACGAGTTTTTTGGTAAGGGTAGGCGCAGACGCGCCCGAACGGTTGATAATGGGACATCGCCCGCACCGTCCGCAGAACAATATCGGCGGGTGTCTAACGAGGGGGTCCCTTTGGATATCATCGAGCTTCTAAAATCTGCCTTCATGGGCCTGGTCGAGGGCATCACCGAATGGCTGCCTGTTTCGTCGACCGGTCACATGATCTTGGTGGACGAGTTCGTCAAGATGAACGTGAGCGAGACGTTCTGGAATATGTTCCTGGTCGTGATTCAGCTCGGCGCCATTCTGGCCGTCTGCGTGCTGTTCTTCCATGAGCTCAATCCGTTCTCGCCCAGCAAGGGCAAGGAGGGCCGTCGCGACACCTGGGTGCTGTGGGGCAAGATTGTGCTCGGCTGCATTCCTGCGGCGGCGATCGGTCTGCCGCTCAACGACTGGATGGAGGAGCATTTCTACAATGCTCCCGTCGTGGCGCTGGCGCTCATTGTGTACGGCGTGTTGTTTATCGTGATCGAGAACTGGCGCGCGAGCAAGCGCGAGGAAATGGCCGTTGCCGGTTCGTTTGGTTCGCGTGCTGTGGTGTCGGGTGGACGTCCCGCCGGTGCGCACTTTGCGGCGCCCGCCGCGGCTACCGCTGAGGATGAGGACGATGACGAGAATCTGGACTTTGGCTCCATCGCCACGCTCGAGGACCTGAGCTGGAAGACTGCACTGGGCATTGGCTGCTTCCAGATCCTCTCGCTGGTGCCGGGCACGTCGCGCTCCGGTTCCACCATCATCGGCGGCCTGCTTTTGGGCTGCACGCGTTCGGTGGCGTCCAAGTTTACGTTCTTCCTGGCCATTCCTGTCATGTTTGGCGCGAGTGCGCTCAAGCTCGTCAAGTATTTCATCAAGGGCGGTACGTTCGGTGCCAACGAGGTCGCCATCCTGGGCGTGGGCTGCGTTGTGGCCTTTGTGGTTTCGCTCATCGCTATCAAGTGGCTTATGGGCTTCGTCCGCCGTCACGACTTCAAGTGCTTCGGCGTCTACCGCATCATTCTGGGCATCGTGGTGCTTGCGTACTTCTTCGTCTTGGAGCCGATGCTCGGCCTCTAACTTAGTCGACGCTGCGCGGCGGCCAGGGCGACAACTTGTCATTCAAAGGGGGTGGCATGACCAAAAGGTCTATGCCGCCTCCTTTTCATGCCAATTTGTTCGCCCTGACCGTCGCTCGCTGCTGCTGCCGTGACATCGCTGGCTCTGTGATTGGCGCAATGGGGTGGGCCTGACGGTGACGCACGGAGTCGTGGTGTGATTTGCGTCGGTGTCCGCGCGGCTCGGTATACTGGTACGGCTCAAACTATGGCGCCGCCCGCAGGCGCGCCGTCCGTCAGATGAGGAGTCGCCCATGACCCAGCCCTTGCCCTGGGAAAAGAACGCCGCGGTATCTGTGCCGCCCGCGCCGGAACCCGTGCCGCTCGATGCATACACCGCCCCTGCTGCGCCGGAGCCCGAGCTCGTTCCGCTCGACATCTACGACGCTCCCGCGCCGGCACCCAAGCCTGCCAAGCCGATCGTCGACATCGACAGCCTGAATCCCGCCCAGCGCGAGGCGGTCCTGACCACTGAGGGCCCGCTGCTGGTGCTCGCCGGCGCCGGCTCGGGCAAGACCCGCGTCTTGACCTTCCGAATCGCACATATGCTCGGCGACCTGGGCGTTAAGCCCTGGCAGATCCTTGCCATCACGTTTACCAACAAGGCTGCGGCCGAGATGCGTGAGCGTCTGGCGGCACTCATTCCCAGCGGCACCCGTGGCATGTGGGTGTGCACGTTCCATGCCATGTGCGTGCGCATGCTGCGTGAGGACGCCGACCTGCTGGGCTACACCGGTCAGTTCACCATCTACGATGATGATGACTCAAAGCGCATGGTGCGCGACATTATGCAGACGCTCGGCATCGAGCAAAAGCAGTTCCCCATCAACATGATCCGCAGCAAGATCAGCTCGGCTAAAAACGCCATGATCGGCCCCGAGGACATGCTCAAATCCGCCGACAGCCCCAACGACAAAAAGGCCGCGCAGGTCTATCTGGAGCTGGAACGCCGTCTGCGCGCCGCCAACGCGATGGACTTCGACGATCTGCTCGTGCGCACGCTCGAGTTGCTGCGCACCCGCCCCGAGGTGCTCGACAAGTACCAGGAGCGCTTCCGCTACATTAGCGTCGACGAGTATCAGGACACCAACCACGTCCAGTACGAGATTGCCAACCTGCTGGCCGCCAAGTACCAAAACCTCATGGTCGTGGGCGACGACGATCAGTCCATTTATAGCTGGCGTGGCGCCGACATCACCAACATCCTGGACTTTGAGAAGGACTTTAAAAACTGCAAGACCGTCAAGCTGGAGCAGAACTATCGCTCCACGGGTCACATCCTGAGCGCCGCCAACGCCGTGGTGCGTCACAACTCGCAGCGCAAGGACAAGCGCCTGTTTACGGCTGAGGGCGACGGCGAGAAGATCCAGGCCTTCCAGGCAAGCGATGAGCGCGACGAGGGCCGCTGGATTGCCGGCGAGATCGAAAAGCTGCACTCCAAGGGCACGAGTTACGACGACATCGCCGTGTTCTACCGCACCAACGCCCAGTCGCGTATTCTCGAAGATATGTTCCTGCGCGCGGGCGTGCCCTACAAGATCGTGGGCGGCACGCGATTCTTCGACCGTGCCGAGATCCGCGACGTCATGGCTTATCTCAAGATGATCGTGAACCCGGCCGACGAGATGAGCGTCAAGCGTGTCATCAATACGCCGCGCCGCGGCATCGGCTCCACCTCGATCCAAAAGATCGAGCAGCTGGCGCGCGACAACCGCTGCTCGTTCTTCCAGGCCTGCGAGATCGCGTGCGCCGAGACGGGCATGTTTAGCGCCAAGGTGCGCAACGGCCTGTCGAGCTTTGTGTCGCTGGTGCGCGAGGGTCGCCGCATGGACGGCGAGCTCAAGGACGTCGTCGAGATGATTGTCGATAAGACGGGCCTGCTGCAGGCCTTCCGCGCCGAGGGCACCATGGAATCCGAGAGCCGCGCCGAGAACATCCAGGAATTCCTGGGCGTCGCCGCCGAATTTGAGGAGACGCACGAGGATATCGAAGGTACGCTCGAGAGCTTGGAAGAGCTGCGCGCTGCCGGTGTTGCCGATGTGCCTGCTGAGCCCGAGCCCGTTGTGGTGAGCGCGCCTGCACCCGAGCCGGGGCCGTCCGCACCGGCATCCTCGTTCGAGGCACTCGTCGGCGCCCGTGACGCCGCAGGTTCCAATCCGCTCGATAGCTTGGCCGCTCCGGCACTGTCTCCGCAGGATGCCCTGGCCGCCGCCATCGCGGGCAACGCGTATGCCGCGCCGACGGAGCTGCCGGCGGGTGCCGTGCATGCCGACGAGATCGAGCGCACCTACGGCCCGCTCACCTGTAAGGCGCTGCCGGCACTCATGGAGTGGCTGGCCCTGCGCTCCGACTTGGATTCCCTGGCCGGCGAGACGCATGCCATCACCATGATGACCATCCACTCCGCCAAGGGCCTGGAGTTCCCGGCGGTGTTCGTGGCCGGCATGGAGGAGGGCATCTTCCCGCACGTGCACGACTTTGGCGGCAGCGATGACCCGGGCAAGCTCGAGGAGGAGCGTCGCCTGGCCTACGTCGCTATCACACGCGCCCGTAAGCGCCTGTTCCTGACCTATGCGGCCACGCGCCGCACCTACGGCTCGACCTCTGCCAATCCGCGCTCGCGCTTCCTCAACGAGATTCCGTTTGAGGATATCGAGTTTAGCGGCATCGGTTCTGCCGGTTTTGAGGGCACGGGCTGGGAGAAGCGCGGCGACCGTCGCGGCACGTTTGGCTCGGGCATGGGCTCGGACATGTATGGCGGCAAGGTGTTTGGTTCGCATACGCGCTCGACCGGCGGTTCCGGTTCGCGCGGCGGATCGAGCTTTGACGATTTCTTTGGCGGCAGCAGCTACGGGACCGAGCGCCATCGTGGGGTTTCGCCCGACGCCGGCCGTGTTGCCTCGACCTTTGGTTCGGGTGCGCCGCGAGCCAAAAAGCCGTCATCTAAGGTGTCGCCGACAGTGGAGCGCAAGGTCGATCGTGCCAGCGCATCGCAGGACTTTGCCGCAGGCGATACCGTGAGCCACAAGACCTTTGGCACGGGCACCGTGATCTCGGTCACCGGAGACATGATCGAGGTCCAATTCGAAAAGACCGGCCAGACCAAAAAGTTGATGAAGGGCTTTGCTCCAATTGTCAAGCTGTCGTAATCCCGGCGGACCCGGGCGGGCGTATGGGGCAACATCGCCTGCTCGGGCAGTCCTGCGCAAGACGGAGAGCACATTAAGTGCTCTCCTTTGCGTGCGGAACTCGCGATCGATGTTGCCCCATACGCCCGCCCGGGTCCTTGGGTAACGTTGCTGAACGAGCGTTGCTCTGCCTCTCGCTTTTTGATCTGGAGAACCGGGTGGGCTGAATACTTAGACATGGCAAGGGGCTCTTCCGTTGATGAACGGAAGAGCCCCTTGTTGCTTTTCGATTGTTGTAACTAGCCAGAGGCTCGCCGGGAC
>CAMQHT010000061.1 GCA_947001705.1 uncultured Collinsella sp.
CGGAGGGCCCGCCCGCCCACCCGACCTGGGTTTTGATTTTCAAACAAAATAAACAACCCCCCCCAAACCACCACCGCCCCCCCGTGGGCTGTGGGCCCGGGGGCCCCCCGCTTCGTTTGTCGGTGCAAAGAAACCTGACCCTTTTACACCACCATAAAGGTGCCTGTCCCCTTTGTGGCGGTTGGTGGCTAAGCGGTGGGGAGTCCTGGCGTGTTAGCCGGCTGCTGCGGCTTGAGGCGGGCGTTGCGCCAGATGATTTGGATGATGTAGCCGAGCGTGAAGACAAAGGCCACGCCGCTGATGAAGCCGCCTACGAGGGGGATTGCCGTAAGCGCGCCCGCGATCACGCCGCCGGCGGCTGCCATGGCGTAGCGGTTCTGGTTGTGTCCGACCATGCGGGCAATGGCGCAGCCCGCGAAGGCACTCGACACCAGCGCGATGCCAATAACACCGCACATGAGGGCTCCGGCAAGCGACAGACCAGCGATAGAGATAATTAGCAGTAGGACGGCGGGGACGATAGCAATCGTGCCCAGAAGACCGCTCACCCACAGGGGCATGGGGCGCTGGTGGAGCATGCCGGCGGCGCTGGCGGTTGCGCGCGGAAAGACGAGTTCGAGCAGTAAGGCGACAAAGCAAGTCGAGAGTGCCGCGGCGACGATACCGCCGATGGCATCGTTAACGGTGGAAGTATCCTCGCTCTCGGTGCGGTCGATCTTGAGCGCGCCGACCTCGGCTCCCGCGGCGCGCTCGGGGTCCTCGGAGACGTGCGCGTTCACGGTGCCGGTGATGTGGGCGTTCTTGCCCAGGATGAGCTTATCGGCCCAAACCTCGACATCGCCCTCGACGGTGCCATCGATAGTCACCGTATCGCCCGCAAGCGCTGCCGACTTGGTAGAGCCGCGCAGGGCAACCGTCTCGCCTATCGCATAGAAACAGTTGGCGGTGCTGTCGGAATTGAGCACGACATGCTGGCCGGCAACGGTCACGCTGCCATCAACCGTAGTCTTGGCAATGTCGATGGTGCGCGCCGCCAAGCGGACGGCGCCGCCCACCGTGCAGTCGCGGATGGAGAGGCTCTCGCCTGCTGCAATTATGTCGCGGCCGATGGACGCATCGTCCAAGTTGAGGGCCTGACCTGCCCAGTACAGGTCACCTTCGACGCCGGACGAATTGGCGTCATTGTCGGTCGCAAGTACGTTGCCTGCGGTGTCTGTGCCGGCGAACGACGCCGTGGGAAGTGCGGTGACCGCTAGGGCGACGAGCGCGAATAGGATCGTGATGCGGACCCACGCTTTACGGCGCTGGGTCGACGGGAATTGATTACAGGGCATAGTGAATCCTTCGTCAGATGCTCGACATACACCTAACAGGGTACCCAACGCGTGGGCGCTCTAAAAGAACCTCTCGGTTGCATTTCGAAGGGTCGTGCCGTGCTGTTTACTTTTTACGGTGCAAGAAGCGCGCGATATCTTCTTCGGTGGGGCTTTTGATGTCAAAGCGCAGCGAGAGCCAGCGCAGACCCATGGTCACGACAACGCATACGACCAGCGCGGCGACATTGCTCATAATGCCGCTCATAACGAGACACACATAGCTTGTCGATCCGGCGATGGCGGCGATGGCATAAAAGTTAGTACGTTGGAAAATGCCCGGAACCACGCCCATAAAGCCATCGCGCAACATGCCGCCGCCCACCGCGGTGAAAAAGCCCATCATGATGCACACCGCCGGTGCAAAGCCGTAGACCAGCGCCTTGTCTGCTCCAGTGGCGGCGTAGATGCCGACCGAGATGATGTCGAGCAGGGGAATGAGTTTTTCGGGCTTGTCGACGATTGCCGGGAAAATATAGATGATGGCTGCCGTGGCAATGGAAAGCGGCAGCGCCATTGGCTGGTTGAGGATGTAGACGTTGCCCACCTGCAGCGTCATGTCGCGTAAAAGACCGCCGCCCAAGCCACAGACCACGGCGAGCGCAACTGCACCCACCAGGTCGAGTTTGTGCTCGCGCGCGACCAACACGCCCGAGATTGAAGCCGCGACGACGGCGAACATTTCGAGCCAAAACGGGATGGCGACCATGGCATCCGTGGCGTGTGAGGTAACGGTCATAGCGGCGACGACGGGCAAGATGGGGTCCTTTGGATTACGGATTTGGACAATGCCCGTACATAGTACATGTTCGGCGCCGATTGCGACCCTATTGCTCGGCAAACGGTCAGGACTGGATGCGGGCGTAGGTTCCATGTTTGGGGATCTGGGTCGATGCTGAACGCGATGGGGGCGTGGTTGAATAGGAGGGATGTCTAAATTTTGAGCAGCGCTCAAAATATATCCGGTCGGCTTACGCCGACCGCGCTGCGCTAAAAACGCGCCACTGGCGCGTTTTCTTTACGCTCCGCGCCCTGGCGGGTTCGAATCCCTCCTCCTCCGCCGTATTTGCTTGTAAGGGACTCTAAACAAAAAAGCCCCCGTTTTCGGGAGCTTTTTCAACCAAAATGGCGGAGGAGGAGGGATTCGAACCCTCGTGACCTTATACAGGCCAAACGGTTTTCGAGACCGCCGCATTCAACCACTCTGCCACCCCTCCGCGTGGGGTAAAAACAAAGCAGGCTCGAAGGCCTGCTTTGGAATTAACTGGCGGAGAGTCAGGGATTTGAACCCTGGAGACGCTTTTGACGCCTACACGATTTCCAATCGTGCTCCTTCGGCCACTCGGACAACTCTCCGTTAAATGCGAAAGTCAGTATACACGAGGAATCGCAAAGTGCAAACAGAAAAGTTGGCATTTTTTAAAACGCTTGGCCGTGCTTGGCGCTGCAGTGGGGCTTGAGGTGCCAAAAAACGGCTTCCGACCAGCGTGGTTGATCAACTCAATTGTTCAAAAAAGGGTATTCATAAGCGACTTGGCAATGAATTTAAAAATCTTTGGGTGGTGCTGTGGGCCACTGGTATGCATTTTGCGACCACAGCCTTGTGCCCGTTAACCTGCGGCTTGGCTCAGCTTGTCCCCACGGCACCGTATCTTGTCAACAGATCCGTCAAGCTTTTGGTCAGCATTTGGTTGGAATGCGCATGAAACGTCGTGTGAGTATGGGCATATGTGGAGGTCATGAGGTTGTAGCTGCATATTCTTGCAGCCTGGGAGGTTGAAAGATATTATTACCAAGTCTTTTCCTGCTTCAGGCGCACCTTCACGACCTGAAGCCACATTTGCCCAGAGGAGGTGACAATATGAAGGCTTATGAACTGCTGTTCTTTGTTGACCCGTCGCTCGACCCCGAGACTCGTCTCGCTGTTATGAAGCGTATCGATACCACGATCGCTGAGGGCGCTGGCAAGGTCGACTCCGTTGACGAGTGGGGCAGGCGCAAGCTCGCCTACGAGATCAACGACCTCACCGATGGTGACTACACCCTCATCAACTTCCACGCAGATCCTACCCAGATCGCCGAGCTTGATCGCGTCCTGCGCATCACCGACGCTGTGGTCCGCCACATGATCGTCCGTCGCGACGACCAGGAGTAAGACTGTCGTTTTGGACTGGGCTTGTGCCCCAAGAGGAAGTAGTGAGTTATGAGCATCAATCGAGTGAACATCACCGGTAACCTCACCCGCGATCCCGAGCTGCGCGCCACTGCCGGCGGAACCCAGGTTCTGTCCTTTGGCGTCGCCGTGAACGATCGTCGCCGCAACGCGCAGACTGGCGAGTGGGAGGACTATCCCAACTTTGTCGACTGCACTATGTTCGGCACCCGCGCCGAGGCCGTGAGCCGTTTCCTGGCAAAGGGAAACAAGGTCGCGATCGAGGGCAAGCTGCGCTACAGCTCTTGGGAGCGCGACGGCCAGCGCCGGAGCAAGCTTGAAGTCATCGTCGATGAGATCGAGTTTATGAGCTCCCGTGGTGGCCAGGGTGGCTACGATCAGGGCGGTTACGCCCCCGCAGCTCCCGCGCCCGCAGCACGTCCTGCCGCACCGGTGGCCACGCCGCCCGCGGTCGACGTCTACGATGAGGACATCCCGTTCTAAGGGTTGTTCACCTATTTTTGAGTGAGAGGCGGCTTCGGTTCGCCGAAGTTGCCAAATGAAAGGTATTTTGACATGGCTAATGATTTTTCTGCACGTCAGCCGCGTCGTAAGTACTGCCAGTTCTGCAAGGAGAACACTGAGTTCATCGACTATAAGGACACTCAGCTTCTCCGTAAGTACATGACCGACCGTGGCAAGATCAAGCCCCGTCGCGTCACTGGCGCTTGCACGCAGCATCAGCATGACATCGCCAACGCCATCAAGCGCGCCCGCGAGATGGCTCTCCTGCCGTACACCGTCCCCGTGGTTTCCTCTCGTGGCAACCGCGACCGCGGCTAAGAAGGGAGACGCATCATGAAGGTTATTCTTCTCGATGAGATCAAGGGCGAGGGCGGCGAGGGTGACGTCGTAGAGGTCGCTCAGGGTTACGCTGAGAACTTCCTGTTCCCCAAGAAGCTCGCTGTTGCCGCCACCAAGGGCAACCTCAAGCAGCTTGACGAGCGTCGCAACAACATCGCCAAGCGCGAGGCCGTCCGTCTGGCTACCGCCAACGAGACCAAGGCTGCCTTCGAGGGCAAGACGGTCACCGTTGACGTCAAGGTCGGCGACGAGGGCATCCTCTTTGGCTCCGTTACCGCCGCTATGATCGCTGACGCCATCAAGGCTCAGCTCGGCATGGACATCGACCGCAAGCGCGTCGAGCTCGGTAAGCCCATCAAGGTTGCCGGTGCCCACACCGTTGCCATCTCGCTGTACCGCGAGATCAAGGCCGAGGTTGTCGTTCTCGTCGGCGTTACCGCCGAGGAGCTCGCTGCCGAGGCTGAGGTCGAGGAGGCCGCTGAGGTCGCCGAGGCCGAGACCGCCGAGGTCGAGACTGAGGCTGCTGCCGAGTAGCATTTGCTGCAACGCAACAATCTTGTTCTAAGAAGGGGGGCCCGGGGGGCCCCGGGGGCGGGGGGGTTTTTTGGGGGGGGGGGGGGGGGGGGGGGGGGGTGGGGGGGGGGGGGGCCCCCCCCGGGGGGGGGGGGGGGTTTGGGGGGGGGTTTTTGGGGGGGGAT
>CAMQHT010000062.1 GCA_947001705.1 uncultured Collinsella sp.
GGGGCCGGCGGAATTTAGTTGTTCAGCATGCGGTCGAAGCTTCCCGAGTCGCCATCCCGATAGTCGGCGGTCATCAGGATCTCCTGCGGAATGCGCCCGCCCTCGCGTAGCACATTGCGGAACTGCACGCGCGTGACCATGGGCAGATCCTTGATCGTCGCCGCCAAGTTCTGCGGCACGCCCTGGTTGGCAGCCGCGGGCTCGCACTCGCCGCCGGCCTTCACGCGACGCTTATGCTCGGCGAGCATGGCGCGGTACATGCCGGCATGCAGACGAATCTCAACCACATTGGCATTGCGAGCCTGCTCGACGATGCGCGCGCCCTCGCGGTCGATATCGCCCACGTAGTAGACGTAGTTAAAGCGATAGCCGATCTCAGCCAGATAATCGTCCAGGGCATGCGAGACGCTCGCCTTGCATCCGCCGCCAAAAATCACGCCGCCCACCTTGATGCCAAAGAGCTTGGCGTGCTTGCGGCCACGCAGCAGCCTGACGATCTCGTCATAGGTGTCCAGGTTCTCGACCATAATGAACGGCTTATCGGCGCCCAGCGTAAAGAAACCCGTAAAGTGCACGGGGCGGTTGGGGGCGACCTTGATCGCCTGCATGCTGATGCCCTTTTCGGTCATGCGCCTTATCAGGCGCTCACCGTGCTTGCCGTCAAAAGCCTTCTCGTCGTTAAAAATCTGGTAGGCACGCTGGCGGCGCGAGGCAACCGGCGTATCGGCACCTCGGTTTTGCTCGATCCAAGCCTGGATGATTGCGATTTCCTCGGCAATCTTGCGGTTGGACATCTCGTTGTGCTGAGTGCGCTGCGGCGCCTTTTTGCCGTCCTTGCCCTCGACCTTAACAATTTGAGTCTGCTGCTCCTTGATCTTAGAGAGCGCCGTAGGCGTAGGGACAACTTTGAGCAGCTGCCTGCCCAAAACGCGGGCAAGGGCAAACGCCGATACCTCGCCGTGGACGGCCGACTCGGGCTGCTGGGTAGCACTATCAGCCGCGGCAGGCTCAGCCTGTGCATGAGGCTTACGCTTGGAATCTGCCCGGGTATTACGTTCCTGCTTGGGCGCAGACGAGCGCTTTTGCGGACGATCGGACTTGGCCTCCTTCGCCGGCTGGCGCTTGACCTGATCCACCGGAGTCTCGGCCTTCTCATCTCCGTTTTGTGTCGCTGTCTTCTCGGCCGCGGCCTCGGCATTTGAGCCACGACCGCCGCGGTGACGACGACGGCGGGGCTTGCCTGAGGCGCTCTCCCCCGCCTGCTTATCAGCGGTCTGTTGAGCTTTGACCTCAGTGTCAGCCGCAGGCTGCGACTCGGAAGGTTGCTGCTCGCGAGCCGCCGGCTCAACGGTTTTCTCGGTTTGTTCGGCCTTCTCGGCCTGAGCGGTCGAAGCCGGCTCGCCCTTCTCCTGACGCCTTACGGGATACGCGCGCCTCGCAAAACCACGCCCGGGACGGCATGAACCCGGAGCCTTCTTGGCAGACTCCTCAACATCGTCTGCAGCCTCGGAAGGCTCTTCAACCTCATGCGCGACATCCTGCTGCGCAGCCTTAAAGTGGGCACCACGGCGACGCTGGGACTCCTGGGCCTCCACGGGCTTTTGCTCCTTCGCGGGCCTCTGCGACTCGGCAGCAACCTCGTTCTCAACAGCCTCGGCATCCGTCTCACCCTTTTGAGCAACGGCACGACGGAAGCGCTCCTGCTGGGCGCGGCGCTGCGCATCGCGCTTGCCACCCCCGCCAAAACCGCCGCGTCCTGCCTTGGCCGTAAAGGCACGCACGACGTTCTCATCGAGCAACTCATCGGTATCGACATGCTCACGCGGAGCAGCTTCTTCCACAGCAGGCACGTCAGCGGAATCCTCGACGACAAAATCTTCGACGGACTCGGCAGGCTGCTCCTGGGTATCGCGGATCTCGACATTGATGGTATAGAACGCCGGGCGCCCGTTAATGCCGCTGCCCTCGATCTTGGTCACGATATTTGCCGCGATAAGCTCATCGCGCATCGCCTTGGTGTCGCATTCCTTATCGACGGAGCGGAAAATCTGCGCCAGCGCGCTCGACTTAATCTTGAGTGCCTTGCGGCAGAGCAGGTCGTAGGCAACCAGCTTGGCGCGCTCGGCAGAAAGCGATGTCTGGCTGCTCAGACGCTCAGCCAGAGCATCGACATTGTTTTGATTATCGGAATATACCGTCTTGGCCACGGGGCCCCTTTCATATGCACACATATACGTCCATATGGTACAACGCACGAGCCTATCCACGCAAAACATCTGCGAGAACGCCCTTGCACCACCTGTTCTCACAAGAAAAAAGACCGGGTCCGCTTGATTGCGGACCCGGTCTTTCCGAGTCAAATAGATGGGAGATTCAACCCGTCCGACCGACTAGGCCTTGGCGGCCTCGGCGTCGGCAGGAACTTCAGCGGCAGCGGCGCGACCGTACTCGGCCTTGCCCATCTCGGACCACTCGGGCTCCTCGTCGGGCATGGAGCCGGCCTCCTTGCCGAAGAACTCCTTGAGGCAGTTGACGGCGACGATGAGGCCCAGGACCATCAGCAGGACGGCGAAAACGAGCTGCAAGCCCTTGGTGGCGGCGACGGAGACGGCGGCCGTGGTGGCGGTAGCCGGGATGGTGCCGAAGAAGCCGTAAGCCTGGACAGCGGTCATGCAGCCCATGGCGCTCTGGACCAGCGAGGTGAAGGTGCAGCAGAGCAGGAAGGCGACGGGCACGTAGAGCATCCAGCCCTTGCGGCCGGTGCACTTGCAGAACACGGCGAGGGTGATCATGGTCATGCCGCCGAGCAGCTGGTTGGAAGCACCAAAGAGCGGCCAGATGTTGGCATAGCCGCCAAAGGCGAGGGCGAGACCGGGAAGCAGGGTGACGACCGTGGCGAACCAGGGGTTGCCGAGAACCTTCATGTAGCCGGCCTTGGACTCGATGGCCAGGGCGTCGTTGGTCTGGGCAAAGAACTCGGAGAACGAGGTGCGGGCGATGCGGGCGACGGCATCGAGCGAGGTCAGGGCCAGAGCGGAAACGTTCATGGTCATGAAGACGGTAGCGAGCGTGCCGTCAACACCGGAGGCCTGCATACCGCGGGAGATGCCAGCGGCGAAGATCTGGAACGGGGTGGAAGCGACGCCGGCGTTGAGGGCGCCGGTACCGGCGGTGTTCATGTCGGAGAACATGATGCCGGCGACGATGATGGCAAGGATGCCGACGAAGGACTCGACGATCATGGCGCCATAACCGACCTTGACGGCGTCCTGCTCCTTCTCGACCTGCTTGGAGGAGGTACCAGAAGAAACGAGGCTGTGGAAGCCGGAGAGGGCACCGCAGGCAACGGAAACAAACAGGACCGGGAACATCATGCCAGAAGCGCTGGAGAAGCCGGTAAAGGCCGGAGCGGTGATGGTGGCCTGGCCGTTAACACCCAGGACGACGATACCGAGGACAGCGCAGGCGATCATGACGATCATCATGATGGAAGTGAGGTAGTCGCGAGGGGTCTTGAGCATCTGGATGGGCATGGCGCCAGCAAAGACCAGGTAGACCATGACAACGGCGAACCACTGGAACTTGTCCAGGTAGACCGGGAACTGCATACCGACGGCAAACATGAGAACCATGAGGACCACGCCGGTGACGAACTCGGTAGCACCGGTGAGGTTGAACTTCTTCTGGGCCCAACCAAAGGCGATAGCGACGAAGGTGAACAGGATGGAGATGGTACCAGCGCAGCCGGCGGCATAGGACTTGGTGAAGTCGATGGCACCGGTAGCAGCACCAGAAGCGTCAACGGCCGGGGTGAACATGAACGTCTTGCAGACCATGTCGGTGAAGGCGGCGATGACGATGATGCAGAACAGCCAGCAGAACAGCAGGAACAGGCGACGGCCGGTCTTGCCGATGTACTTCTCGATGAGCTGAGCGAGCGACTTGCCGTTGTTCTTCATCGAAGCGTACAGAGCACCAAAGTCGTGGACGGCGCCAAAGAAGATGCCGCCGACGAGGACCCAGAGCACGACGGGCAGCCAGCCAAAGGCCATGGCGACGATCGTACCCGTGACAGGGCCAGCACCGCAGATCGAGCTGAACTGGTGCGAGAACGCGGTAAAGGCGGAGACGGGCGAGAAGCTCTTGCCGTCCTTCATGCGCTTGGCCGGCGTGAGGGCCTCTTTGTCAACGCCCCACTTGTTGGCCAGCCAGCGGCCGTAGCCCAGATAGCCGCAGGCGAGCACCGCCGCGGCCACAACCATGAGCAAAACTCCGTTCATTACATTTCCTCCTCTAAAAAGAACTTCCTAGACATAAAAAATGAGGGCCGTCGGTTGCGCTCGACGGCCCTCATCTTCATCAGCCGCCCGTTATCGTACGGGCTAGCTGTATGTGCTAACCCGCATCAGATAATTACTACGCTGATAATGTTTAGCTGATGCGTGAACATGTCTAAGAAATCCTCTTCAATCATGATGCGAACGATCCGTGCGTGTTCACATCCCCCAGTGGTTGAAAAGGAGTATGAAACTTTAGTTACCTAAAGTCAACGCAAATATGTAATGAATTTTCAACTTTTTTGAATTTCTCGGTATAAAACGCCACTGACCTCGGACTTTACCCGACAAAAGTTTTTGCATGAGAGATGCCCCTCGGGAGCCGCGGGAGCTCCCATCTCAAATGCGGAGCAAAGCTCCGCACACCATCTTTTTCTTTCAGCTAAAGCACGCCGGAAATTCGACGCTGGCTTGTTAACCTTGCTGGACGTTGTCGACGCCGATCCAGCTCAGAAGCTATATCGATACAGAAAGGTCCCCGG
>CAMQHT010000063.1 GCA_947001705.1 uncultured Collinsella sp.
CGGTCTTTCATGCAGCAGGGGCTCTCAATGTTTTTATGTCCTGCTCATATCGTCTGTGCCGGCAGTTTGGGACACTCCTTGCGTTAAGAGGCTGGCGTGCGTCAACCTGTTCTCATTGCAGCAAAAAAATCGCCCCGTTCTTGGTTGAGGACGGGGCGATTCGTCTTTTGGACTTGTGCAGCCAGGCTTATGCAAAGCGGGCGACGAGCTCCTGGAGCACGTCGGTCATCTTGACGAGCGAACTGACCGGGACGAACTCGTTGACGCCGTGATAGCAATAGCCGCCGGTGGAAAGGTTGGGGCAGGGCAGACCGCGGAACGACAGCTGCGCGCCGTCGGTGCCGCCGCGAATCGGCAGCACTTGGGGCTCAACGCCGCAGGCAAGGTAGGCTTCCTTGGCAACATCAATAAGCTCGGGATAGTCACGAACGATTTCGGCCATATTTCGATACTGCTGCTTAATCTCGACCGTTACGCGCTCCTCACCCAGACGCTGGTTGAGCATCGAGGCGGCGGCATCAATAAGGTCGAGTTTCTGCTGGAACTTGGCGGCGTCATGGTCGCGGACGATATAGCGCGCCGTGGCGTGATCGACGGTCGCAGATACACCCTCAAGGTGATAAAAGCCCTCGTAGCCTTCCGTATACTCCGGGCGCTGCACGTAGGGGAGCAACGCGTTGAAGTCGCAGAACAGATTGCCTGCGTTGACCATACGGCCCTTGGCGTCGCCCGGGTGGATGGACTGGCCCTCAAAGCGGATGGTCGCCTCGGCGGCGTTAAAGCACTCCCACTCCAGCTCGCCGATGGGGCCGCCGTCGACCGTGTAGGCGTACTTGCAGCCAAAGGTATCGATATCCAACAGCTCGGCTCCGTGACCGATCTCCTCGTCAGGGCAGAAGCAAATGCCGAGTGCGGGATGGGGCAGAGAAGGGTCCTGAGCGATACGCGCGACAAGCGACATGATCTCGGCGACGCCTGCCTTGTCGTCCGCGCCCAGAAGCGTGGTGCCATCGCTGCAGACCAGGTCCTCATCCGCGAGGTCGTTCAGGGCGGGAAGCTTGGCGGTGCTCATGGCAACGGGCTTACCGTCAACCGTGCCGCAGACCAGGTCGCCGCCTTCGTAGTGTACGATGTGCGGCTTCACGCCGGCGCCCGGTGCAACTTCGGTGGTGTCGAGATGGGCGATCAGGCCCAGGGCGGGCTTGTCCTCAGCGCCCACACTTGCGGGGATATGCGCGCAGACATAGGCGTGCTCGGTCACGTGGGCATCTTCCGCACCAAGCTCGCGCAGCTCTTCAGCCAGCACGTTGGCAAGGTCAAACTGAACGGCGCTCGAGGGTACCTGGTCGCAGTTTGCATCCTCGGACTGCGTGTTGATCTGGACGTAGCGCAAAAAGCGCTCGAGGACATCGGGGTTCGTGGTGGTGTTTTCCATAAAGACCGCTCCAATCTTGGTCGTCGTGTGCAACAAGAACTCTAGCACGGTATGCCACGGCATACCGCGACGCTTGGATGGGGTAGAATCAGCCAATGAATGCAGAAGGGACGGAAGATCATGGATACGACAAATAGCTCGCGCGAACTACATCTGACGGTGGCGAACGAAGACTACTTGGAGTGCATGGTTCGCATTGAAAGCGAAGAGGGGGAAACCAACGGCGTGCGATCGGTCGACATCGCGCAGCGCCTTGGCGTCTCCAAGGCATCGGTCAATAAAGCGGTTTCGGCGCTCAAGGCATCCGAGCTTGTCGAGCAATCGCACTACGGCAAGGTAGTCCTGACCGATCGCGGCCGCGAGGTTGGCACGGCTATCTGGTACCGTCATCGCCTCGTCCGCACGTTTTTGGTTCAGGAGCTCGGTGTCGAATTTGAGCGAGCCGATTCCGAGGCCTGCATGATGGAGCATGCGCTATCCGAGGACACGATGAACCGCTGGCTCGCCTATCTCGAAAAGCAGGGAATCAGCGTCGAGGAATAGCGGGATATATATGGATACGAGTTATTACAATCGCTTTGGTGCCGAGGAACTTACGCGCCGCTTGTCGAGCGAGACCTTGTTGGCGCAGGGCCCCATGGGCAGTGTTCTGTTGAGTGAGTACGACGCCGCCGATATTCCACCGGCGTTTTGGAATCTGGCAGAGCCGCAGACCGTTTCTCGTATCCATCGCTTGTATGTCGCCGCCGGCGCGCAGGTACTCATTACCAATACCTTTCAGGCATCAAGCTATGCCCTCAAGCACGACCAGATTGCGCCGTCCGTGGCGGAGGTCAATCGCGGGGCCGTCGACGATGCCCGCCAGGCGCACCCTCAGCTGCTGCTGGGCTCGATGGGTCCGATCGGTATTGAGTGGTTTGCCGAGGACTCGGCCGAGTTTCGTGAGATCCGAGGCATTGCGCGCGAACAGGCGCACGCCTTGCTCAATGCTGGTGTTGACGGTCTGCTGATCGAGACGGTGACGTCTATCCGTAATTTGCAGCCCATGCTTGCCGGCGCCCGAGATGCCGCCGACGGCATGCCTGTTCTGGTGAGTTTTGTCGTTGACGATAAGGGCGACCTGTTGGGCGATGGCCTCAACATTGAGGCAGCCGTTTTGTACGCCGAAAAACACGGCGCAAACTCGGTTGGTGTTAATTGCTGTTCGCTTGCGGCCGCGAACGCGGCGGTGCGCAGGATGGTTGCATCGGCGACTACTCCCGTCACGGTGCGTCCCAACGTGGGCGATCCGGTCCAGACTCAGGATGGCCCCGTATGGCACGAGAACCCCGAAGCTTTCGCGCGCGCATGCATCGAATGGAGACATGCCGGTGCCGCAATGGTGGGCAGTTGCTGTGGAACTACGGCAATCACTACGGCAGCGATGGCCGAGGCGCTCGATATATAAAGGGCAAAACCGCTCCATACGGGGCGGTTTTTTTATTGCCTGCATGTCCTCGGCAGCATTTGCCCAAATGGTGAATGCTGGTGCCGGCAGGTTGCCGAGCGTGTATCGCGGGTATACCTCATGCGTACCATGATCCAAACACTGTGAGGTGTCTGCGCGTGTGCGCGATAATTCATTTTGGAACTGACGGTTGGCGTGCTCGCGTCGATGAGGACTTCACTGCCGATAACGTTGCCCGTATCGCCGATGCCGTCGGCGAGTTGTGGCAAAAGACCAATCCGGGCAAAACGGTATATATAGGGTTCGACACTCGGCCCCTGGCGCGCGAGTTCGCTGAGCTTGCGGCGGGTGTGCTAGCAGCGCACGGGCTAGACGCCGTGCTCGCTTCGCGACCTGTTCCGACCCCTGCCCTTACGTGGGCGGCGGCTTATGACGGTGAGGCGTGCGGCGCGCTCATGGTGACGGGGTCCCATCATCCGCAGGGTTATCTGTGTCTCAAGATTCGCATGGGTGACGGCTCGACCGCCAACCAGGATGTCATCGAAGAGCTCGAAGAGACCATGGCTCCCGAGCCAATGGGGATCGAGGGGCAATATCGCACCGCGGATATCATTCCTGACTATATGCAAGCGGTGGCATCGTTTGTCGATGCCGAAGCCATCCGCGCCGCGCACCTGCGCGTGGTTGTTGACCCCATGGGCGGCGCAGCCCAGGGCTATCTAGCCGACTTGCTGCGCGAGCTTGGCGTTGAGGTGCACGAGATTCACGCCGGGCAGGCGCCTGACCAAGAAGATATCTGCCCCGACCCCGTTGAGCCGTGGGTGGACGCTTGCGAGCATACGGTTATCGAGGACGGAGCTTGCGCTGGCCTGGTGACCGACGGCGACGCCGACCGTATCGGCGCGGTTGACGAGCGCGGCAGATATATACATCCGCATCAGATCATGGCGCTCGTTTTGGGCGACTTGGTTCAATTTCGTAATTTGGAGGGACGCGTCGTCGTCAATCTTTCGTGCTCGACGCTCGTGCGTCGCATTGCCGAGGCGCTTGGCTGCCGCGTGACCGTCAAACCAGTCGGTTTCAAATATATAGCGGCAGAGATGAAGAAGGGTGGCGTCCTCATAGGCGGCGAGGAAGCCGGTGGTATCGGCATCGCCGCGCATATGCCCGAGCGCGATGGAATCCTCGCCTGTCTGATTCTGTGTGAGCTTATGGCAAAGACGGACGCGCCTTTGGGCGTTCTGGTCGACCAACTCGAGGACAGTTTTGGTAAGACGAGTTACGGTCGACGCGATTTGCGCCTTGAGGCCGAAGATGCCGAAACGTTACGAACCCTGCTGCCGGGCGTAAACCCCAAGTCGATTTGTGGCAAGGTGCCGCAAAACGTTAGTCATATGGATGGCTTGCGTTTAGCATTCGAGGATGACACGTGGCTGCTGGTCCGTCCTAGCGGGACCGAACCAGTGGTGCGCGTCTACGCCGAGGGGTTCTCGGTGGAAGAACGTGATGAGTTGCTCGATGCTGGCTGTGCTTTAGCTAGGGGAACGTATCCGCTTTAACCATGAGACTGCCTTATATAAAGAGATGCTCGGTGAGCGGTAGTTAACGGCTGGCAAACGTTAGTCGGATCCCAAATTGTGCAGGAAATGTGTACACCCAGATTCCCGCCCCCGGCGCCCCTCCGGTCTGGCAATATATCTCCTTGCCGCGCGGC
>CAMQHT010000064.1 GCA_947001705.1 uncultured Collinsella sp.
ACAAACCGTGATTTGACGCTCTCCTTGAGAGCGGCGATTTGCTGTCGTTTGCTATTGATTTCATCTGTTAAGCGATTGAAATCGTCGATGAGGGCTCTCTGCTCGGAGAGCGTCGGGACTGGGATGGGGTATTTGAGCAGCTCATCCTTGTCTCCGCGAGGCCTGCCGGTTCCCGTGAAGGTGGACATATCGTAGTCGAAGAAGTCCTTCTGCCACAGGAGCAGATGGAGAAACTCGGGCAATAGGCTGTCGGTATTTATGCTTCGGAATACCAAAACGTCCTTGGAGCACGCCCCATCGCGGTCTGCGAGCCAAATCTTCTGCAGATAGGGGCGAATATTGGAGACGAGCGTGTCTCCCTTCTTGTATGCGGTGCCAGCACTTGCCGGAAGCTCTCCACTATAGGTGGTTATGCCGCCACGGTCCTTGACCATGTTTTCCGTTGTTACGTAAGTGTCGGTGGTGATGGAACTCTGGGCCACGCTGTTGGTAACGTAGGATGTGATGTCTCTAAGCGTCTTGACTACGGTGCCCTGGGCGAACGAGCGGGGCTTGTAGAAAGAGCGGGGAATCGTAAGAGTCTCGTCGAACTTATCGGCATCAAAGTCAATGAAATCGGCGGTCTTGGCATAGTAGTAGTACTGGGCAAGGTCGCCGGGCTCAACCTGCTCGCCGGAGAACCATGCTCTGATGATGCCGCTTAGCGAGTTCGTGTCGTCCGATTCGTTGTCCGAATAGAGCACGCCCTCACCATCGATGGGCTGTATCCCCTCGTTGCCTTTGCGATTGCTCCATTTGTAGCCAAGGAAAGAGGCGATTTCCTTGGTCGTGTTAGGTGAGTTGATGATGAGCGTCTGTTCGCCGCAGACGAGACCCCAAACGCGCAGGCGTTTGCGCTCTTCCTTGTGCGCATGGCGATAGAACAGCTCGTTCTCTGCTTTGAGCCGTGAGTTCTTGTCGGCCGCCTTCCAAGTCTTGCTCTTCCGAAGGGTCTTGAGCTCCTTCGATGATTCGAAAAGATGGCAATAAACGCTGAAGTGGCGAGTGTTTGCCCATTCGTTCCAGTTAGCCTCTCCTGCGAGAAAAGCCCGGTAAGTATCTCCGTCTACATTAATTGTGCCGAGATAAGCGTTGAAAGCGCTTTCGTCTCTCCAGCCAGTGAGCTTCCTGCGCTCAAAAACAGCGTCAACGAAATCAAGTGCGTTCGCATTGCGGGGCGGGATCTCGTCAAAGCGACGTAGGAACATAATTGCGACGTTTGTTCCTGTGGCCGCGAATGTGCCTGATCCAAACCTGGCGATGGAGACGATCTCGAAGGAGCTCAAAAGCACATCGCGTGCGGCCATGAAACTCGAGCTCGTGCTCTTGTCGAGGATCGAGGTGGGGAGGACGATGGCGGCGTAGCCTCCGGGCCGAACAAGCTGTGCCGCACGCTCGACAAAGAGGGTCTCGATTTCCGAGCCGCTATCGCTGATGGTTTCCAGCACTTTGAGTTCGTTGTTGTGAAGCTTGAGATGCGGTTTGAAGGCCGCTACAGAGTACGGGGGATTGGCGACAAGAATGTCGAAGCGTCCCCTGTCGGTTCGGCTGTCGATTCCCTTGTCGGGATAATTTTCAAGTCCGTCGCCGAAGACCACGTTGCTCTGCCCTGCGCCATGCATGTAGAACGAGACCTTGGAAACGCGAGCGAGTCGATAGTCCTTCTCGATGCCGACGAGATTGTCTCTGACCCAGTCGGCGTCTCCGAGGTCATCCTCTATGGTCGGATCATATTGGCATGCGGCGTCGGAGATTTCTTCGAATCCTTCTGTGAGAAAGTGCCCCGTGCCACAGGCGTAATCGATAACGCGTGGATAGTGCACGGCACCAGCCTCGTCCTGCACGATGCTGTCGAGTGGGAGTGACTTCCAAATAAAACGGGTGATGGGCACAGGTGTGAAGAATTGGCCCTCGTTTTGCTTAAAGCCCTGATTAAGGAGCTGTTCGAAGAGGTCGCCCAAGAATTGAATGTCTTGAGTTCCTACGATGCGATACGGCTGTAGAAGTTGCACCGTCTCTACGAGTACCTTGCCGTTCTGAAGAAAGAGTTCCTCGTTGTGGACGTCTTTGAACGCAAAGTCATTGTTGGTATAGAACTTGAGCTTGCGCAGCGTGCCGTTCAGCTCCTCGATGAGCTTCTTGCGGTGCTGGCCCGTATAGTTGCTTATGAGGTTTTCGGCGTAGTCGTTGGGAACGTACAGGACCTCTTCCCGCATGAGCTTTCTCATGCCGTCTGAGTGGAGTCTCTGGAGCCTGTCCTGGAGCGTTTCGTAGGTGTCGCGTCCTTGGCGGTATTGGAACTCAATCTCCTGGGTTGGCATTTTTGAGAGCTCGTCTTGGAGCTTCGCGATAAAGAGCGCGATAAGGCGATTGAAGGCGTTCTCTTTATCGGAGACGTTGTTGTGGCGGAGGATTTCCTCGAAGCGGTTGACGATGCTGTCTTCGGCCCTGAAGTCGACAAGGTCCTTCTTGAGAAGGGGAGGAACCATCGGGTGGTATGCCGTCGACCTATCGCCAAAGAGGATGTTTCCCTCGACTTGTTGGTTGTACGTTTCCGTCCAAACTTGATGGAGCTGTTCCACTGTATGGGCGTCGCGGTAGAGCGCAATGGTGTCATCGCGTTTGGCGAGCGCGATGAAGTTCTCGTCATCGCTGCAGTTAATTGAAACCTGGTCTGGCACGATTTCGTTGTTGATGAAATCGCATGCAAAGAGTACCAACCAGCGAGTCGCGCGCTCTTGTTGCCAATAGGAGAGGAGTTGCCCTCCGTCTGACTGCATGTTCTTGAATTCGTTTTTGAACTCGGTTCCAGGGGTCTTGCATTCGACGATTGCGAGTGTGTCGCCCCTCTCGTCATTAATGCAGATATCAGCGCGGCCGCTCTTTTGTTCGTGCCCAAGGGCCCATTCGCGCTCCAGCTCAAGTGATTCGGGGCGATATCCTTTGTCGAGGAGCATGGTTACGCAGGCGAGTACGACGAAGTTCTCGTTATCGGAAAAGTTACAAGTTGTGTCTTTGTTGACTTTGAACCCCAGGTCTTTCGGGTAGCCGATGCGTTTCTTGGAAAAATCGACCGTGATTTGCGCGCTGGTCTCTTCCCAGGATTTCTGATAAACGGTGCCGTCGCCCGAGGGCTCGTAGCACAGAGCCCTAAGTGCGTCGCGAAGATTGTCCAGAGTAATCATCTAATGTCTCCGTAGCTGCGAGGTGAAAACACAATTCGCTAATTTTATCGCAGAGGGCGCCGTAAGAACGTAGTGTGATTGGCGGTGCTGCTGCTTGCCAGGGCATTTGATTGGATGATGACGCGCACGGGGCAGGATTCGCCAGTCCGCTAAGCCACGCTGGCAACAGTAGCGTACCAGGCGGTTGCTTGCAGAGATCCTCACGCGCACCGTGCTTGAACCACTGGAGGTACGTGTTTCTCGTCGTGCGTCCATCGGTGACCGATCCGCCTTTTACTAAACAAGTTTATCGAGCGCGCGAAGCGATTGAGCCAATGGCGAAGCTCCAACTTATTCGTCAACTCATGGGCAAGCCACCCGAGACTACTCATTTCTCCTACTAGCAATGAAGGTCTGCGACCTGCAGTTTTGCAAACTGCTTGAAAGCCACCCGATGAGATACCCCCGATTTCCACTTGGAATCGGGGGTATTTTTATTTACAGGCTTTAGCCTGTGTGGGGCGCGCAGCGCGCCGCATCAGAAAC
>CAMQHT010000065.1 GCA_947001705.1 uncultured Collinsella sp.
AAAAAAAAAATTTTTCTTACACCCCCGCGGGGGGTCAAACCCCCCCCCCGCGGGGCCCAACCCCCCCCCCCCCACACCCAAAAAACCGGGCCCCCACCCGGGGGGGGGCCCCCCTTTCTTGTTAGTCGCTATAAAGCCCAGCGCTTATTTGTTGACCTGGCCGGCGCGGACGGCGGCCTTCTTGCGGTCGGTGGCATTGAGCAGACGCTTGCGCAGGCGGATGTTCTTGGGAGTGATCTCGACCAGCTCGTCGTCGGCGATGTACTCCAGCGCTTCCTCCAGCGAGAAGGTGCGGGGCGGCACCAGCTGGACGGAGATATCGGAGGTCGAGGAACGCTGGTTGCCCAGGTTCTTGGTACGGGCGATGTTGACGACCATGTCGCCGGCCTTGCTGCGCTCGCCCACGATCATGCCCTCGTAGCACTCGGTGCCCGGCTCAACAAACAGCTGGCCGCGCTCCTGCAGCGTACCCAGAGCGTAGGCGACGGCCTTCTCGGTGGTCATGGAGATCATGGCGCCGTTCTGACGGTTGCCGATCTCGCCGGCGTAGGGGCCATACTCCAAGAAGGTGTGGTAGAACACGCCCTCGCCGTGGGTGACGTTCATGATGCGGTTCTTAAGGCCCATGATGCCGCGGGTCGGGATCTTAAACTCGAGGTGCGTCACGATGCCCGAGGTATCCATGCTCGTCATGATGCCGCCGGAGGTACCGAAGACCTCAACGACCTTGCCCGAGTACTCGTCCGGGCACTCGACGACGGCCTGCTCGACGGGCTCCATCTTGTTGCCGTTCTCGTCCTTCTTAAACAGAACGCGGGGACGGCCAACCTGGAACTCAAAGCCCTCGCGGCGCATGGACTCCATCAGAACGGACAGGTGCAGGATGCCGCGACCCGAGACCTCGACGCCGCTCTTGTCCTCGAGCTCCTCGATCTTCATGGTCACGTTGTTCTCGGCCTCGTTGAACAGGCGCTCCTTGAGCTGACGGGCGCCCACGATGTCGCCGTCGCGACCGACGAGCGGGGAGGTCGAAGCCTCAAAGACGATGGACAGGGTCGGCGGGTCGATCTCGATGGGCTCGAGCTCAACGGGGTTCTCGGGATCGGTGTAGACATCGCCGATATCGGTGCGGTCGATGCCCACGACGGCAGCGATGTCGCCGGCGCCGACTTCCTGGCACTCGGTGCGGCCCAGGTAGTCGAAGGTAAAGAGCTGCTTGACGGTAGCGGTGGCGCTGGAGCCGTCGTTCTTGACAACCAAGATCTGGTCGCCCTGGTGGATGGTGCCGGAGTACACACGGCCGATGCCGATACGGCCAACGAAGTTGGAGTGGTCGATGGTCACGCACTGCATGGCCAGCGGGGCGTTCTCGTCAACCTCGGGCGCGGGCATGTCGTCGATGATCATGTCGAGCAGCGGATACATGTCCATGTTGCCGTCGTTGGGGTCAAGGCGGGCAAAGCCATTCATGGCGCTGGCGTAGACCACGTGCTCCATGGCGAACTCGAGCTGGTCGTCGGTGGCACCCAGGTCGGCCATGAGGTCCAGGCAGTCGTTGTAGGCCTTCTCGGGGTTGGCGCCCGGACGATCGATCTTGTTGATGACGATCATGATCTTAAGACCGGTGTCGATAGCGTGACGCAGCACGAAGCGGGTCTGGGGCATGGGGCCCTCAAAAGCGTCAACCAGCAGCAGGGCGCCGTCGGCCATACGCAGCACACGCTCGACCTCGCCGCCAAAGTCGGCGTGGCCCGGGGTGTCGATGACGTTGATCTTGACGTCCTTGTACTCGATAGAGATGTTCTTGGCGAGAATCGTGATGCCGCGCTCGCGCTCCTGGTCGTTAGAGTCCAGGACGCGGTCCTCGACCTGCTGGTTGGCACGGAAGGCGTCCGTGGCACGCAGGAGCTTGTCGACCATCGTCGTCTTGCCGTGGTCGACGTGGGCGATGATGGCGATGTTCCTCAGATTGTCTACGCGCATGTAGTTCCCCTATCTTCTATCCATATACAAACGGCACGCGTATGCGGCCCGCCCAGCGACACAACGCTCAGCGGGAATATTGAGCCTTTTACCGAAAACTCGTTTATTTTAGCGATTTTAGATGAGAGGGGTTTCCTCACCTGCAGGTTCAGGGTCGCTCCACATAAAACCATCGCCGGCACCCATGCCCTCATACAGCACGTATGCCGAAAAACCGCTCTCGAGCGTGGTTTCGAAGAAGCTCACGAGCAGGGCGTCGTGATAGCCGCCGTCAATTTCGACACAACCGGTGTAGCCGATGGCATAGCGGGCGATGCGGCCCAGCCCCTCGTCCTTAAGACCCATCTTGTGCTCGGAGATAAAGTTGGTGGCAGCCTCGAGGCATGCCTCCTCGCCATCTTCGTCGAGCGCCGCCAGATATCGGTTGGAAGCAGCGTCCTCGATCGCCACAACTACGCCCGGATTCTCGCCGACGGCAAGGTCGTCCAAGAACGCGCCGATCAGATCGCACACCATGGCGTCGAGCTCGGCGGAGACGTTACCGGCGTCCTGCATATCCTGTGCCATCTTTAGACCTTCCCATCGAGTCTCGCGTCGTTACAGTTCCTGTGCCTCGGCAGCGATCTTGGCGGCAGCGTCGCGGGCGCGCATCATATCCATCGCGCGCTTGTCGAGTACCTTGATCTGGTTGGTCAGCATGACCGCATCGACCACACCCCAGATTACCAAGCCTGTTGAAATCGAAAACCCAAGCGCACCAACTGTACCACGAAGGCGCGAGCAGATTGCCGCGACAAGGGCGGAGACGACAACCATCTTGATAAACGAGCCGCGGCGCTCGCGAAGCGTGCGGGCCTGCGTCACATAGGCAATGCGAGCCGCCTCAGAAGCCTCCGAGCGCATCTGGGCCTCGCGTGCAATGGCCGCCGCCTCAACCGACATACCGCTGGCCATCAGCGAACACTCCGCAACCCTGCCGCCCCGCATTTAGAAGTCATCGGGGGAGAGCGTATGGACGAACTCGTCGAACTTCTCGAACTCCTGCTCGTCGTCGACATCCTCGGCGTGGGTGGAAACAGTGCCCAGGCGATTCATGATGTCGTCCTCCACAAACATGGGAGCATTGCTGCGCACGGCAAGGGCAATGGCATCACTGGGACGAGCGTCGATCTTGCGCTCCTCGCCATCGGCCAGTACGACGATCGTCGCGTAGAACACCGGCGGCTCGGCGCGGACGATCTCGATGCGCTCGAGCTTGGCGCCCAGGGCGTCAACGGTATCGAGCAACAGATCATGGGTGATCGGGCGCTCGGCGCGGCCGCTATCGATGCCGCGGCTGATGGCAGCAGCTTCAAACGAACCAGTCTGAATGGAAAGGGAACGCAGCGGCGCGGGCGAGTCCGATTTGCTGCTGCGCTCACGAAGCACGATAAGCGATGGCACGGGACCGGCGGCCATGACGATGGTCTCTATGTCGACACGAACCATGGAACACCTCCGGTACGTAGCGGTTAACACGCGGCAGCCCGCCGCATTGAATAGCTATACTACCCAATCTTTCGCACAGCACACAAAATCAAAGTAGTTAATTTGGGACGGGGCTTTTTTGACTACTTTCAGTAGGTAAGAAAAAAGCCCCGAGGCAACGCCCCAGGGCTCTTCACAGTTTTGATGGTGGACCTGACAAGATTCGAACTTGTGACCTCCCGGTTATCAGCCGGACGCTC
>CAMQHT010000066.1 GCA_947001705.1 uncultured Collinsella sp.
ACTGCGGGAATGGCCTATTTGCTCAATGTGTTCGGCTGAGATCGGAAATCAACCCAAAAAACTTGTCTGCCGCATGTTCTTAATAGCCAAACGCGCTAAAGCGATTGGCTAGGCACACGATTCCAGCGCTCCGCTAAACAGCTTCACCATCTGCACGCGCGTGCCGGCGCCGTCCGTACGACGAGCAACCTCCACGTTATCGACGAGCATACGCATAAGCTTGATGCCACGGCCGCGCTCCTCGGATGCGACCGGCTCGCTCGTTTCATCGATAGAATAGCCGGCACCTCGATCAAGCACCTCAACCACAACGCGATCGCCATAGGCCTGAACCGTCAGGACGCACCCGATACCGCCCGCATGGTCATAGGCATTACCCAGCGCCTCCCCCGACGCCAATGCGACATCGTAGCGCTCGTCACGGCGCAACGGAAGCGATTCAAGGAGTTCGGCGATGCGATGTCGGTAGTATGGAAGATTCTCGATACCCTGACGGACCTCGACGCTCTTACTCCAGCGAGGCAGCTCCCCCACCGGAATGGCGGGAATAGACTCCCGTGCCGGCCCCGCGACATGAAGGATATCGACAAGACGAGCAATCTCCAAAAAGCGAACAACTTCACCCGATGCATTGACGAGCGAAAGCAGGCCTTCTCGCCTCATGAGCTCACGAGCGCGCGTAAGCAGGAATGCCAAGCCCGTCGAATCGATAAAGCTAACAGCCTGACAGTTGATGACAACACGACGCACGCCGCGGCCAATCAAAGCATCCAACCGCCGACGCAGCGCAGGCACCGTGGCGATGTCGATATCGCCTGGTGGCGTCAAAACCGCTATGTCATTCCACTCATTCATACGACCATGGTTCCCCAAAAAAGCCCACTCGATGCATTCGTTTCCCCAACCGTACGGATTCAGCCCGCCCAGCGTCGTCTATGAACGACCCCGTAAAAACTCAAGGGACACCAATGCAATGTCATCGTCCAGCGCCGATTCGGTAAATCGGTCAAGCTCGCCCAAGACCTTGCCGCAAATGCCCGACACGCCCTCCCCCGAAACAGAAAGCAGAAGGTCGCGCAAGCGCTGCTCGCCAAAGAACGCTCCGGTGCGGTCGCGGGCCTCAATCGTTCCATCCGTATACATGAAGAGCATGTCGCCGGGGGCGAACGTAAACACGCCTGTCTCGTACACCATGCTCTCAAAGGCACCGATTACGCCCGATTGGCATCCAAGCAGCTCGACCTCTCCCCCACGGGACTCGCCGCCACCCAGCGGCATCGACTCTGGCCTGATGACCATGGTCGGAGGATGGCCCGCCGAACAATACGTTGCGCGTCCGGCTTTAAGGTCAATCTTGGCGATAAAGGCTGTCACGAACGTCTCGACCCTCGAAAAGCCCATGAGCATGCTGTTAAGGGAGCGTGCCATGCGGGCCGGTCCAGCGCCCTCCCAGGCATATGCCGTCAGGGCCGTCTTGACGAGCGCGGACATCGATGCGGCCTCAATGCCTTTGCCAGACACATCACCCAGAATCATGACGGCGCAGTCGTCGGGAAGACGGATGAGCGTATAGAAATCGCCGCCGACCAACGCCGAGTTCGTGGCTGACAGGTACACCGAATCGGTTGCGATACCCGGAACATCCCCCAGGGAATTTCTCATGCCGATCTGAAGGGTCTGAGCGATATGGCGCTCCTCGCGCTTTTGAGATTCGCCTTCGTAGATCAGTTCAAAGTCATGCGCCAAGTGCACCAAGTAGTCATATTCAAGATCATCAATCGGCTCTTGGCTACCATCACGAAGCAGCAGCGCGCGCGTCGTCGGGCTCTTCGCAACAGAAGCAGGAACAATCGCGTCGTTACTGTGCTTGCCATCACCCTCAGAGCGCGGGCGCCCCGCCTCGATGCCGGAGTCGACGTAGAGACCTTGACAAGGCAGGCCATGCGCCCTAAGCCAGCCTCCCATAGGCATCGATTCATCAACGCGAGTTATACGGACGTGTTTAAGGTCCTCGGCACTCGTACCTCCCAAAACAGATGCCTCAAAGCCATCAGGGCCAGCCCCCAGACGTGCCGCTGGCGCCGTCGTGGAAAAGAAAAGCCTCTCGGGATCGTCCGGCAAAGCAACGCGACTACCGCCTTCAAAATCTATGACGTAGGAATCCAGACTGGCGTCATACTCAACAGGGCAAAAATGGCAGTTAAGCATATTGCAGATCTCGGACGATACCGCCTGGGTAGCCGCGGCGGAATCGTCTAGAAAGGTAAACAACTCATCACGCAAGACATTGAGCGAGCGGCCAAGCTCGGCCGTGCGACGGGAGCGAAGACTCGATGCCATGCCGACCAGCTGGATAGATAGGTAATCGCAAATGACCTCGAGCACATTAACGTCATAGGCGAGCGGTGCCTGAGGGCGTTTCCAACCAACTTCCAGCACGCCAAGGATCTGCGTACCGTAAAAAACGGGAAGACAGATCTCGCTGCGATACGGAGGCATATCCTGCACGCGCAATAGGTGCTTAGAACGATTGTCCAGGTCCATGAACATACCGGAGGCGGCCCTATCGCCCTCAAGGTCCTGTTGAATCGACAAGCGACAGGCACGCGACTCACGAAGAACATACGTCGGAATGCCAGCGCCATACGGCAAAAACTCAGGCAGGTAGCTGTCGTACAGCTCCTTGGAAACACCGCGAAGTTTAAAACCGCCGCTCTCAGAAAAATAGATAGCGGCACCCGAAGCATCGAGCGTTCCTACAAGCTGGTTCAAAACGGTATCAAGTAGGCTGGGCAGCTCATCGGAGCCCACAGTGCTCATAATGACCGAGAGAGTGCCAGAGAGACGCTTGTTCGCAACTCTAAGCTCCGATAACGCACGCTTAAGTTGACGGTCGTGAGAATACTGTTCCTCGATACTGTGAAGCGCCACTAGGACACGTGGTGCGCGGCGCCCAAAGATGCGTGGAGGCGTTACGGAGCCCGCGCGAACCAAGACGGGGATAAAAGAGCCGTCACTCAGCTTGAGCATCAGTTCGTTCTCGGAGCCATCAGTTTCAAATGGCAGACGATGTTCCGTCGCACGTTCAAAAGCGGACGAGTACAGGACGTCTTTAACATCTCCACCGATGACGTCAGCGCGTTCCTCGCACATCAAACCAAGTAAGCAATTATTCACATGCAGAATGGTTCCGTCGAACTCACAGATGATGACAGCATCGCTCGTGATCTCGACTAGTTGGGCAACGTCTGCCCACTCGTTGCGTTCAAGCGTTTCCATCGTGGACCTCACCGTCTATCGGTAACAAAAAAGCCTCCGAAGAGGCTTCTCAAATGCGATGGTGTCGGAGGCGGGACTTGAACCCGCATGACCAAAAAGCGGTCACTAGCACCTCAAGCTAGCGCGTCTGCCAATTCCGCCACTCCGACATGCAATGTTGTTGATTCACGGTTCGTTTTGTTGGAACCGCGCGTTCAACGAGGAAGATAATAACCTATGATTCGAGAACTGTGCAAGCACTTTTTTCAAAAAAGTTTACGAATTTGTAAATGCGCAGGTAAATCCGTGTGTCCGGCCCCGAATCGGTGTTGCCTCCCGGCGCGTCCTCGGGCATGAGCGATATTTTGCTGCGCACTTCGTGCTGCAAAATATCGCTCCCCCTGCGGAATGCGCCGGGAGGCAACACCGATTCGGGGCC
>CAMQHT010000067.1 GCA_947001705.1 uncultured Collinsella sp.
GGGGGGGGGGGGGGGGGGGGGGGGGGGGGCCCCCCCCCCCCCCCCCCCCCCCCCCGCCGCGTGGGAGGAATGTCACGGTTGCTTTGAGTGGCGCCTCCCCCGTGCGCGGCTTCGCGTACAATACCCGTATGAACAGGCTTTTCGACAAATCGATCGTGCTGGCGTGCTGCATTGCGGCCGCCACGGGCCTTGCTGTGGACGCTCGCCTGGTCGCGGCGTTTTGCCTTGGCGTTATTGCCACCTCGCTGGCCGAGCTCGCACAGAAGGAACGCACGAGCCGCACAAGCGAGGCCGCGAGCTACGCTTACATCATCGCGGCTGTCTTCGTGCCGCCGTTTGTGCCGTTTGCGCCCCTCGCCCTCTATGACATCGCGCGGCGCGTGCGCCGTGAACGCGTTTGGGTCGCGCTGGGCATTGGCGTCGCCTTTGTCTTTGCACTCGTCGCGGACCTTCGCGCCGACGCGCTTGCCGCTCGAACGCTCCTGCTGACCGCCATCCTTTCAGTCGCCGCCACCCTACTGTCACTGCGTACCGCCCAGTTGGAGCGCGAGCAGCAGCGCATGCGCCGCATCCGCGACGAGCTGCAGGAACGAGCCCTCGCGCTCGAAGCGCGCAACCGTGACCTTGCCGACCGCCAGGACTACGAAGTCGAGCTCGCGACACTCGCCGAACGCGCCCGCATCGCGCGCGAGATCCACGATAGCGTTGGCCACCAACTTACACGTGCCTCGCTGCAGACCGAGGCCCTGCGCGTCGTGCACGCCGACGAGCCCAGGGTTGCCGCCGATTTCGCCGACGTCAAGCACACCGTTGACGAGGCGCTCCAACTTGTGCGCGCCAGCGTCCACGCGCTCAATGACACTGCCGCCGACCTCTCCGTACAGCTCGAGTGCATCGTGGAAGGCGCGTGCTCAGATGGCGGCCCGCAGATTGAGCTTGAGGTTTTGGCCGAGCATGCGCCCGCCAACATCACCAACTGCTTTGCGGCGGTCCTGCGCGAGGCGCTCTCCAACACCATGCGCCACGCCCGCGCGCAAAACGTTGTTGTGCGATGCTTGGAGCATCCATCGTTTTACCAGCTCATCGTTACCGACGATGGCACGGGCGGGACCCAGACGGGCGGTCGCGGCATCGCCGAGGGCATGGGGCTCGGCTCCATGCGCGAGCGCGTCGAGGCGCTTGGCGGCACCTTCACCGCCGGCCCGCGCGCCGGCGCCGGCGGCTGGCGTGTGTTTGCCACCGTTCCCAAACAGCAAGGAGATGAGGCCCGATGAGGCTCATAGTTGTCGACGACGACCGTTTGGTGGTCGATTCGCTCAAGATTATCCTGGGCGCACAGCCGCAGATCGAGGTGGTGGGTACCGGCGCCAATGGCGACGACGCGGTCGCGCTCTACGCCGAGCACGCGCCCGATATCGCGCTACTCGACATCCAGATGCCGGGGCGCGACGGCCTTTCGGCGGCACGCGAGATCCTCGAGCGCGACCCTGCGGCGCGCGTGGTGTTTCTGACAACATTCTCGGATGACGAGTACATTGTGTCGGCGCTCAAACTGGGCGCCCGCGGCTACCTGATCAAAACCGATGTCGCCGCCATTCCACCGGCACTGGCGCAGGTCATGGACGGCAAACGCGTGCTCGAGGGCAAGGCGATCGAGGACATCGATTTTGACGGGACAGGCGCCGATGCCAGCACGCCTCGCCGACCCGCCGCCTTTGCCAGCCTGACCGACCGTGAGTTCGAAGTCGCCGAGCTCATCGCCCGCGGCCTCGATAACAAGGAGATTGCCGCCGCCGCTTACATGGGCGAAGGCACCGTACGCAACCACATCAGCTCGATCCTTGCCAAAATGGGCCTACGCAACCGCACGCAGATCGCCATCGCCTACCTGCGAGGGTAATTGCCCAACAACCGACCACCCCGGCATAGCAAAATGGCTGCTATCGATTTAATGCCATTTCAAAACTATGCCGGTTTACTACGATGAATCACCTACCTTCGACCACGGCAAATTGCACGCTTCCAAAACCGCAGGTAGAACGCTTGCGATATTTAGAAAAATGCAGTCATGGTCGGGAATGTCGAGTTCATCGTAGTAAACCGGCATAGTTTTGTTCGGGCGGCCCTGCGCGAGTGCCTCCGCAAGCCTTGCGAGACCAAAATGATCTGCTTTCTTCCGCCCGCGGAGATCGGCTGACGGCGCCCGCCACGAAATGGGCCCATCTACTACGTTTGACCCGATACCCCTGACCATAGCCGCGTTTCATGAAAAATCGCAGGCGTTCTACCTGCGGTTTTCATTTCACATTACTTGCCGTGGTCGAGGGCTGCCGCCTAAACATAGTAGATGGGCCCATTTCGTGGCAGACGGGTCACGCGGCAGCCCTCGCAAGGCAAAAATGATCCGTTTCCCTCTGTCCACGGGAGATCAAAGGCTGTTACTGATATGGTGCCATTTCAAAACTATGCCGGTTTACGGGGCTAAAGTCGGAGCCCTCATCCATACCCCCTATTTTTGAAAAACAGCAAGCAGTCTACCTGCGGTTTTATTATCTTGGTTTTCGATATGGTCGGAGGTTCGCTATCCAGTCCCGTAATCCGGCATAGTTTTGTTCGCAGCGGCACAACCGCGCGCTCACGCGCGGGGGGGGGGGGGGGGGGGGGGGGGGGGGGGGCCCCCGCGGCGGGGGGGGGGGGG